>JAVMKJ010000020.1:0-7367 GCA_031732855.1 Candidatus Competibacter sp.
TTTTGTTGACCTTCGTGGTACCGCAATTTCAGCGTTTGTTCGCCGATGCCGGCAAGGCCCTGCCGCTGGCGACGCAGATCGTGATCGCCGCCGGGGACGGATTTCGGTACTACTGGTGGGTGGGGGCCATCCTGATCGTTCTGCTGGTGGTGGTGATGCGCCAGCAGTTGGGCCAACCGGCCAGCCGCATCCGCTGGGATGGCTGGTTCCTGCGCCTGCCGTTGTTCGGCGATCTGATCGCCAAGGTGGAAACCGCGCGACTGTCGCGGACCCTGGGAACCCTGCTCGGCAACGGCGTGTCGCTGCTGAGCGCCCTGACCATCGTCCGGGAGACCCTGAGCAACCAGGTGCTGGCGGGGACATTGGGCGAAGTGGCCGAGCATGTCAAGACCGGTCGGGGGCTGGCCGATCCGCTGCTGGATGCCGGCGGCTTTCCCAGGCTGGCGGTGCAGATGATTCGGGTCGGCGAGGAAACCGGCCAGTTGCAGGAGATGCTGCTCCAGGTGGCGGACACCTACGACGAGGAGGTACGGACCACCATCAAGCGGTTGCTGACCCTGCTGGAACCGGCGCTGATCCTGGGACTGGGCGTGATTATCGCCGGTATCATCATGTCCATCCTGGTGGCGATCCTCAGTCTGAACGAGTTGGCCTTCTGAGCACCATGGCCGCTCGTGCGATTTTTCTATTTCAGGTACGCGATTCATGAAATTTAAAGACGATGTCCGCCGCTCGCGCGGGTTCACCCTGATCGAACTGCTGGTGGTGCTGGTCATTCTCGGCCTGCTGGCCGGACTGGTGGGGCCGCAGGTGATCAAATACCTGGGCGGCGCCAACACCAAGACCGCCAAGCTGCAGATCGAGGACTTCAGCACCGCTCTGGACGCCTTCCGGCTGGACATGGGTCGCTATCCCACCACCAGCGAAGGTTTGCAGGCGCTGGTCTCGCAACCGGCGGGCGCGCCCCGCTGGAACGGTCCCTATCTGCGCAAGAACATCGTTCCCAAGGATCCCTGGGGCCACGATTATCAGTATCGTTCCCCCGGCCAGCATGGATACTTCGATCTGTATTCGCTGGGCGCCGATAACGCCGAGGGTGGCGACGGTGAGAATCAGGATGTGGTGAGCTGGCAGTAGCAGGCAGGCTAATGGGTTCGGTGGGGACGGCGCCAGACCTTACTCCCACCTTCGACTCCCCCTCTTCATTCATGGAGAGAGGGCAGGGGGTGAGGTGGCAATATGGCTTTACCCTGCTGGAAATCCTGGTCGCGCTGGTGATCGGCGTGCTGCTGGTCGCGCTGGTGCCACCGCTGCTGTCCGGGTTGGGTGGCGCCACCGAATTGCGCGCCGCGACCCGGCAACTGGCCGCTGGTCTGCGCGGCGCCCGCAACGAAGCTGTAACTCGCCAACAGGAGGCTGTGTTGACTCTCGACCTGACCGGCCACCGCTTCGGTGTGACCGGCGACCCACGCGAAATCGCGTTGCCGGACAGCGTGGCGCTCAAGCTCTACACCGCCCGGTCGGAACTGCTCGACAACACGACCGGCAGCATCCGCTTCTTTCCGGATGGCAGTTCCACCGGCGGTTCCATCACGATCGGCGGTCCGAAGCTGACTTACCGGATCAACGTGGACTGGCTGACCGGCGCCATCGCCATCGTCGAGCAAGAGACGCAGCCGTGATGATGTTTCTGGCCTCCCTGCCGCGATCGTCATTCCCCTTCTTGGTTGAGAAGGGGTGGCGCGCTGCGCCGGGATGGTTCGAAACCATGGCCGCCCGGAGATGGACCGACGAATGAACGGGCAGCGCGGCTTTTCCCTGCTCGAGGTGCTGGTGGCTTTCGCCATCCTCAGCGTCTCGCTGGGCGTGCTGTTGCAAGTATTCGCCACCGGGCTGCGCAACGCCGGCACGGCGGACGATTATACCCAGGCCACCCTGTACGCCGAATCGATCCTGGCCGCCATCGGTCGCGAAACCCCGCTTAGCGAAGGGGTGCGCGAGGGGCCGGTCAACGACCGCTTTTCCTGGCGCAGCACGGTGAATGCATTCTCCGAGGGCTTGCCGGATTCCGAGCAAACCCGACTGCGCGCCTATAGAGTCAGCGTCGAAGTGTTCTGGCCAGGGCTGTTGCACCCGCGCTCGGTGCTGCTGGAGACCCTGCGGCTGGCGCCGCTCGAACCGCTGGACGGGCGGCGTTGATGGTGGCGGAACGGCGTGGCCCGAACCGGCGGCAGACGGGTTTCACCCTGCTGGAGTTGGTGGTTGCGATCACTCTCATGGGGTTGGTGCTGGTGGTACTCTACAGCGGTCTGCGGCTGGGGCTAAACGGCTGGGATAGCGGCGAGCGGCGCGCCGAGGCCAGCAACCGGCTACGCTCGGTACAGGAATTCCTGCGCCGGCAACTGGCGCAGTCCATGACCGTTTACCAGACCGAGACCAACGAGAAGCGGAAGAAGATCGTCGTGTTCGCTGGCGAGGCGACCGCCGTCGAGTTCGTGGCACCGATGCTGGTCCATCTCGGGCAGGGAGGCTTGTACCGCATCCGGGTCGAGACGGCTGATGGCCAAATACGGGTTCGCTGGCGGCCGTATCTGCCCGGTGACCCGACCGCCGGCGAGGAACGGGAAACCGTCCTGCTGGAAGGCGTTTCCGGTGTCGAATGGGCCTATTTCGGCCCGGAACGGGATGACGATCAGGATCCGCCGCGCTGGCGTTCCGAATGGGCGAACCAGGAACGGCGGCCGCTGCTGGTGCGTCTCAATCTCATCCTGCGGGGCGAAAGCTGGCCGGACCTGGTGGTTGCCTTGGCCGAGGGGCCGTCTGGATGAACGTTGTTTCCGGTTGCTCCCGTCACCGGATCGGCCAACGGGGCATGGTGCTGGTCATCGTGCTGTGGATTGTGGCCCTGCTGGCGGTGATGGCTGGCACCTTCGCCTACTCCATGCGGGTCGAGACCCGGCTGGCGGCCAGCACGGTCGAACGGGCGCAAGCCCGGGCTTTGGCCGAGGCGGGGGTGGCGTACGCCGTCGCCTGGCAACTGAACGCATCGGCGGGCGCGAACCGGGAAACCCGCTCTCGATGGCCGCCGAACGGCGATCCCCACGACTGGCGGTTCGGCGAAGGAAGGCTGCGCATTGAGGTGGTGGACGCCGGCGGTCTGGTGAATTTGAACGCGGCCGGTCCCGACCTGCTCGGGGCGTTGCTGAAGGCGGCGGGCGTGGACCCGAGGAATCAGGATCGTTTGGCGGCGGCGATTCAGGATTGGCGCGACCCGGACGATCAACAACTGCCGGGCGGCGCCGAAAGCGTCGCGTATCGAGCCGCTGGTCGGCCCGGACCGAAGAACGCTCCGTTCGAAAGCGTCGAGGAATTGCGGCAGGTGCTGGGCATGACTCCGGAACTCGAGGAGCGTCTGGCCGGCGCGGTCACCGTGTTTGCTCGGCACGCCGGCGTCAATCCGGAACTGGCGCCCTCTCGGGTCCTGCTGGCGCTGGGGCTGGACGAGCGGAGCGTGGCCGATTATCTGTCCGCGCGCGCCCGGGCCGCGGTCGATGGGGTGCCACCGCCACCCTTGCGGCCGGGTGGTGGCGTATCCTTTTTTTCCCAAGACCGCACAAATGTTTATCATATCGCCGTCGTGGCGGAGACGGCGGCTGGAACGGCAGCCCGCGTCGAAGCCGTCATCGACCTGCAGGGCAGGTTGGCTGATAAGAGACCACGATTGCGGGCGTGGCGTGAGGGAGGTTAGGGGAACCATCATGATCGGGAATTCGAGGCGGTCGATCGCGGAGTTTGTCGGGGCGTGCCATCGCGTTTGCTGAGTCTGAAAATCAATCCCTACTTGGAGTGGGGCACCGCTTGGCGTTGGTGGCGGGATGGCCTGCTGGCTTGGTTGCCCGCTGGCGCGCGTCGTTGGCTGGCTGGCTCGTCGCGGCGGCTGGTGCTGGCGATCGAAGACGGCGCCGGCGTGCTGGCGCGCGAGGAACCCGACCAGATTCAGGAACTGGAGCGGTTGAGCTTGGCGTCGCCGGACTGGAACGCGGTCGCCGGCTGGTTCAGGACCGAGAAACCCCGGCAATGGGTGCTGCGGTTTCCGGCCAGCCAAGCCCTGATTCGAACGCTGTCGCTGCCCTTGGCCGCCGAGAAGAACCCACGCCAAGTGGTGGGATTCGAGATGGACCGACTGACGCCGTTCCCCGCCGCTCAGGTCTATTACGACGTGATCGTGCTGGGGCGCCAGCCCGAGCAACGTCGGCTGCGAGTGGAACTGATCGCCCTGCCTCGGGCTGGAGTGGATCCGGTGCTGGATCAATTGCGGCAGCGGGGTTTGCCGCCGGACGTGCTGGACGTGGTGGATGGTCGCGCCGGCATCAACCTGCTGCCGCCGGAACAGCGCGCGCGTCGCGGCCTTCGGGATAAACGGTTGCGGACGGCTGTGGTGGTCGCCAGCCTGTTGCTGGCCGCGGTAGCCGCGGTCTTGCCGATCTGGCAGCAGCGCCAACTCGCGATCGAAATGATGGCCAAGGTCGGCCAAGCCCAGAAGATGGCGAATCAGTCCCTGGCTTTGCGCGACCGGCTCGACCGGACCTTGGAGACTTCCCAAATGCTGGCGCAGAAGAAACAAACCGTGCCGCCCCAAGTGGATTTGTTGCGGGAGTTGACCGCGATCATCCCGAACGATACCTGGGTGGAACGATTGCAGATCAAGGGCGACGCCCTGCAACTGGTGGGTCAGTCCGCCAAGTCTTCGGCGCTGGTCGGCATCGTCGAATCCTCCAAGCTCTTCGGCGGCGTGGCCTTCCAGTCGCCGGTTACCACCGATCCCAGAACCGGCAAGGAACGTTTCGTGCTGGGCGCCCGGGTCGGCAGGGAACCGTGATGGCCGCCTCGACCGCACCCGGCTGGAGCCAGCGCCTGGCGGCGCTGCTATTGCTGGCGCTGGTGGTGGGCGGCGCGTTCCACCTGCTGGTGGACCGGGGATTGCTCGGCAGTTACCGTTACTACCAGACCCAGGTGGAGCAGCTCCAGGGACGGTTGGAACAATTGCAGCGGATGGCTGCGAGTCGCGAACCGATCCAGCAATTGATCGCCAGAATCGAACAGGACCACGGCGTCGCCGCTCGGTATCTGCCGCAATCGGTGCCGGCGCTGGCGGCCGCCGATCTGCAGCAGCGGGTCAAGGCGGTGGTCGAGGCGGCGGGCGGAACCCTGCGGAGTACCCAGGCGTTGCCGCCGGTCGAGGAGGGGAGTGCTGTCAAGGTAACGGTCAGCGCGACCTTGTCGGGCGATACCGACAGCTTGCGCAAGATCCTGTACGATCTTGAGTCGCAGACTCCGCTGCTGTTCGTGGATAATCTGGAGGTCGCGGCGCGGGAGACTCGGCCACGGTTGTCGGGCGGCAGGCTGGCCAGCTACACCCGGGTACAGTTGAACGCGCAGTTTGAAGTCTCCGGTTATCTCCACAAGGAGGGCGGCTAGGTGTCGGCCAGAACCGCGGGGTGGTTGCTGTGGCTGCTGACCGGAGGGCTGGCGGTTGCGGCCGTAATCTGGCAACTGGCGCACCCACCGCGGCCGGCGGTGGCGGTCGATGCGGCTCGGCGACCACCCGAATTGCCGGCGGTGGCGCCGGTCCAGCCGTTTCAGTTGCCGCCGCTGGACCAGTACGGTGAAATTGTCGCCCATCCGCTGTTTGTCGCCGCCCGTCAGCCGGAGCCGCCTCCCCCCGAGGAAGCAGCGCCGGAAAAGCCAACGGCCGGTCCGGAACAGAAGCCGGTGCTGATCGGGATCATGATCGCCCCGGAATCGACCGTGGCTTTACTGCGGCCGGAAGAGCCGAACGCGAAGGTGGCACGCGTCAAGCCGGGCGAGTCGGTGGGCGATTGGCGGTTGGAAGCGATCCTTCCCAACCGGGTCGTTTTGCGCAAGGGTCAGACAATCCAGGAATTGGCGCTGGAACGCCCGAAAAGGCCGGTCAGGCCGAAAACCCCGCCCCGTGCCCCGGTCCGGCCAGCGGGGGATGCGGTGGCGCCGGCCAGCATACCGGCGCCACCGCCACCCGAGGCACCGCCGCCGGTGATTCCCGCGCCGCCGCAATAACGCTCGACGATGGAAAAGGCTGACAAGTTCATGATCAAGATTCCGTTCCGGCCAGCAACGGTCGTTCTGTTGGCCTTGCTGCTGGGGGGATGCGCGACGGCGCCATCCGACGAGAACGCCCAAGTGGCGCCTGGCGGCCCGTCTGCCGGTGGAACACCGCAATTGACCGCAAGGCCGCTGTCCCCTTCGGAGGCGGCCAAGACCGGCCCAGACATCGTCTCGACGCCCAAGGGCGCCATGATTCTGCCGGGAACGGGCAATTTCATCGACCGACGGCTCGCGACCCGGCCGGTGCCCCCAGCCCAGGCCGCGCCCGGCGAGGTGACCCTGAATTTCGAGGGTGCCGACGTCCGCGACGTGGTTAAGGTGATTTTTGACACCCTCAAGGAGAACTACACGGTCGATCCGCAGGTGCAGGGCGAGGTGACGGTCCAAACCAGCCGGCCTTTGGCGCGGGATCAGTTGCTGCCCACCCTGGAGACCCTGCTGCGGATGAGCGGGGCGGTCGTGGTTCGCGATGGCGCCTTGTACCGAATCCTCCCGGCGGCCGGCGCGATCAAGCAGGGCAATCTGGTTCCGCGTCTGGGGCGGGCCGGGGTGGGCTACGGCGTGCGGATCGTGCCGTTGCGCTACGTCAGCGCCGCCGAGATGCAGGCGATCATTACTCCCTTTTTACCCGACGGGGGAATCCTGCGGGCCGATACCATCCGCAACCTGCTGATCCTGGCGGGCACGCCGCAGGAACTGGCCAACGTCCAGAGCACCATCGATACCTTCGATGTGAATTGGCTCAAGGGCATGTCGATCGGTATGTTCCGGCTGCGCAACGTGGACAGCCAGGCTGTGGCCAACGAGTTGAACCAGTTTCTGGGCGAAGGATCCGGCACTCCGATCGCCGGACTGCTCAAGTTCGTGCCCCTCAGCAAGCTGAACGCCGTGCTGGTGATCACGCCGCAGGTGGAATACCTCAAGGAAGTGGCGACCTGGATCGAGCGGCTGGATGGCATCGGCGGCGAACGGCTGTATGTTTATGCGGTGCAACATAATCGCGCCGACTACATCGCCGAACTGCTCAATGGCCTGTTCAATCTGGGCGGCGGCGGCGCGGGTCGCGGCGGCGAACTGGCGCCGGGCCTGAAGCCGGCGCAGTTGTCCGGCGGCGCGGGAACCGCCGGCGGGTTGTCGGGCGGCGCCAGTTCTGGACTGGGCGGTGGTGCGGGTTCGTCGTCCCTGTCGGGTTCGTCGTCCCTGTCGGGTTCGTCGTCCCTGTC
>JAVMKJ010000021.1:0-7290 GCA_031732855.1 Candidatus Competibacter sp.
TTGGGATAAATCTCGGTATGGAAGGCCAGTGGGTCGGTCTTAAGGAATACGGACCCTTCGGCGTTGCGAATCTCGTATTTGTACAGTTCGCCCAGACCGAGGCCGGGGACGAACAACTCCCATACCCCGGACTCGTGCCGCTCCATCGGATGGCGGCGACCATCCCACTGGTTGAAGGTGCCGACCACGCTGACCCGGCTGGCGTGGGGTGCCCACAACATGAAGTTGACGCCCATGATGCCTTCCTTGACCCGCGGGTGGGCGCCCAGCTTGAGGAACAGGGTTGCCAGCGTTCCCCGCCGGAACGCCTGGCTATCGGCGCCGTTGAAGGACGGTTCGTGAATGGCGTAAGGATCGTGAAAGGTAATGGACTGGCCGCTGGCATCGACGGCGACGAGTCGGTACTCCAGTTCCCTGACTCCCGGAAAGCGGGCGGCAAACAGGCCATCCGGATGCAACCGCTCCATCTCGCGTTTGCCCGTACCGTCCGCCGGCAGCACGTAAGCGCGCTCGGCCTGCGGCAGAAAGGCACGGATCACCAGCGCCCGCTCTCGCTCGATATAGTGAGGCCCCAGAATCGCGTAAGGTGCGTCGTGACGCAATTCGATGATTTTAAGAATATTTTCTTCCAGCATCGCCCTTACCTTCTTCGTTGTGCCGCCGGTTTGATTAACGCAACAAATTTACGGGATTATTCTAAAACAGCCGGCTGTCGAAAGGCAGGAAAGAGTAAGGGAAACGGTGCTGCTCTGCAAAAGATAAGGGCGATGCTCGTGGAGCATCGCCCTTCGCTCGACCGGACGGGCCGATCGTTATTGCGGTTGTTGAGCCGGCGGGATCGGAGGAATCGGCTGATCCGCTTGCCCCCGCATCATCCGGTGCATCGGCCGATTGGTGAAAAAATCATCCATGACCTTCTTCTGGGTCGGATCGAGAGCGGTATAAAGATCGCCGGCGGCCTTGACCATCACCTTCATGCTGGCCAGATTCTGCTCCATGCCCTGGACCCGTTCCTCAAACTGAGCCATGGCCGTAGTTTCCCGGTCTCGCATCTCCCGCCGGATCTTCATCATTTCAGCATGATGGGCGTCCTGAGCCGCCAGGAAAGCTTTCCAGGCATTCTGCTGGTCGGGTTTGAGCTTCAACCGCGCCTCCAGCAACTCCATCCGCTCGGCGTGGAACTGCCGCATCATCTCCATCCGCCGTTGCGGGCCACCACCGGGGCCACCACCCATCATCGGACCATCACCGCCCATCATCGGACAATCCCCGCCACCCATCATCGGACCATGGCCACCCCAGGGATTGGCAATAGCGACGGTGGTCAACCCAAGCCCCACGATCGCGGCAGCGGTTAACAGCTTTTTATGTAGCGTCATCATCGAACTCCTCGGTTTCGTCGAACACGGGCGTATTAAACTTCCGCCTTGTAACCGGGATTTTGCCGGGAGGGGAATTTTGTAACGATTTGTATCACATGACCCCTGCCGCCCGCCAAGCCTTTACAATCCCCCCATCGAGCCCGCCGAACCCAGACATCATGACCGATCATCTTCTTATCGTGGACGACGATCCAGGTTTGCGCGAACTGTTGGCCGACTATCTGGGCCGCAACGGTTACCAGGTGACCGGCGTGGCCGACGGTCGCGGATTTTGGGCCGCCTTGGAGCAGGGGCCGGTGGACCTCGTCATCCTCGATCTGATGCTGCCCGGCGACGATGGGCTGGTCCTGTGCCGCAACCTGCGCGCCCGCTCGCAAATCCCGATCATCATGCTGACCGCTCGCGGCGACGATACCGATCGCATCGTCGGCCTGGAAATGGGCGCCGACGACTATCTGCCCAAGCCGTTCAACCCGCGCGAGTTGCTGGCGCGGATCAAGAGCATCCTCCGCCGCGCCCGCAATGTGCCCGCCGAACCGGGCGAGGCCCGCTGTCTGCATTTCGCCGGATGGACCCTGGACATCACCGCCCGCCGACTGGTCGCGCCGGACGGAGTACTGGTGCCGCTGGGGGCCAGCGAATATCGGCTCCTGCGGGTGTTCCTGGATCATGCACAGCGGATATTGAATCGGGATCAATTGCTGGATTTGACCCAGGGCCGCGAGGCCACGCCGTTCGACCGCAGCATCGACGTGCAGGTCAGCCGGCTGCGTCGGCGCCTGCGCGACGATCCGCGCGAGTCCGCCATCATCAAGACCGTTCGCAACGAAGGTTATCTGCTGGCGGCCCACGTCAGCCGGGAATTTTGATGCGCCTGCTGCCGCAATCCCTGTTCGGCCGGCTGCTGCTGTTTTTGACCGGTGGCCTGATTGTCACCCAGTTGCTGAGCATCGCAATCCTGCTCCAGGATCGCGATCAGGCCCTTTACCATGCCATCGGGGGTCACGTCGCCCAGCGAATTGCATCCATCGTCAATCTGCTCGACAGCCTGGACGAAACCGAACGCCAACGGCTGGTGACCGCCTTGGATCTACCGCCCACCCGCCTCAGCCTCGACCTGCCCTGGCAAACCGAAACGGCGCCGGACGAGCGCTATCACACCACCCTGTTCCGCGCCCTGTTGAAACGCCAGTTGGGACCGAACCGTCCGTTCCAGTTGGAAATCAACGACGACCTGCCGCCACCGCCACCGCCCGGCGAACGGCCGCGCTGGCTCGGTCCGGACCAGATGCCGCCACCCCCGCGCGATTGGGCCGAGCGGCCGCCGCGCTGGCGCGCGCGCGCCATGATGATAGGATTGCGCAACTTCGTGGTGCAGGTGCGCCTGCGCGACGGCGCGACGGTGACGTTTCAGCAGGTGTTGCCGGAGGAAGTCATCGCCTGGCCAGTGCGGTTGCTGCTGATCCTGCTGGTGTTGCTGGTCTCGGTCGCGGTGCTGGCGGCCCTGGCGGTGCGGGCGCTGATCCGGCCGCTCGCCGTGCTGGCCGATGCCGCCAGCGAACTGGGCCGCGACATCCGCCGACCGTCGTTGGACGAGAGCGGACCGTTGGAAGTCGGTCGCGCCGCCCGCGCCTTCAATACCATGCAGGAACGGCTGATCCGCTACATCGAGGATCGCAACCGCATTCTCGCCGCACTCTCTCACGACCTGAAAACACCGATCACCCGGCTGCGGCTGCGAACGGAACTGTTGGACGAGGCCCCGCTGCGGGAGAAATTTCTGGCCGATCTCGACGACATGCAGCGGATGGCGCAGGCGTCGCTGGATTTTCTGCGCGGCGGCGAGGACAGCGAAGCCATCGCGCCGGTGGATATCAACGCCCTGTTGGAGTCGTTGCAGGAAGACGTGGAGGATGTCGGCCACGAGGTCGGCATCACCGGCGCGGCCCGCCAGCCGTTGCGTTGCCGGCCGCTGGCGCTCAAGCGCTGTCTGACCAATCTGGTGGACAACGCGCTGAACTATGGCCGGAGCGCCGAAATCGCGGTCGCGGATACTCCGGCGCGGCTGACGCTGATCGTCCGCGACCGTGGCCCCGGCATTCCGGCGGCGGAACTGGAGCGGGTGTTCGAACCGTTTTACCGGCTGGAAAGCTCCCGTAGCCGCGATACCGGCGGCACGGGCTTGGGATTGAGCATCGCCCGCAACATCGCCCGCGCCCACGGCGGTGAATTGAGCTTGCGGAATCATCCGCAGGGCGGGTTGGAAGCGGTGTTGGAACTGCCACGCTGATGACGTCGCCTATACTCAGGGAACTCCTTCAAGTCACCGCAGCGGGAGAAATTGCATGGATACCACGCCGCACAATCCGAGCACCCTGTTCGATCAACTGGGCCTGCCCTCCGATGCTGTTGCCATCAGGAATTTCATCCACTGGCATCGACCGCTCGATCCCAAAATCCCGCTCCAACAGGCATCTTGGTGGACGCCGGCCCAGGCGGAATTTCTGACGCAAGCCATCGCGGAAGATTCGGACTGGGCCGAGCAGGTCGATGAACTGGACGCGCTGCTACGACCCGCGCGAGAGGTGTCCTAAGCTCCAGGAATTTCCCGCGCGGTTGGAAACCCCGCGGCCAACCAGTCGCGCGGCCTGAGGAAAACCTCGTACAGCCGCGCTTCCGGGCTGCCGGGTTCGGGCCGCCAGTCGTATTCCCAGCGCACGCGCGGCGGCAGCGACATCAAAATGGATTCAGTGCGCCCCCCGGATTGCAGGCCGAACAGCGTGCCCCGATCGTGGACCAGGTTAAATTCGACGTAGCGCCCGCGCCGGTAAAGCTGAAACTCCCGCTCGCGTTCCCCATAGGGCAACTCCCACCGCCGTTTCACGATGGGCAGATAGGCCGGTAGATAATGATCGCCGACGCCGCGCAGGAAAGCGAAACAGCGATCGAAACTCCACTCGTTGAGATCGTCGAAGAACAGCCCGCCGATGCCGCGCGGTTCGTTGCGGTGCTTGAGAAAAAAATACTCGTCGCACCAGCGCTTGAAACGCGGATAGACCTCCGGTCCAAACGGATCGCAGGCGGCCTTGGCGGTGCGATGCCAGTGGACGCAGTCTTCCTCGAAACCGTAATACGGCGTCAGGTCGAAACCGCCGCCGAACCACCAGACCGGATCGGCGTCGTCCCTGACGGCGCTGAAAAAGCGCAGGTTGGCATGCGAGGTCGGGACGCAGGGATTGCGTGGATGAACCACCAGCGACACGCCCATGGCCTCGAAGCCGCATCCCGCCAGTTCGGGCCGTTGGGCGGTGGCGGAGGGGGGCAGGCGGGTTCCAGCGACGTGGGAGAAGTTGATGCCGGCCTGTTCGAACACCGCGCCCTCGCGCAATACGCGGGTCCGACCGCCACCGCTGAGAGTGCCACCCGTTGCGGGACGTTCCCAGGCATCTTCCCGGAACCGCACCGTGCCATCGACGGCTTCCAGGGCAGCGGTCAGACGGTCCTGCAACTCCCGCAGATAGGCGAGGACCGCTCGAACGTCGGGTCGTTCGGACATGTGATTGCCTCTTGCCATACTAACGCGGAGTGGTACCGTTCATCTCCCGACCTTGCGCAACACGATGTGCCGGAACCAGCCGCCGGCCAGCGCCGGCCGGTCGGACACGACCTCCAGTCCCGGCGCCCGTGCCAGCACGTCCTCGAACACCACGTCGGTGCGGGTGGCCAGCAGCCCCAGCAGCGGGCTGACCAGCCGCCGGATCGGCGCTTTCTGGTCGGGCCGCAGGAACTTGTCGAGGATCAGCACCCGACCACCGGGCCGCAGCACCCGCCCGGCTTCCGCCAGCACCCGCTCCGGATGCGGCGTCACCGCCAGAATCAGGTGCAGCACCACCACATCGAACGCGGCATCGGGATAGGGCAGGGCGCGGGCATCGCCCGCGTCGAGCTGGATAGCCAGCTTCAGGTCAGCGGCCTTGCGCCGGGCGCGCGCCAGCATTGCCGGGGTGAGATCGAGACCCGTGTAGCGCGGCCCGCGCGGCAGCAGCGGGATATCCAGCCCGCTGCCGATCCCCACCAGCAACACCTCGGCAGGCGATTCCTCGCGCAACAATTCCAGGCCGCGCCGCCGTGCCGCCGCGGTGAAGGGCGCCACGAAAGCGTCGTAGACCGGCGCGAACAGGGTATAGCTGTAGCGCAGCGTCAAGACGTCCGCCTCAGTGCAGGGTGCGAGGGATCGAGAGCACGAACGGCGGGATGTCGGCGTTGAAGGTCATGCCGTCGTCGGCCAGCATCTGATAGCTGCCGCGCATGCTGCCCACCGACGTGTCCAGAATCGCCCCGCTGGTGTAGCGGAAGCCCTCGCCGGGCTGCAGATAGGGCTGTTCGCCCACCACACCCTCGCCGCGCACTTCCTCGACCTTGCCGTTGGCGTCGGTAATGATCCAGTGCCGGCTGAGCAGCTTGGCGGCGATGCTGCCCTGGTTCTGGATCACTACGGTATAGGCGAACACGTAGCGCTCCTGCTCCGGATCGGACTGCTCCTCCAGATAGAAGGCCTGGGCGGCGACCTGGATGCTGTAGTCGATCTTTTTCTTCCTCATGGATCGGTATTCCGGACGGTGGTAGTGGTTTTTCAGGCGAGCAGGGCGCGGGATTTGGCCTCGATGACGGCCAGCAGGGCTTCGAAGGATTTGATGAAGGCGTTGACCCCGTCGATCTCCAGTTGATCGGTGACGGCACTGAGATCGATGCCCAGCTCCGGCAGCGCCGCCAATCGCGCCAGGGCCACTTCGACGTCCTGGTCCAGGGTCCTGGCGACGACGCCGTGGTTGCGGAAGGCGTCGTAGGTGGCCGGCGGCATGGTGTTGATGGTATCGGGACCGATGAGATTGTCCACGTATAGCAGGTCGGGATAATCCGGATTCTTGGTGCTGGTGCTGGCCCACAAAAGGCGCTGCGGCCTCGCCCCCGCGGCGCGCAGGGCGGCGAAGTGCCCGCCGCCGAAGATTTCCAGGTACTCCTGGTAGGCCAGCTTGGCGTTGGCGTTGGCGATCTGACCCCGCAGGTCCGGCCGGCGCTCGGCCAGCATCGGATCCAGGGCGGTGTCGAGGCGGCTGACGAAGAAACTGGCCACCGAGCCCACTCGATCCAGCGGCAGACCCCGGGCGCGGCGGCGCTCCAGCCCGCGCAAGTAGGCCTCGGCCACCGAGACGTAACGCTCCACCGAGAACAAGAGAGTGACGTTGACGTTGATGTTCTCGGCGATCAGCCGCTCGACGGCGTGCAGGCCGGGCACCGTTCCCGGCACCTTGATCATCACGTTGGGCAGATTCAGGCGGGCGAACAGCTCGCGGGCCTCCCGAACCGTGCCGTCGATGTCGTGGGCCAGATCGGGCGAAACCTCCAGGCTGACCATGCCGTCCACGCCGCCGGTGGCGTCGTGGGTCGGGCGCAGGGCTTCCGCGGCGGCGCGGATGTCGTCGATGGCCAGGCTGAAAAACAGCTCGCGGCTGCTCTGATTGGGATCGCGCTGGAGTTCGCGGCGCAGAGCCTCGTCGTAATCGCCGCTGCCGGCGATGGCTTTCTCGAAGATGGTGGGATTGGAAGTGATGCCGCGCAAGTCGTCCTCTGCAATCAGCCGCGCCAGATTTCCCGAGGTCAGCATCGAGCGCTGGATGTGGTCGTACCAGACGCTTTGGCCGGCGGCATTCAGCCGGCGCAGGGGGTTGGCGTGGGGCATGGCGATGTCCTCGTTGACGGGCAGCGATGGTCGGTTGCCGGAAGGCTGCAGGAAGATGGTTGATTGTAGCAATTATCAGCATACCCCACGGCGCCGCGCCAACCGATATCGCCTTGGGGTCGCCGGCGAGCGGCGGACGTGAGTCCGCTGTTTCCGCACCCGCCGAGA
>JAVMKJ010000022.1:0-38091 GCA_031732855.1 Candidatus Competibacter sp.
CGCTGCGTGGCATTCTATCTAAGCCCCTGGTCCATTTTCCGGGGTCCACTTTAAATGCCTCCGCCGACACGAGCGCCTTGGAACGCGAGATAGACCAACAGGTTTACGCCCTCTACGGCCTGACACCGGAGGAAATCGCTATCGTGGAGGGCGTCACAAAATGAACCCGAAGTGCGAGCGCAGGCCCCCCCTCATCCAGTTTGCCAAAGCCGAAGCCAGCCCCGATCCCGGAATCGTCCAACAGGCTGTTGGACGATTGCCCTGGGGGCACAACATCGTGCTGCTCACCCGCCTCAAGTCTCCAGTTCGCCGAGTCCGCGAAACTGGAATCTACGATGCGCGCCAACCTGGAAACACTCGGCCATGACCTCCAGCAAATTCATCATCCCGGCAGACTACGCACACTGGTTCAGCAGTCTCAAGACGCGCATCTCCGGTGCGCAGCAGCGCGCCGCGCTTGCCGTCAATCAGGAACTGGTGCGGCTCTATCACCATATCGGCAGCGAGATACTGGACCGGCAGACCCGTCAGGGCTGGGGCGCGAAAGTCATCGACCGTCTGGCCAGCGACCTGCGTGAAGCTTTCCCGGAGATGAAAGGCTTCTCCAGCTCCAACCTGAAATACATGCGGTTTTTCGCCCAGCAGTGTCCTAGCGGTCTAATTGGTCAGCAGCCTGCTGACCAATTGCCCTGGTTCCACCTCGTCACGCTCCTCACCAAGGTTTCTGCGGAAGTGGAGCGCGAATGGTATGCCGCACAGGCGATAGCGCAAGGCTGGTCGCGGCTCACGCTCGACATCCACATCAAGAACCGGCTCCACTTGCGGCAAGCCGCTGCCGTGACCCATTTCGAGCACCATCTGCTCGCGCCCCATGCGCAGCTTGCTGTTGAGGCGCTGAAAGACCCTTACCTGTTCGATTTTTTGGGTCTGGGCGACGAAGCTCACGAGCGCGATATTGAAAACGCCCTGATCCGGCACATCACCCGGTTTCTGCTGGAACTGGGCGCGGGCTTCGCCTTCGTAGGCCGCCAGTTCCGGCTTGAGGTCGGTGGCGACGAATTTTTTATCGACCTGCTTTTCTACCACACCCGTCTCAAATGCTATGTGGTGGTGGAACTCAAGGGCGTGGATTTCAAACCCGAGCATACCGGCCAACTGAATTTCTATCTTGCCGCCGTGGATGCCCAAATCAAGGCCCCGGACGATCAGCCCACCATCGGCCTGTTGCTCTGCAAAAAGCAAAACCGCCTGGTCGCCGAATACGCCCTGTCCGGCATCAACAAACCGATCGGCGTGGCCGAGTACCAACTCGTGCGTTCGCTGCCTGAGCCACTGGATACCAGCCTGCCCACCATCGAAGAAATCGAGGCCGAGCTGGCCGGGACTCTCCTCCCGCCCACGTCGGCGAAGACCGGAAAACCATGAATCCGCCCGCCGCCTTGCCGAACTGAGCGTGCCGCTGATGGCAAAGATCAAAACCAACTCCACGGAATCCCGCGCTCTCGCTACCCTGCGTTAAACTCTGCCGCCGAAGCTACTGAGCGGGGAACTTTCAACGAGCAAGACCTAAACTATGAACGCCTACTTCATCACAAATTTCGACGTTAAAGGACTGTGGGGTTACAAGAACTACCACATACGACTTCATGAAGATGTAAACGTCATCATTGGGCCAAATGCGTCAGGAAAAACGACCCTGATTAATATTCTATACGATACGCTGACCGCAAATTTCCCGCGCTTATGCCGCACGCAGTTCTCTGAAGTGGTCTTAGGACTCAAAGCATTTGAAGGAAATGAGCGACGTGAAATCCGGCTGACACAATCAGAACAGGATCTCAAGATTCAAATTGATAAAGACTCCTTTCAGGTCTCACTCACTCCCTTTCAGCAGTTCAATGACGACCCAAGCTTCGCTGATATTCCACTTGAAATAGCGCGCCGCCATTTTGGGATCCATGGAGATCTACGTCGCCTACAAACAAGTCTTCGGGAGTTAGTCCCTGCGGTTTGGCTGCCGGTTAGTCGAAGACTTCCCATTGCAGAAGAAGAGGAGATGGCGCGAAAGCGTTTGCATAGGAAACCACTAGAGTCTGTTGATGAATGTCTTGCGGGCTTGGTGGATTCGTTGCAACAATATCGTCTATCGCTAAATACAGAGCTTTCAGAGTTGAGAAAAGAATTTCAGCGTCACGCGCTGGAAAACATTCTCTATGACAAGCAACATGACAGACTGCTGTTGAAACCGCAGCCATCGATTGCGCCATCTGAGGAGGATAAGCAGGCTCTCCTGCAAGCGTTCCGTGATGTAGGGCTGGTAGACAGGAATATGGAGGCAAGGATTAACGATCATTTTGCTGCCGCAAAAAGCGCTCTGTCAAAGTTTACGTCGAGCCCGACGAAGATCGACATGGAAACGTTGATCATTATCCCTTTGATAAGTCGCACGCGATCGATCGTGACGTTCGCCCAGGAATTGGAAACCAAACGGGAGAAGCTATTTTCTCCGCTTCACTCATACGAAAGGATTGTAAACTCTTTCCTAAGAGAGAAATCAGTCAACGTCTCTGATCGTGGAGAACTGGTTATTTCCCCAAACAAAGCGCAACGGGGTCCGATTGAATGGCGCCATCTTTCTTCCGGCGAAAAGCAAATATTGATTCTACTCACACAGGCATTACTGTCCGAGAAAATGCCAGCGGTTTATGTAGCGGACGAGCCCGAGCTTTCCCTTCATGTGTCATGGCAGGAAAAGTTACTGGGTTCACTGACGCAGCTTGCGGGGCGTTGCCAGTTTATAGTTGCAACGCATTCGCCTGATATTGCCGCTGGTTTCGGCAACAAAGTAATTGACCTAGCACGATTCTAATCATGTCTTTCACAAGAACGCCCGGCGGTCTCGCTGAGAAGTGGAGATTTCATCAGGTTCCTACCATTTGGGTTGAAGGGCCAACTGACATTTTTTTCTACGAGCCGATTACGGAGAAAATTCCCTGCCGCATGGAAGCATTTCACGGTTCGGAGAATGCCAAAGCGCTCATTCAGGCCCTAGTGGATCACGACTACCCTTACCTCGTAATTCTGGATGGTGACTACAGAATATTGAAGCGCACAACTATGATGCATCGTTGCGTCATTATCTTGCCGCGATATTCGTTCGAGAACTTTTTATGGGAACATGAGCCAATTAATCGTGCCTGCCTTCGGCATGCTCGATGCGGAGAGAACAAGGACTTGGTTACAGCAGAGATGGTAAGAGTCGAAGAGCATCTGAGGAAAGAACTGCTTCATGCGGTGGCTTTAGATATAGCAGCAAGGAGATCACCAAATCCTCCACAGGTTCTTCCAGATGCAATTGAACAACTTGCACTGACTAGGTCTGGACCAGACGTAGATCCAGTAAAAGTTGCGGCGCTTGTCGCGGCGGTCGAAACACGACTTGATCCAGTCCAAGTTAAGGCGGCGGAAGCCGAACTGATGCGCTTTCTCGAAAAGCGTTGCATTACCCACATTCTTAATGGGCACCTCATTCTTGGCATTTTGAGGCGTTTGTTTATTCGGGCCGCTGAAAAAGAGAGCGGTACTAAGTCCCCGCTTTCCAATGATGCTCTCACTCAGATACTCGCTGATATAATTTGGAGGCGATGTCAGTCAGACGATCACAAGTGGCTTAAGCGTAAGGTACGAACAAATGCACGGAAACTGGTGCCAATGTATCCGGTGCAGATACTTGCCGAGTAATCTATCCCGGAAACGGCTGGGCGAGGGTCTGCCTGAATGGGAACTCAAGAAATGGACCGCTCCATTCGGGTGCATTCCAATTTTACAAAGGCCACTAAACAACCCAGCCTCATCCAGCCGCTATCAGGAGCTGGATGGCCTGGAGCCATCGGCCACTTTTGAGGGCAACCCGCGGATTGATGATTTGCTTTGCCCTTGGCGCACTCCACCCAGAGTTCCTCACTCGCGGACTACCTGAGACCCACAACATGTTGAAAAAGCTGACCGTGCAGGGGTTCAAGTCCATCGAGCGGCAAACCATCGAACTGGGTTCGCTCAACGTGCTGATTGGGGCCAACGGTTCGGGCAAGTCGAATTTGCTTGCGGCCTTGTCGTTCTTTAGAACCTCCGCCTTGGGTCATCTCGATGTTCGCGTCAAGCAAATGGGAGGGGCGGATCGCGTGCTTTACCACGGCAAGAAAACGACCCAGGCCTGTTTCTTCGCCTGCGAGAGCGAGGCATTCTCCTACGAGCAGACCCTGATTCCGGTCGCGGGCGACCGCCTGGAGGTTGCCAAGGAAGGGCTTTCGATCCTGGGCTCAGATGTGGAATGCTCTGAAGGCGGCGCAGATATCGACAGTTTGGAGGATCATCTCAGGGATGAAGAAGATCGTCACCTTAAAGAAGCGGTGGCGCGGGGCGAACTGGCCGAGGAAGAAGCCGCAGCCCAACTCGACGCCTTTCCCTCCGCGAAGCAGCATATCGAAGGCTGGCGAACCTATCACCTGCACGACACCTCGGCCACGGCGGCGGTGAAATCGACTTGTAACATCGATGACAATCGCTATTTGCGTGAGGACGCCGCGAATCTCGCCGCCTATCTATATTGGCTCAAGCTGAAACATCCCGGGGAATATCGCCGGATTGTCTCCACCATCCGGCTGGCGGCGCCGTATTTCGATGATTTCGTGCTGGAGCCCCTGCGCCACAACGAGCGGACGATCCGCCTGGTGTGGAAGCAGCGGAATACGGATGCCTATTTCGATGCCGACTCCCTGTCCGACGGCACGCTGCGGTTCATGAGCCTGACGACCTTGCTCAATCAGCCGCGTTGGAGCATGCCCACGCTGATCGTGATCGACGAGCCGGAACTGGGCTTACACCCCCTGGCGATCCGGCTCCTCGCCGAGATGCTGGATGCGGCCTCCGAACACACCCAGGTTCTGGTGGCGACCCAGTCGGTGACTTTGCTGGACAATTTTCCGATCGAACAAATCATCGTAGCCGACCATGACGGCAAAGGAAGCGTGTTCCGACGGTTGAAGGCTGACGATTACCGGATGTGGCTGGAGAATTTCAGCATCGGCGAACTGTGGGAGAAGAACGTGCTTGGAGGCCGGCCATGACGCGGCTACTGGTCCTGGCCGAGGGGGATTCCGAGGAATTGTTCGTCGAAAAAATCCTTTCGCCCCACCTTCAGCCGTTGGGTATTTTTGCCCGGGCTACCTGTGTCGTCAGCAAACGCTTGGCCAGCGGGAAGAAATTTACGGGTGGCAACCTTTGGCCAAACGTGCGACTCAGCTTGCAGCCGCTGCTGGCGGATTCAGATGCCTGGGTGACGACCCTGCTGGATTTTTACGGCTTGCCGGATGATTTTCCGGGATTGCCTGGGTTGCCCAGCCTCCCCGGCTCGGCATTGGACGCGGTTCGGCACGTCGAGGGGGCATTGTCCGTAACGATGGGAAGCCCTGCCCGCTTCATTCCGTTTATCGCGCTCCACGAATTCGAGGCTTGGTATTTTGCGAATCCGATCAAGGTTGCGGAATTTTTCGGTACGCCTTCGGTGGCCGAAACCATGGAGCAGGCTTCTCGTGAGGCCGGCGGCCCGGAAAACATCAATCAAGGCAAGGAGACTCACCCGAGCAAACGGCTCGAGCGTTATGGCATGGGGTTTCGCAAGACCAGCGCGGTCGCCCTGTTGCAAGAGATTGGCATTGACACAATACGCATAGCCTGTCCACATTTCAACAACTGGTTGACACACCTTGAAAAGTTGGGAATTTCGGTATGATTCCGGAAGCCGTGGCGACAAATTACGCCTGCGTGACCTCGAACTAGCGCGGCAACGGTACCAGCAAATCGGAGGATGACCCATGACCGAAATCTTTAAAGCTGGTGAAAACCTAATTCCTGGCACTCGGTTTTCCGCCTCATGAAGCGGAAATCCTGCAATTGCGCGCCGAACTGATGGGGCATTTGCGCCGATGGCGAGGAGATCGTCATCGCCAAGGCGGGCACCCCGTGGCCAGACTGACGGGCTACGTGGGTGCCATGATTCCGCCCCCTGCCCTCTTTGCGCGCCAGTGACCGGCTTTCTCCTTTTCCCCCTTCATCCCATATATACTGCCGATCCGGGTTCGCGGATCTTTGATCCGGCGCTCGCGATTCGTCTCTGTCTACTGTTCCGGTCGCGCTGGCCTGTTTGGTCGATAACTCACTCCGGTGCAATCCTATCCATACCGTGCGCGATCACTGTCCTCACCGACCATGAAAACTCTCCAAGTTTATACGCCGCCACTCACCGACGCCCCACCGTTACCTTTAGAGCGTCTATGCCTGCCCGACGAATTCGACGGTCGCGCTGGAGCCAACCGGGCTGGCCCGGATGTCGTCTGTCAGTTGAGCGCCGATAACGATCTCGAAGCCATTCAAGCCTGGCTGGCCGAATTTCACGACTCCCCGCAAACCCTGCGCAACTACCGCAAGGAAGCCGAGCGCCTGCTGCTATGGGCGCTGTTGGAGCGCGGCAAGCCTCTCTCCAGCCTCACCCGCGAGGATTGCATTCTCTACGAAATCTTCCTCGCCGACCCGCAACCTCGCGACCGCTGGTGCGGTTCCAAAGCCACCCGATTCAGCCCCAAGTGGCGACCGTTCCTGGGGCCGCTCAACCCAGCCAGCCGCAAGCTCGCCATGTTGGTGATCAACTCGTTGTTCAGCTACTTGGTCAAGGCTGGCTACCTCGCTGGCAACCCCTTGGCACTATCCCGCCGCCGTGGCCGGGGTTACCAGAAGCAACGTCAAGTGGAACGGTTTCTCGAACACGACCAATGGCAAACCTTGCTCGCCACCGTGGATGCCCTACCGTGCGACAGCGAGCGTGATCGCCAGCACCGTGTCCGGGCCAAATACTTGGTTGCCCTGCTCTACCTGCTCGGTCCGCGCGTCGGCGAAGTCGCTGGCCACAACATGGACAGCTTCGTGCAGATTCGTGGCCGTTGGTGGTGGCACGTCGTCGGCAAGGGTCGTAAGGAAGCCCAAGTCCCGGTCAATCAGGACATGCTGCAAGCATTGCGCGAATACCGGCGCTTTTACGGCCTGCCGCCGTTGCCAACTCCGGGCGAAGACACCCCACTGATATTGAATCTCAAAGGTACGGCCGGCATTGGTGACAATATGATTTACCGTATTATCAAGGAGTTAGTAACACAGGCGGCGGCGCGGCTGGAAACGGACGACCCCAATCAGGCCGAGAAACTGCGCCGCGCGTCCACCCACTGGTTCCGACACACCAGCATCACCCATCAGGCCGACGCCGGCATCGATCTCCGCTATTTGCAACGCAACGCCCGCCACTCCCGGCTCGACACCACCGGCTTGTATTTGCATGCCGAAGAAGCCGAATGGCACGAAGCCATGGAACAACATCGCCTCAAGGAGTAGTTCCCCTCCGCCGTTTCTCCCAAATAACCACCTCACGACCCACGAGATGATGCTTTTCGACGGTTGCATGACCGGTCAACGGGTCGGTAGTATGCGAATTCCATCGGGATTGTGACCCGCGGGGCTGCCGTGCAAGGAATGCAGCCAGCCGCCGCTATTTGAGGAATGACCATGACTGTGACTCACCACCCCTCCAGCGAAGGTCTCTACGACCCGCGCAACGAACACGACTCCTGCGGTATTGGCTTCGTCGTCGACATCAAGAACCGCAAAAGTCATCAGCCCATTCGTCAGGGTTTGCAAATCCTTGCCAACCTGAGCCATCGCGGCGCGGTGGGCGCCGATCCCCTGGCCGGCGACGGCGCCGGCATTTTGCTGCAAATACCCGACGCCTTTTTACGCGCCGAATGCGCCGGCCTCGGCATCGATCTACCCCAACCCGGCGACTACGCGGTCGGCATGATTTTCCTGCCGCGCGACGCCCTCGCCCGCACCCAGAGCGAGGCCGCCTTGGAAGCCTGCATGGCCGCCGAAGGTCAAACGGTGCTGGGTTGGCGCGATGTCCCGACAGACAATTCCTGTCTGGGCCACAGCGTGCGCCCCACCGAACCGGTGATACGTCAGGTGTTCGTCCGACGCGGCGCCAATTGTCCCGATGGCGACGCCTTCGAACGCAAGCTGTTCGTCACCCGCAAGCAAACCCATCACGCGATATGGAATCGCGATCTGCCAGGTCGCCACCAGTTCTACGTCGCTTCGCTGTCGGCGCGCACCCTCGTCTACAAAGGCATGATACTGGCCGGCAATATCAGCGTTTACTATCCCGATTTGCTCGATTCCCGGCTGGAATCGGCGCTGGCGCTGGTCCACCAGCGGTTTTCCACCAACACCTTCCCCTCGTGGTCGCTGGCGCACCCGTTCCGCTATCTCTGCCATAACGGCGAAATCAATACCCTGCGGGGCAACATCAACTGGATGCTGGCCCGCCGCCACAACATGAAATCCGACCGGCTCGGCGCCGACCTGGACAAGCTGTGGCCGTTGATCGGCGATGGCGCCTCCGACTCCGCCACCTTCGACAACGCCCTGGAATTGCTGCTGGCCGGCGGTTATTCCCTGCCGCACGCCATGATGCTGATGGTGCCGGAAGCCTGGGCCGACAACCCCTTGATGGACCCCAAGCGGCGTGCCTTTTACGAATACCACGCCGCCTTGATGGAGCCGTGGGACGGGCCGGCCGCCATCGCCTTCACCGACGGTCGGCTCATCGGCGCAACCCTCGATCGGAACGGTCTTCGCCCCGCCCGTTATCTGGTCACGGACGACGATCAAGTGATCATGGCCTCGGAAATGGGCGTGCTGCCGGTCCCGGAGGAAAAAATCGTCAAGAAGTGGCGATTGCAGCCCGGCAAAATGCTGCTGATCGATCTCGAACAAGGCCGCATCATCGACGACGACGAAATCAAGGACCAACTCGCGTCCGCCTACCCCTACCAGGCTTGGCTGGACGCCACCCAGATTCATCTTCAGGACCTGCCGGCCGAAGTCGGACCGATGGCGCCCGACGCGCGCACCCTGCTGCGCCGCCAACAGGCGTTCGGGTACAGTCAGGAAGATATCCGCGCCTTCCTGACCCCCATGGCGGTCAGCGGCGAGGACCCGGTCGGCTCCATGGGCCGCGACATTCCGCCCGCCGTGCTTTCCAGCCGGCCCAAGCTGCTGTACGACTACTTCAAGCAGAAATTCGCCCAAGTCACCAACCCGCCGATCGACCCGATCCGCGAGGAACTGGTGATGTCGCTGGTATCGTTCGTCGGCCCCCGACCCAATCTTCTGGATCTCGGCAGCGGCGGTGCTCACAAGCGACTGGAAGTCAAGCGGCCGATTCTCGACAACGTGGATTTGGAACGCATTCGCCGCATCGAATACCATGTCGACAAGGCGTTTCGCACCAAGACGCTCAGCATCTGCTACTCGGTTGAGCGCGGCGCCGGCGGCATGGCGCGAGCCCTGGAAGATCTCTGCCGCGAAGCCGCCGACGTGGTGCGGCGGGGCAATAACATTATCGTTCTCTCCGACCGTGGCATGGATGCCGACCACATTGCCATCCCCGCTCTGCTCGCCACCGCCGCCGTCCACCATCACCTGATTCGCGCCGGCTTGCGCACCGAAGTCGGGCTGGTGGTGGAGACCGGCGAGGCCAAGCGGGTCCACGACTTCTGTCTGCTGGCGGGCTACGGCGCCGAGGCCATCAACCCCTGGCTGGCCTTCGATACCCTCTCCTCCCTGCTTCCCGGCTTGCAGCAGAAGCTGCCCGAGACCGAAGCGCACGAACACTACACCAAGGCCATCGCGAAGGGCATGCTCAAGGTCATGTCCAAAATGGGTATTTCCACCTACCAATCCTATTGCGGCGCCCAGATCTTCGAAGCCGTGGGCCTGGCCAGCGAGTTCGTCGATCACTACTTCACCAGCACCCAGGGGGTGATCGAAGGCGTCGGCTTGGAGGAAATCGCCCAGGAAACCGTCCGCCGTCACCATCTGGCCTTTGGCGACGCGCCCCTTTACCGCACTGCCCTGGACGTGGGTGGCGAACTGGCCTTTCGCATTCGTGGCGAGGAACATGCCTGGACTCCGGAGACGATATCCCTGCTCCAACACGCGGTCCGCTCCGGCAATTTTCAACAGTTCAAACAGTACAGCCGGGTCATGAACGACCAGCGCGATCACTTGCGCAACCTGCGTGGCCTGTTCGAATTCCGTTTCGCCAGTCAGCCCTTGTCCCTGGATGAAGTAGAGCCGGCCAGCGAAATCGTCCGGCGGATGGCGACCGGAGCGATGTCGTTCGGCTCGATCTCCTGGGAGGCACACACCACCCTGGCCATCGCCATGAACCGCCTCGGCGCCAAATCCAACACCGGCGAGGGCGGCGAGGACCCGGTTCGCTACCAGCCGCTCGAAAACGGCGATTCCATCCGCTCGGCCATCAAGCAGGTGGCCTCCGGCCGGTTCGGCGTTACCACCGAGTACCTGGTCAACGCCGACGCCCTCCAAATCAAGATGGCCCAGGGCGCCAAACCCGGCGAGGGCGGCCAACTGCCGGGCCACAAGGTCAACGGCTGGATTGCCCGGGTACGCCACTCCACACCCGGCGTCGGTCTGATCTCGCCGCCGCCGCACCACGACATCTACTCGATCGAGGACTTGGCGCAACTGATCTTCGACCTGAAGAACGCCAACCCGAAAGCTGCCATCAGCGTCAAGCTGGTCTCCGAAATCGGGGTCGGCACGGTGGCGGCGGGCGTGGCCAAGGCCCACGCCGACCATGTCACCATCTCCGGCGACGACGGCGGCACCGGCGCCAGCCCGCTGACTTCGATCCAGAACGCGGGCTCTCCGTGGGAGATCGGCTTGGCCGAAACCCACCAGACCCTGGTGCGCAACCACTTGCGCGGCAGGATCGCCGTGCAGGTCGATGGCGGCATGCGCACCGGTCGCGACGTGGTGATCGGCGCGTTGCTCGGCGCCGACGAATTCGGTTTCGGCACCGCCGCGTTGATCTCCGCCGGTTGCGTGATGATGCGCAAGTGCCATCTCAATACCTGCCCGGTCGGCGTCGCCACCCAGGACCCGGAACTGCGCAAGCGCTTCCCCGGCCAGCCCGCTCACGTCATCAATTTATTCACCTTCCTGGTGGAGGAGGTACGCGAGTTGATGGCGCAACTGGGTTTCCGCACCTTCGACGAGATGATCGGCCGCGCCGACCGGCTCGACATGCGCCGCGCCATCCATCACTGGAAGGCGCGCGGGCTGGATTTCACCCGATTGTTGGCCATGCCTCCCGCCCCGCCCGGCGTCGCCACCTATCACTGCGAGGAGCAGGATCACGGTCTCGGCGGGGTGCTGGATCACCGTTTGATCGCCCAGGCCCAGCCTGCTCTGGAAGCCCGTCAGCCGGTGCGCATCGAATCGCCGATCCGCAACAGCGACCGCACCACCGGCGCCATGCTCTCGGGTCAGGTCGCCCGCCGCTACGGTCATGCCGGGCTGCCGGACGACACGATTCACATCCGCCTCGCCGGCACCGCCGGTCAGAGCTTCGGCGCCTTCCTGGCCCGCGGCGTGACCCTCGAACTGACCGGCGAAGCCAACGACTACGTCGGCAAGGGCCTTTCCGGTGGCCGGATCGTCATCTACCCCTCCCCGGCCAGTCGCCTGCGCGCCGAGGACAACATCATCGTCGGCAACACCGTGTTGTACGGCGCCATCGCCGGTGAGTGCTACTTCCGCGGCGTGGCCGGCGAACGCTTCGCCGTACGCAATTCCGGGGCCCTGGCCGTGGTCGAAGGCACCGGCGACCACGGCTGCGAGTACATGACCGGCGGCGTGGTGGTGGTGCTGGGCTGGACCGGCCGGAATTTCGCCGCCGGCATGAGCGGCGGCATCGCCTACGTGCTCGACGAAACCGGCGACTTCGCCCGTCGCGCCAACAAGGCCATGGTCGTGCTGGAACCCCTGAACGATGCCGAGGAAACCCTTAACGTCCGCGTGCTGCGCGATGACTGGAGCGGCCTGGCTCAGGCCGAGTTGCCGGACGACATGCTGCGCCACGACGCCCGGCGCTTGCGGACCCTGGTTGCCCGCCACTATCTGCACACCGGCAGCGAGCCCGCCCATCGGGTGCTGGAGCACTGGCGCGATTTTCTGCCGAAATTTGTGAAGATCATGCCGCTGGATTACCGGCGCGCGTTGCAGGACATGCAGGCCAAGGCCCGCGCCGCCCGTCACGACGAAAAGGCCGGCCTGGCCGTGGGAGCGTAACATCATGGGCAAGCCCACCGGTTTTCTGGAAATCGCCCGCCACGAACACGGCTACGCGCCGGTCGATGAGCGAGTCACCCACTTTCGCGATTTCGTGGCGCCCCTGCTGGAGCCCCAGATCCGCGAACAGGCCGCCCGCTGCATGGACTGCGGTATTCCCTACTGCCATCGCGGCTGCCCGGTTCACAACATCATTCCCGACTGGAACGATCTGGTGTATCGCGGCAACTGGCGCGAGGCGCTGGAAGTTTTGCACTCCACCAACAACTTCCCGGAATTCACCGGGCGCATCTGTCCGGCGCCGTGCGAAGCTTCCTGCACCCTCAACTTCAACGATCAGCCGGTGACGATTAAGGACATCGAGTGCGCCATCATCGACAAGGGCTGGGAGGAAGGCTGGGTGGCGCCGCAGATCGCCGCTCACCGCACCGGCAAGCGGGTGGCCGTCATCGGCTCCGGTCCCGCCGGCTTGGCCTGCGCCCAGCAACTGGCGCGGGCCGGCCACGCCGTGGTGGTATTCGAGAAAAACGATCGCATCGGCGGCCTGCTCCGCTACGGTATCCCCGACTTCAAGCTGGAAGCCCGGCTGATCGACCGCCGGCTGGCGCAACTGCGGGCCGAGGGCGTCGAATTCCGCCCCAACAGCCACGTCGGCGTCGATATTCCGGCCCGCGCCTTGCTCGCCGAATTCGACGCCCTGGTGCTGGCCGGAGGTTCCGAGCAACCGCGCGATCTGACCGTACCGGGTCGCGAACTAAGCGGCATTCATTTCGCCATGGATTTTCTGACCCAGCAGAACCGCCGGGTGGCCGGTGGGAAAATTGCCGCCGCGGAAATTCTGGCCGCCGACAGGAACGTGGTGGTCATCGGCGGCGGCGATACCGGTTCCGACTGCGTCGGTACTTCGGTCCGCCAGGGCGCGCATTCGGTGACGCAGTTGGAGATCATGCCCAAGCCGCCGTTGCACGAGAACAAGTTGCTGACCTGGCCGAACTGGCCGCTGAAGCTGCGGACCTCATCCTCGCACGAGGAAGGCTGCGAACGCGACTGGGCGGTCGCTACCAAACAGTTCCTCGGCCGGGACGGCCAGGTGACGGCGGTTCAAATCGTCCGGCTGGAATGGCGCGACAGCAACGGCCGGCAAACCATGGTCGAAATACCGGGCAGCGAGTTTGAGATCGAGGCCGATCTGGTGCTGCTGGCGATGGGTTTCGTCCACCCGGTCCACGAAGGCATGTTGTGGGATTTGGGCGTGGCCTTCGACGAACGCGGCAACATCCGCGCCGGGGAAGACGACTACCAGACCTCAGTCAACAAAATCTTCGCCGCTGGCGACATGCGGCGCGGCCAGTCGCTGGTGGTATGGGCCATCCGCGAGGGACGACAATGCGCCCGCGCGGTCGATGAATATCTGATGGGGAATTCGGAATTGCCGGTGTGAAATAACTCGACGCAAGGCTGGCGCCCGCCAATCTTGCGTCGGGCTTACTGGATTTCTCTGCCCGAATCCAGCATCGCTTGAATGGCGGCACTCGGAACCTGTACAAAAACTCCCCTCTCCCGGAGGGAGAGGGGTTGGGGGTGAGGGCTTTTTTTCAACGACTTAGCTCACCAGAGGCTGTACAAAAACGCCTCTCAGAAAGCAACCGTCCGGCATCCCCAGCGCTTGATGAAGGTCGCCTCCTCCAACTGATATAGCGTATCCAGCAGCGCCACCTGCAAGCTCCCCGGTCCACTCGCCTGCTCCGCCGCGATCTCTCCCGCCACGCCGAACACGGTTAATCCCGCCACTGTCGCCGCGAACGCATCGGATTCCACCGCCAGAAACGCCCCGACCACCGCCGTCGCCGAACAACCCAAGCCGGTGACCCGCGTCATCAACGGATGGCCGTTCTCAATCGCCGCCACCCGCCGACCGTCGGTCACGTAATCCACCGCCCCGGTAATCGCCACGACCGCCCCCGTCATCGCCGCCAATTGTCGCGCTGCCTCCAGCGCCGTTTCCGAACCATCCAGGCTGTCCACTCCCCTCCCCTGCCCGGCCTGGGTCTGTTGCGCCAAGGTCAGGATTTCCGAGCCGTTCCCCCGAATCGCGCTGGGCGCCAACCGGGCCAGCGCGCCCGCCGCCGCCCGCCGGTACGGCGTCGCCCCCGCCCCCACCGGATCGAGAATCCAGGGAACGCCCGCCGCCTTCGCCCGCATCGCCGCCAGCTTGCACGCCGCGATCTGCTCCGAATACAGCGTCCCGATATTGACCACCAGCGCCTGGCTGATCGCGACGAAGTCCTCCACCTCGTCGCTGGAATGAATCATCGCCGGCGAAGCGCCGAGGGCCAGCAGCGCATTCGCGGTGTTGTTCATCACCACGAAATTGGTGATGTTGTGTACCAGCGGTCGCCGCTCGCGCACGGCGGTCAACAATATCCAGATCGCCTCGGCGTTCATCGTGGCTCACACCCGCCCGTAGAGTTCCAGCAGATGCCGGTAATGCCCGGCGACCCCTGCCCCGATCTGCTCCCAGCGGAATCGCCAGCGCCAGTTGCCCTCGGCGACGCCCGGCATGTTCATGCGATCCTCGCCGCCCAGACTCAACACATCCTGCATCGGCACCACCGCCAATCGCGCCACCGAGGCGAAGGCCGCCCGCATCAGCAGTTCCGGCATTTGCTCCGGTCGGCCGCCCAGATAATCGAACACGTGCGCCCGGCTCCGTTCGTCCAATTCCTCAAACCACCCCACGGTGGTGTTGTTGTCGTGCGTGCCCGTATACACCACCGAATTGGGAATGTGATGGTGCGGCAGGTAGGGGTTGTCCGCCCCGCCGCCGAAAGCGAAGTGCAACACCTTCATCCCCGGCAGGCCATGCGCGTCGCGTAAAACCTCGACCTCGGGCGTGATGATGCCGAGATCCTCCGCCACCAGCGGCAGGCCGCCGAATTCCACTTTCAAGGTCTGGAACAGCTCGTCGCCCGGCGCCGGTTGCCAGCGGCCCGATACCGCGGTTTCAGCCGAAGCCGGTATTTCCCAGTACGCCTCCAACCCCCGGAAATGATCGATCCGGAGCAGATCGAACTGCGTCAACTGAGTGCGGATGCGCTCCTTCCACCACTCGAATCCGTCGGCGCGCATCCGCTCCCAGGCGTAATGCGGATTACCCCACAACTGACCGGTGGCGGAAAAGTAGTCCGGCGGTACCCCGGCCACCACTTCTCGCCGTCCCTCGCGATCCAGCAGGAACGCGTCGCGTCGCGCCCACACGTCCGCGCTGTCGTAGCCGACGAACAGCGGAATATCGCCGAACATCAGGATTCCCCGCTCGTTGGCATAACGCTTGAGCGCCGCCCATTGCTGGTAGAACATAAACTGTTCGAACTGGCACTGGATGATGGCCTCGGCCTGGCGCCGTCGGGCTTCGGCCAGTGCCGCCGGCTGGCGGTCGCGCAATTCCCGGGGCCAGTCGAACCACGCCCGCCGCTCGTGCGCCGCGCGGATCGCCTGATAGAGAGCATAATCGTCCAGCCACCGGTGTTGGCGCCGGAATGCGGCGTACGCCTCGCCATCCAGCCCACCGCGCTCCTGAAACCCCTGGCGAGCCTCGACCAGCCGTCGCTGGCGATACGTCCAACCGTCTTCACCGGTCCGGGGATCGTCGTCCGGCCGCAACCAGCCCGCCTCGATCAGCGGCTCCAGCGCGATCAACCGCGGATTGCCGGCATGGACCGACTGGGCCGAGTACGGCGACAGATCGTCGTGAGGCGGTCCCAGCGGCAGCGTCTGCCAGACCGTGAACCCGCAGGCGGCCATGAATTCCACGAATCGGTAGGCGTTCGGCCCCAGATCGCCGTTGTCGTAATTCCCGGGCAGGGAAGTGGGATGCAACAGCAGACCCGCGCGCCGCCGTTCGAGTGGCGAACCCTTGCTCATTAACTGTGAACTCCTGAGGTTTGTCGTTGAATTTCGGTCAAGGCCGCAACCGGTTACGGTCAGCGCACGGAGTGCAACTCCTGACCCAGCATGTCTCGGGTCACCAGCACCACGCCTCTTTCGGTGCGATAGAACCGCCGGGCGTCTTCCTCGGCATCCTCTCCGATCACCGTGCCCGGTGGAATGACGCAGCCGCGGTCGATGATCACCTTGCTCATGCGGCAGTAGCGGCCGATGTCCACGCCGGGCAGCGCCACCGCGTCTCGCAGTTGGACGAAGGAATGCACTTGGACCCGGGTGAAAAGCATCGAGTGATTCACGTACCCGCCGGAAATGATACAGCCATCCGCCACCATCGAATCGACGGCCATGCCGCGGCGTCCCTCGTCGTCGAACACGAACTTCGCTGGCGGCGCCTGATCCTGATAGGTCCAGATCGGCCAGTGCTCGTCGTACAGATTCAGCTCCGGATCCACGCCGACCAGTTCCATGTTGGCTTCCCAGAACGCATCCACGGTCCCCACGTCGCGCCAGTAACTTTGCGCCTTGGTCTGCACGTCGCGAAATGGATAAGCCACGATCCGGTTCCGCCCGATCAGGCGTGGGATCATGTCTCCACCGAAGTCGTGGCGGGAATCCTTGATGCTGGCGTCCTCGATCAGACGCTCGTAAAGGAATTGCGTGTTGAACAGATAAATTCCCATCGAGGCCAGCGTGACGTTTCCTCGCCCAGGCAGGGGTTCCGGCTGTTGAGGTTTTTCCACGAACCGGATCGCTTCGCCGCGCTCGTTCACCGTCAACACCCCGAACTCGCGAGCGCGATCGATCGGTACCTCGATGCTGCCGATGGTGACCTCTGCCTTGCTCTCCACGTGGTGCGCCAGCATCGGGCCATAATCCATCTTGTAGATGTGGTCGCCGGCCAGAATCAGGACGAATTCGGGGGCATGATTGCGGATGATATCCAGGTTTTGATAGACCGCGTCGGCCGTGCCCTTGTACCAGGATGCCTCGTCGATCCGTTGCTGGGCCGGCAGCAGTTCCACGAATTCGCCGAACTCGCCGCGCAGGAATCCCCAGCCGCGCTGGATGTGCTGGATCAGGGAATGAGCCTTGTACTGGGTCAGCACGCAGGCCCGCCGGATGCCTGAGTTGATGCAGTTGGACAGCGGGAAATCGATGATCCGATACTTGCCGCCGAACGGCGTTGCCGGCTTGGCGCGCCATAGGGTGAGTTGCTTGAGCCGGCTGCCCCGGCCTCCGGCCAGGATCAGCGCGAGGGTTTCCCGGGTCAGCCGACTGACAAAACGTGAGGTAATGGCGGCACTCATGCGTTTGATGGCCCTCTTTGCTATGCTTTCCCGGTTGCGGGTTTCTTGGTGATGTCGGCTTCGCCAGCTTGGCCCACCCTACCGGAATCTCGGGGTTTTCGGCCAGACACTATATAGTAGTTCCAACTCGTGCTATTACCACTTGCAGTGCTCCTGGTTTGCCGGAAATCGGTTTGGTAGCCAGAACGATCGGCTTTTCTGATGACACACCCTGATAATAACGACGATACTCGGAATTCGGCCCCGGTCGCCGACGCTCGAACGTTCGGCGATGCCGCCCTGCTGCAAGAGGGACGACACCCCGATCCGTTCGCCGTCCTGGGCCGCCATGGCCACGGCGAAGTGGTGACCGTTCGGGCGTTTCTGCCCGGTGCCCGGCAAGTCAGGCTGGCCGATGTCGGTCATTCCCTGCGGCGACTGACGGATACCGATTTATTCGAGTGGCGGGGCGCCGCCGCCGCTTTGCCGGCCCATTACCGACTGGCGTGGACCGACGCGGACGGTCGCGACCGGGTAGAGCACGATCCTTATTGCTTTGCCCCACAGATGAGCCTGTACGATCTCCACCTGTTCAACGAAGGACGCCACCTGCACGCCTACCGCGTGCTGGGCGCGCATCCACGAGTGGTAGATGGCATCGCTGGAACCCTGTTCTCGGTCTGGGCTCCGAACGCCACGCGGGTCAGCGTGGTGGGCGACTGCAACGACTGGGATGGCCTGCGCCATCCCTTGCGCCGACGAGGTGGCGTCTGGGAATTGTTTGTCCCCGGCGCGGCCCCGGGAACGCGCTACCAGTTCGAGATCCGAACCCGCGAAACCGGTGAACTGCTGCGAAAAAGCGATCCTTACGGTCGATGCTTCGAACGGCGGCCTCGGAACGCTTCGATCGTTACCGACAATGCCGCCTACTCCTGGCGGGATGAGATCTGGATGGCGCGGCGGCGGCGGCAGAACTGGACCCGGGCTCCACTGGCGGTTTATGAGGTTCACCTCGGTTCCTGGCAACGGGATGGCCAGGGGGACTACCTGAACTACGAGGACATGGCGCGACGCTTGATCGCCTATGTAAGTTCGCTGGGCTTTACCCACATCGAATTGATGCCGGTTACCGAACACCCTCTGGATGACTCTTGGGGTTATCAGCCGACCGGCTATTTCGCGCCGACCAGCCGCCACGGTGACATGGATAGTTTTCGCTGGTTCGTCGATTGTTGTCATCAGGCTGGCATCGGTGTGATTCTCGATTGGGTCCCCGGCCATTTTCCCAAGGATCCCCACGGTCTGGCCCGGTTCGACGGTACCTACCTCTACGAGCACGAGGATCCCGCCCGCCGCGAGCATCGTGGCTGGGGTACCCTGGTTTTCGACTACGGGCGCAATCAGGTGAAAAACTTCCTGCTGGCCAGCGCCTGTTTCTGGCTGGAGGAATGCCATCTGGACGGTCTGCGGGTGGATGCCGTTGCCTCCATGCTGTATCTGGACTACGCGCGCGAGTCGGGTGAGTGGGCGCCCAATCCCTTCGGCGGCAACGAAAATCTGGAAGCGATCGCCTTTCTCCGCGAATTGAATGAAATCATCCACCGGCGCCATCCGGGCGTTCTGATGATCGCCGAGGAATCCACCGCTTGGCCGCTGGTGACCCGGCCATCCTGGATGGGCGGGCTGGGGTTCGGCATGAAATGGAACATGGGCTGGATGCACGATACCCTGGAGTATCTCGCTCTCGATCCAGCCCTGCGCCACCATCATCACGAATTGTTGACCTTCGGGCTGTTGTACGCCTTTACCGAGAATTTCATGCTGCCCCTGTCCCACGATGAGGTTGTCCATGGCAAGGGTTCGCTGCTCGCCAGGATGCCGGGAGACCACCACCAGCGCTTTGCCAACCTCCGTTTGCTTTATGTATACATGTGGACGTATCCGGGCAAGAAATTCGTGTTCATGGGCAACGAATTCGGTCAGGAGCGGGAGTGGGATTTTGCCGGCGTGTTGGGCTGGGAACTGCTGGGTCAGATGGAACATCGTGGCGTCCAGCTTCTGATTCGCGATCTCAACCGTCTGTACCGGGCCGAACCGAGCCTGCACGGCGATGAGTTCACGCGGGAGGGATTCGAATGGCTCGATTGCCATGATGTGACCCAGTCGGTCGTGGTCTACCTGCGCCGCGATGGCGCTGGCTCTCCCCCCGCCGTGGTGGTTCTGAATTTCGCGGCCGTGGCGCGGTTCAGCTACCGGGTCGGGGTGCCCCTGCCGGGCTTCTATCGGGAAGTCTTGAATTCCGATGCCCGCTGTTACGGTGGCGACGGTTCCGCGGTCGACGGCGTTCTCCGCACCGGTCCGGTCTTCCACATGGGACAGCCCTTTTCCCTGGTGGTGGATTTGCCCCCGTTGGCGGGTAAGGTGTTCGTGCCCTGCGGGGAGGCTTCAGGGGACAATTAGGAGTGGCTGAGCGCGGTGAGGTGGCGAGCAATCGTCGCGGTCGTTTCCGTCGTTCGAACCGATATTGCCGTCGCTGTCCCTGGTCCGCTGGATGGGATCGCCGGCGCCGCATGGTATCTGATGTTCTATCGCATGTCGTTGGCTGGTGTGCCTCTTTGGAACCCTCGGTCACTTTGGGTGGAAGCTATCGTGAAGTTGCAACAATTGCGTTATCTGACCGCGATCGCCCGCAACAATCTGAATATCTCCACCGCGGCGGAGAGCCTTTATACCTCCCAACCCGGCATCAGCAAGCAGTTGCGTCTGTTGGAGGAGGAACTGGGGGTTGAATTGTTTAGCCGTAATGGCAAGCATCTGACCGAGGTTACCCCCATCGGTCGCCAGATTATCACCAAGGCCGAGAGTATCCTGCGCGAGGTCAATAATATTCAGATCCTGGCTGAGGAATACCGCGATGATCGGAAAGGCAGCCTGTCCATCGCCACCACGTATACTCAGGCCCGTTATGCCCTGCCGCCGGTGATCAAGGTTTTTCGCGAGCGCTATCCGGCGGTTACCCTGCAGGTTCATCAGGGTTCTCCGGTGCAGATCGCCGAACTGGTACAGTCGGGCGAGGTCGATTTCGCGATCGCCACTGAAGCCATGGAGTTGTTCGAGGATCTGGTGATGATGCCTTGTTATGTCTGGCAACGGTGCGTGCTGGTGCCCCGCGGCCATCCGCTGGCCGAACTGGTGAATCTGACCTTGCAGGATGTGGCTCGATATCCGCTGGTGACTTATGTGTTTGGATTTACCGGACGCTCCCAACTGGATGAGGCTTTTCGTCTCGCCCAACTGAAGCCGATCGTGGCGTTCGCCGCGACCGATGCGGATGTTATTAAAACCTATGTACGGTTGGGAATGGGTGTTGGCATTGTCGCTCGCATGGCCTACGACGAGCAGCAGGATCGCGATCTGGTTCGATTGGATGCCGGCCATTTGTTCGCGGCCAACATTACGAAGATCGGGTTTAGGCATGGTACGTTTCTTCGTTGTTATATGTATGATTTTATTGAGCTGTTTTCGCCTCATCTGACGAGGGATCGGGTGCGGAAGGTGGAACGGGCGCAGTCCTCGGAGGAGGTTGCGGTTCTTTTTGAGGGTGTTGAGTTGCCGATGCTTTGATGATGACATCAGAAAGAACATGCATGCATGCTTCGTCGTCGCTCGCCTTGCGGGTTGCGTTGCTGGACAGTTTCGAGACCCTGCGCGCGCAACTGGATGCGGTTTGCTCGGCGGTCCGCCGGGATGAGGTGTTGCCCGCCTGGGTATCGCGTACCGAAGCCGAGCAGACCGAAAATCTCGACATGCGCCTGAAGGCAATTCAACTCTATCGCGCGCTGTGGTACGAAGATGGCCGGGATGGTCGGGAAACCCTCACCTGCCCTGGTATTGTCGGCGCCAGCCTGGATACCCTGGCCGCCGCTCGTGCTTGCAACGCCGCCAAGGACGCTTTCAAGGCGGCGATTCTGGCGCTGAAGGCTCTGGGCCGGGTCGAAGCGAGCGCGGCGATGGCCGACCTGCACCGGCGTCGGGAACCGGTGGCTGTGGCGATGCGCCGCATGGGCGCGGCTCGCCTGAATCTCAAGCAGGCCTACCGTCATATTCCACTGCTCGAGGAGCGCCCCATCAAGATCGGCTTCACCTGGTCCAGGCAGGGTCGCGTTATCCAGCGCACCAGTATGGCCGCCGCTCGGCGCATGCTGGAGCAGCGGGTCGAGACGCCGCAGATTCTGCTGGAGTTGCAACGGCTGGCGGAAATCCGCGGCGATGAAATCCTGGCTCGCATTCGCGGTGTCTGCCCGCACCTGCGGGCGAATATCGTTTTCCCCGCGCGGGATGATTCCGGAGTACGGCGCCGGCTCATGCAGGCCCCGCTGCCGATTCTGGTGTCGCTGCGGAGAGGGGAGTTTTTGCCGGAGTTTGTCCCCGTCGCACCGGAGCCTCCAGTCAGTCTCCGTTTGCGACGAGCCGATGTGCGGATCGAGGACGAGCCCTTTTTGCCGTCGGTTCGGATCCATCGTTATCGTCTTCCTTATCGTTAGAAAGAAGATGATGATATAAGAACCGTCAATTTGGATGGTTGAGGGGGTAATATTCGTAATAGCCAGCCACCTCGATTGCCGGCGACTGCTCGGATTCCAATGCCCTAAACTAAACTTCGTGCGTACCCGATCGAACCTCCTCCACAATCCGAACCTGTGAGAACCCATCATGTCATCGCGTGCTCGTGTATGGCCCGGCAAACCCTATCCGCTCGGAGCAACTTGGGACGGCAAGGGCGTCAACTTCGCGCTCTTTTCCGCTCACGCCGAAAAAGTCGAACTCTGTCTGTTCGATTCCTCGGGCCAGCGCGAGATCGAACGGCTGACGCTGCCAGAGAATACCGACCAGATCTGGCACGGCTATATCCCGGGCCTGTGGCCAGGCACGCTGTACGGCTATCGTGTTTCCGGACCATACGAACCTCACATCGGCCACCGCTTCAACCATCACAAACTGCTGCTCGACCCCTACGCCAAGCAGTTCTATGGATCGCTCCATCTGCGCGACGAGCACTGCGGCTACCAGGTCGGCCACCATAACGCCGATCTATCCTTCGACACCCGCGACAACGCCCGCGAAATGCTCAAGTGCGTGGTAGTGGACACCAGCTTCAACTGGAACGGCGACCGCTCGCCCGAAACCGCCTGGGAGCGGACTCTCATCTACGAAACCCACGTGCGCGGCTTCACCATCCGCCACGAGGGCATCCCCCACCATCTGCGCGGCACTTTCGCCGGCCTCGCTCACGCGGAAATCGTCAAGTACCTCCAAGCGCTCGGCATCACCGCGGTGGAACTGATGCCGGTCCACGCCTTCGTCGACGACCGCTTCCTGGCCGATCGCGGCCTCCGCAACTACTGGGGCTACAACACCCTGTGCTTTTTCGCCCCGGAACCGCGCTACCTGAGCGGCGGCGACCTGGCCGAATTCAAGACCATGATCAAGCGGCTGCACGACGCCGGTATCGAAGTGCTGCTGGACGTGGTCTACAACCACACCTCCGAAGGCGACCAGATGGGTCCGACCCTCTGCTTCCGGGGCATCGATAACGCGTCCTACTACCGGCTCCGCCCCGAGGACCGCCGCTACTACATCAACGACACCGGTTGCGGCAACACCCTGAACCTCACCCACCCCCGGGTGTTGCAGATGGTGATGGACAGCCTGCGCTACTGGGTCAACGACATGCACGTGGACGGGTTCCGCTTCGATCTGGCGGTGACGCTGGGCCGGGAGGATTACGGCTACGATCGCGGCGGCGGTTTCTTCGACGCCATCCGGCAGGATCCGGCGCTGTCGCGGGTCAAGGTGATCGCCGAGCCCTGGGACATCGGTCCCGGCGGCTACCAGCTCGGCGGCTTTCCGGCGGGCACCGCCGAATGGAACGACCGCTTCCGCGATACCGTGCGCCGGTTCTGGCGCGGCGACGACGGCATGCTGTCGCGGCTGGCGCCCAACCTGCTGGCCTCCAGCGACCTGTTCGAGCACGACTGCCGGCGGCCATGGGCCACGGTCAACTACATCGCCAGCCACGACGGCTTCACCTTGGCCGATCTGGTGAGCTACAACGAACGCCACAACGAAGCCAACGGCGAGGATAACCGCGACGGCCATCCCTCCAACTTCAGCGACAATCACGGCGCGGAGGGACCGACCACCGATCCGGCCATCCGCCAGTTGCGCCAGCGCCAGCGCCGCAATTTGCTGGCGACCGTGCTGCTGGCCCAAGGTACGCCCATGCTGTTGGCCGGCGATGAGTTCGGCCGCAGCCAGCGCGGCAACAACAACGCTTATTGTCAGGACAACGAGGTCAACTGGCTGAACTGGAATGACACGCCCGCCGAGGAGCAGGAGTTTCTGGACTTCGTCCGCCGACTGGTCAACCTGCGTCGCGAACATCCGGTCCTGCGCCGGCCCCGCTTCCTGCACGGCACCCAGATCTCGAAAACCACCGGCCTGCGCGATATCGAATGGATCAGCCCCGGCGGCGGCGCCATGAGCGACTATCACTGGCAGGAACCCAAGGCCCGCTGCTTCGGTCTCCTGCTGGCGGGGGATGCCGGCGAGTATTTCACGCCGGACGGCTATCCGGAAAACGACGATACCCTGCTCGCCATCCTCAACGCCGGCCCCGACCAGGTTCCCTTTCGCATGCCCGCGGTCAAGGGCGCCAGCGGTTGGCGCTGCCTGCTCGATACGGTCAACCCCCAGCAGATCGCGGGCGCGGTCGTCCTGCCGGCGAACGGCGACTTCACCGTCGAATCCCGTTCCATTGTGGTACTGGCGTTACTGCAGGAACCTTCCTGAATCTCGACCCAACCCCCCGACCCTGCCCTTCAACCCGGTTGCCAATATCTGATTATATTAATAAAATTTTTTATCATTATTAGAAATAAATAACACTCGTTAACGTTCGTGACAAGCCGGTCGGTGGAGAGGCTCCACCGACCGCTTGGTCGCGAATAGGAGAACCCTCATGATCGATCGCCTCTTCAGGCTCGTTTTCGCTCCGCTGCTCGCATTCGGACCGATTATCTCCCCCCCGGCCACGGCCGCCGACGTCGCCCTGCTCAACGTATCCTACGATCCCACCCGCGAGCTTTATCAGGAATTCAACCCCGCCTTCGCCAAGTACTGGAAAGCGAAGACGGGCGACAGCGTGACCATCAATCAGTCGCACGGCGGCTCCGGCAAGCAGGCCCGGGCGGTGATCGACGGTCTGGAAGCCGACGTGGTGACCCTGGCGCTGGCCTACGACATCGACGAGATTCACGCCAAGGGGGGATCGATCCCCAAGGACTGGCAGCAGCGCCTGCCCAACAACAGTTCGCCCTACACCTCCACCATCGTCTTCCTGGTCCACAAGGGCAATCCGAAAAACATCAAGGACTGGGGCGATCTCGTCAAGCCGGGTATCTCGGTGATCACGCCCAACCCCAAGACCTCGGGCGGCGCGCGCTGGAATTATCTGGCGGCTTGGGGCTACGCGCTCCGCCAGAACGGCAACGAGGCGGCCAAGGCCAGGGAATTCATCACCCGACTGTACAAGAACGTCCCGGTGCTGGACTCCGGCGCCCGCGGATCCACCACCACCTTCGTCGAACGCGGCATCGGCGACGTGCTGCTGGCTTGGGAAAACGAAGCCTTCCTGGCGGTCGAGGAATTGGGGCCCGATAAATTCGAGATCGTACTACCCTCCGTGAGCATCCTGGCCGAACCCCCCGTCGCCATCGTCGACAAGGTCGTCGACAAACGGGGCACCCGCGCGGTCGCCCGGGCTTATCTGGACTATCTGTACGGCGACGAAGGCCAAAACATCGCCGGCAAGCATTTTTATCGCCCGAGCGATCCCGCCATCGCCGCCCGGTTTGCCCATCAGTTCCCCAAGCTCGATCTCTTCACCATCCACGATATGTTCGGCGGCTGGGAGAACGCCCAGAAAACCCACTTCGCCGACGGCGGCGTCTTCGATCAGATCTACCAGTAACCCCGATCGCCTGACGCGGGCTGGTCCTCGTCGTCACTCCCCGGCTGGCCCACGCGGGGACGATCTCGACGAAACCGATATCGGTGTTATCATCCCTCCCCCGAAAATCCCGGACGATACGCTTTTCGCTTCCTCGATCCGTTCGCCATCACTCATGCATTGTCAGAAGGCCACTCACTCATGCTGTTCGGACTGAAGCAGCGCAGCGTGCTGCCAGGGTTCAACCTCGCCCTGGGCTATACCCTGCTGTACATGTGTCTGATCGTGCTGATTCCCTTGTCGGCGGTTTTTCTCAAGACCGCCCAATTGAGCTGGGACCAGTTCTGGACGATCACAACGGCCCCGAGGGTGCTGGCCTCCTATCGGCTGACGTTTGGGGCCTCCCTGATCGCCGCGCTGGTCAACACCAGCGCCGGCCTGTTCGTGGCCTGGGTGCTGGTGCGCTATCAATTCCCCGGCAAACGGCTGGTGGATGCGATGGTGGATCTGCCGTTCGCCCTGCCGACCGCGGTGGCGGGTATCGCGCTCACCGCGCTGTATGCCGGCAACGGCTGGATCGGCGGCCTGCTGGCGCCGCTGGGGATCAAGGTCGCGTTCACGCCGCTGGGCGTGATCGTCGCGCTGATCTTCATCAGCATGCCGTTCGTGATCCGAACCGTACAGCCGGTTCTGGAGGATTTGGAACCCGAAGTCGAGGAGGCGGCCGCCAGCCTCGGGGCGACGCGCTGGCAAATCTTCCACCGGATCATCCTGCCTTCCATCCAGCCGGCCCTGCTGACCGGTTTCACCTTGGCCTTCGCCCGCTCCATCGGCGAATACGGCTCGGTGATCTTCATCGCCGGCAACTTGCCGATGGTGTCTGAAATCACTCCATTGCTGATCGTTTCCAAGCTGGAGCAATACGACTATCGCGGCGCCACCGCGATCGCGGTGGTGATGTTGGTCATTTCCTTCGTCCTGCTGCTGCTGATCAACCTGCTGCAGTGGTGGAGCCGCCGCCGGCACGCCGCCTGACCCCGGGGAAAACGACATGGCTTTCATCACCCCCGCCATCGTGGCATCGGGTTCGCCCTCGCAACGGGCCACGACCGAACCGGCCACCGTCCGCCGGCTGCTGATCGGCATGGCCCTGGTGTTCCTGACCCTGTTTCTGTTCGTGCCCCTGGCGGCCGTCTTCTACGAGGCGCTGCGCAAGGGGCTGGGAGTCTACCTGGCAGCCATCGTCGATCCCTACGCCCTGTCGGCGATCCGGCTGACGCTGTTGTGTGCCGCCATCGCGGTACCGTTGAACCTGGTGTTCGGGGTGACGGCGGCCTGGGCCATCGCCAAATTCGAATTTCCCGGCAAGAGCGTGCTCGTCACCCTGATCGACCTGCCGTTCGCCGTCTCGCCCGTCATCGCCGGCCTGATCTACGTGCTGGTGTTCGGCGCGCAAGGCTGGCTGGGCCCCTGGCTGGTCGCCCACGACATCAAAATCATCTTCGCGGTGCCGGGCATCGTACTGGCGACCGTGTTCGTGACCTTTCCCTTCATCGCGCGCGAACTGATCCCGCTCATGCAGGAGCAGGGCACTCAGGAGGAAGAAGCGGCGCTGGTGCTGGGCGCGAGCGGCTGGCAGACCTTCTGGCGGATCACCCTGCCCAACATCAAATGGGGTCTGCTATATGGCGTCGTGCTCTGCACCGCCCGGGCGATGGGGGAATTCGGAGCGGTGTCGGTGGTATCCGGCCACATCCGCGGCCTGACCAACACCCTGCCCCTGCACGTCGAAATTCTCTACAACGAATATAACTTCGCGGCGGCGTTCGCCGTCGCTTCCCTGCTGACCCTGCTGGCGCTGGTGATGCTGGCCGTCAAGACCCTGATCGAATGGCAGGCCCGCCAGGCGCGGCTGGCCGCCCTGGAGGCCCGAGGAGAAATTGAATGAGTATCGCGATCCACGCACTCGGCAAGCGCTTCGGTGCGTTTACAGCGCTCGACGACATCCATCTGGACATTCCCGATGGCGAGTTGGTCGCTCTGCTCGGTCCGTCTGGCTGCGGTAAAACCACCCTGCTGCGCATCATCGCCGGACTGGAGAACGCCGATGAGGGCAGCATCCGGTTCGATGGCGAGGAAGCCACCCGCCGCCACGTGCGCGACCGGAACGTCGGCTTCGTCTTCCAGCATTACGCCCTGTTCCAGCACATGACGGTTTTCGAAAACATCGCCTTCGGACTGCGGGTGCGGCCCCGCGCCCGGCGGCCGACGGAATCTCAAATCCGCGCCAAGGTGCGCGACCTGCTGAACCTGATCCAACTGGAATGGCTGGCCGACCGCTATCCCTCACAACTGTCCGGCGGCCAGCGCCAGCGCATCGCCCTGGCCCGGGCGCTGGCGGTCGAGCCGCAGGTTCTGCTGCTCGACGAACCCTTCGGCGCGCTGGATACCAAGGTGCGCAAGGAGCTGCGTCGCTGGCTGCGCCGGTTGCACGATGAATTGCACATCACCAGCGTCTTCGTAACCCACGACCAGGAGGAAGCCCTGGAGGTGGCCAACCGGGTCGTGGTGATGAACCGCGGCCGCATCGAGCAGATCGGCTCTCCGCAGCAGGTTTACGATGCCCCGGCCACCCCGTTCGTCTACCAGTTCATCGGTCACATCAATCTGTTCCACGGCCGGGCTCATTCCGGCTGGGTACGGCTCGGCGGGCTGCGGATGCGGGCGCCCGACTATCCGGATGCCGAACACGCGCCCGTCATGGCCTACGTCCGGCCGCACGACATCGATCTGTTGCGCGAACCGGAGGATGGCGACACCACCATCCCGGCCACGGTTACCCGGGTTTCCGTCGTCGGTTCGCTGGTACGGCTGGAATTGATTCAGTCCCCGGACGGAGAGGGCGCCGAGGTGGAAATGACCCGGGAGCGCTTTACCGCCGATCCGCTGCAAACGGGCGATCTGGTGTTCGTCAAGCCGCGTCATTTGCGGGTCTTTCTCCACGACGACCCCAAAACCGCGCCGCCGATGCACTGGAACGGCGACGGCGACGGCATCTGAAGGACCGGTCCGACGGCTGGCAACCGCTGGATGGCGTCATGAGATTGCAGTACTGTTGTTGCGGTATCCCCATCACCGGAACCCGCCGGCATGAACCTGCTCGATCGGATCGCCGAAGCCCGGATTCAGGAAGCCATCGAGCGCGGCGACCTGCGCGGTTTGCCCGGCGAGGGCAAACCGTTGCAACTGGATGACGATTCGGCCGTTCCCGAGGAATTGCGCGCCGCCTACCGGATTCTGAAAAACGCCGGATTCCTGCCGCCCGAACTGCAGCTGCGCCAGGAACTGCGCGCGGCCGAACATCTGTTGCAACAGTTGCCCGAGAGCGAGCGCAGCCGCGCCCGGGCCCGACTGGAACTGCTGCAGCTGCGGCTCGCTGCTTGCAGGCGCCAGCCGATCAACCTATTGCTGGAGGATCGATACCGGCAGCGGTTGCTGGAGCGGCTGGACCCCGACGCCTGATTCTCCAGCCTTCGCGAAGCCGAGCAATATCCCCCATCTTGTAAGGCTCCTTCCCCGCTTGTGTAGGAGGGCTGGAGTGGGGGTGTGTGAATGGTTACGCGGGCTTACATTAACAAGAAGATGATATAAAATAAGTACATTAGCGAACAGCGGGCGATTTTCAGCTCAATCCGCTTGTAATGACTTGGACAGAAGTTCGAGGGAAGGCGTCGGTCGAACGCGCCGGAACTTTCCGGCGAAATGGGCAAATTCCCGATATCCGACAGCTAACAGGTAGGCGATGCAACCGGACGTGACAAGGTATCGACGCTTAATGTCCGGGATTGGGACGCTGTCGCGCCGTATCGATCTCGCCCCTGGCCTCGGCCGGATTCCGGATCATGAAATACGCCGGCGCCTCCCCCGGGTCGGCCAGTTCGAGCAGTCCCGAGTAGGACCGGACCTCGCCGACGCCCAGACTCGAGGCCTTCATGGCATTGGGATGCCGCGTGCCGATCTCGGCGCTGCCGATCTGAATCCCGAGTTCGTTGAACAGATAAAGCTGGATTTCCGGCCACAGCGGGGCGCGGGTGTTGTTCTGTACCACCAGCTTGAATTCGTAACCCCGGGTATCGCGATTCACGACCTCGGTGAAGGTGACATTCTTCAAATAACCCTGGTCCAGGGACAGTACCCGGTCGTATTCCAGTTGTCGCAGGCGCGGCAGCTTGCCGCGAACCAGCGCGTCCAGATCCGCCCGCAGCTTCTGCAATTCGGGCATGACCTGGCGCAGTTCGTCCTCCTTCAGGATCAGATCGGCGCGCAACTTCTGATTCTGGTTGCCGAGGGTGTAGAGCTGGGTTCCCAGCAGCAGGGTCGTGAAGAAATCGATCAGCACCACCACCACCAGCATCACCAGCAAGAGCTTGCTGCGCCGGCTCCACGAGTGACCCCGCGAGCCCGCGAGCCGGCGGGACCGGTCGCGATCGAAATGCGGACCGGGCCGGGGCGAAACGGCATCGGCGCCAGCTTGCGAGGAATTCAGCGTGGATTGACTGTTCATGCGGGTTTCCATCCGGGAAATGGCGTGCGAAAGCGCACGCGGGCGCGCCACCGGCGGTTCAATCATCCTGGCCGCTATCGGTCTCGGAACCGTCGCTCTCGGGATGCAGCAGCAACACCCGTTCGGGCGCGAATTCCGCCACCTTGCGCGCGGTCTCGCCGGGCACCAGCGGGAAGTCGAACTCGTGCCGATCCCCCCGCGCGATGGCCAGCCGGCCCATGGCCAGTCCCTTGCGCTGCGGTGGCGTGACCCGAACGGCGCGGATCCAGCGGCCATCGCGATCCAGGAAATTATAGAGGATTTCCGCCTCCGGTTCGTTCAGACGATGCGCGTCGATCAGCTGGCGGGCGCGGGCGGCGTGGTCCCGGCGCTGCCTTTCGGCTTCGCGCTCGAGATTCAGACGCCGGTCCTGCTCGCGCTTGCGGACGGCCTCGGCCTCGGCCTGGCGGCGGGCTTCCGCCTGTCGGGCCGTCTCCTCGTCCGCCAGCGCCTTGCTCTTCTTGCGCTGGTGATCCTGCTTGCGGGTGTCGGAATCCAGCTTTTTCGCCTTGTCGGCCGACACCAGTCCCGCCTTCAGCAATTCATCCCGCAGCGACATCGCCCGCTTGCCTCCCCACCGATCATTTTCCCCTCTCCCAACGAAGGAGAGGGTGATTGCGCCTCAATACAGAACCCGGGTGCGGATGGTGCCGGGAACCTCGTCCAGTCGTTTCCGCAACTGTAGCGTCTCGGCCCGTTCGTCGCCGTCGACGTCGATCACCACGTAGCCGATCCGGGCGTTGGTCTGCAAATACTGACCGGCGATGTTGATGTGCTGCTCGGAAAAGACGGCGTTGATCCGCGACAGCACGCCGGGCTGGTTGCGGTGGATGTGCAGGAGGCGGTGCTTGCCGGGGTGTTCGGGCAGGGACACTTCCGGGAAATTGACCGCGGTCAGGGTCGAGCCGTTGTTGCTGTACTTGATCAGCTTGCCGGCCACTTCCAGGCCGATGTTCTGCTGCGCCTCCTCGGTGCTGCCGCCGACGTGGGGCGTGAGCAGTACCTGGTCGAAGCGGCGCAGCGGCGACACGAATTCCTCGTCGTTGGCTTTCGGTTCCAGCGGGAACACGTCGATGGCCGCCCCGGCCAGATGCTGCGTTTCCAGGGCCCGAACCAGGGCGTCGATGTCCACCACCGTGCCGCGGGCGGCGTTGATCAGCCGGGCGCCCGGCTTCATCCGCGCCAGTTGATCGGCGCCGATCATGCGCCAGGTCTGGGGGGTTTCCGGGACGTGCAGGGTCACCACGTCGGCGATGTCCAGCAGCGCGTCCAGGGAGAACACCGGTCGGGCATTGCCCAGCGCCAGCTTGGTTTCGATGTCGTAAAACACCACCTGCATCCCCAACGCCTCGGCCAGCAGGCCGACCTGGGTACCGATGTGGCCGTAGCCGACGATGCCCAGGCACTTGCCGCGCGCCTCGTGGGAACCGGTGGCGGTCTTCGCCCAGCCGCCGCGATGGGTCGCGGCGTTGCGCTGGGGGATGCCGCGCAGCAGCAGGACGATCTCCGCCAGCACTAGTTCCGCCACGCTGCGCGTGTTGGAAAACGGGGCGTTGAACACCGGAATGCCGCGCTCCTGGGCGGCGTCGAGGTCCACCTGATTGGTGCCGATGCAAAAGCAGCCGACCCCGATCAGCCGTGGGGCGTGCTCGAACACCCGGGCAGTCAGTTCGGTGGCGGAGCGGATGCCGATGAAATAGGCGTCGCCGACCGCCTCCAGCAACTGCGGCTCGGGCAGCGCTTTCGGATGGACGTCGATGTTGGTGTAGCCGTCCGCCCGAAGCGCCTCCACGGCGCTGGCGTGGACGCCTTCCAGCAACAGGATCCTGATCCTGTCCTTGTCGAGTGAGGTCTTGCTCATGAGTGCGCGAAGCTTCCCCGGTGATAAAATGCAACGGAACCCAATCCCTCCGGTCGGGCGGCTTAACCTTACCCCCTTTCTCCAGGAGCGACAACCGTTGACGACCCCGCATAACCCCAGCGAATCGGCCACCGCCTTGCTCGACGGTATCCGCGCCTTCATCGATCCCGCCCAGGTCCGGGCCGACCCGGACAGTTGTCTGAACTACGGCCGCGACTGGACCCGGCTGTATACCCCCAATCCGCTGGCGGTGGTGCTGCCGGACCGCATCGAGCAGGTACGACAACTCGTGGTTTACGCCAACGATCGCCGGCTGGCCCTGGTGCCCTCCGGCGGTCGCACCGGCCTGAGCGGCGCGGCGGTCGCCTGCCGGGGCGAGCTGGTGGTCTCGCTGGAGCGGATGAACCGGATTCTCGACTTCGATCCGATCGACCGCGGCGTCACCTGCGAGGCGGGGGTCGTTACCGAAGTCCTGCAAAACTTCGCCCGCGACCACGGTCTGTACTATCCGGTGGATTTCGCCTCGCGCGGTTCCAGCCAGATCGGCGGCAACCTGGCCACCAACGCCGGCGGCATCAAGGTAGTGCGCTACGGCCTGACCCGCGACTGGGTCACCGGGCTGAAGGTGGTCACGGGACGGGGCGACCTGCTCGATCTCAATCGCGGCCTGATCAAAAACGCCAGCGGTTACGACCTGCGGCATCTGTTCGTCGGCAGCGAGGGCACGCTGGGGATCATCGTCGAGGCCACCCTGAAGCTGACCCGCCCCCCGCGAGAGCCGAGCGTGATGGTGCTGGGGGTACCGGATCTGGACGGGGTGATGTCGCTCTATCACGTGTTCCGCAACCGGCTGGACCTGAGCGCCTTCGAATTCTTCTCGGAACCGGCGCTGCGCCACGTCCTGAAAAAGGGCTGGCACCGCCCGTTCGACGGCGCGACGCCCTACTACGTCCTGATCGAGTTCGAGAATCCGGAAGGGCTGCGCACCGACGAGGCGCTGATGTTGTTCGAGCACTGCGCCGAGCAGGGCTGGCTGGCCGATGGGGTCATCAGCCAGAGCGAAAACCAGGCCAGGGAACTGTGGCGGCTGCGCGAGGACATCAGCGAATCGATCGCGGAGCATCTGCCCTACAAGAACGACCTCGCGGTGCGCATCTCGAAGGTGCCGGCGTTCCTGGCGGAAACCGATGCCCTGCTGGCGCGGCATTACCCGGATTTCGAGGTGCTGTGGTACGGCCACATCGGCGACGGCAACCTGCACGTCAACATCCTGAAGCCAGCCGCCATGGAACATCGGGCCTTCATCGACAAGTGCGAATCGGTCAACGAGCTGTTGTTCCGCGTCCTGCAAAAGTACGGCGGCAGCATTTCCGCCGAGCACGGCGTCGGCCTGACCAAGAAGCCGTACCTGCACTACACCCGCGACGAGACCGAACTGAGCTACCTGCGGGCGATCAAGCAGGCGTTCGATCCGAACGGCATCATGAATCCGGGGAAGATTTTTGACTGACTCGGTGAAGCCATCCGCGCCGATCACCGATACCGCCGGCGCGGGCTCAGCCGGTCCCACTCCCGCAGCCGTTCCAGTTTCTCGCGAATCCGCCCCTCCAGGCCGTTCGCGGTGGGTTCGTAATAGCGGGCGTCTTGCAGTTCCTCGGGGAAATAGCACTCGCCGGCGGCGTAGGCGTTCGGCTCATCGTGGGCGTAGCGATAGCCCTCGCCGTGCCCCAGTTCCCGCGCCAGCGCGGTGGGCGCGTTGCGCAGGTGCGGCGGTACCTCCAGGGTGCCGCACCGCTCGACATCGCGGCGGGCGGCGCTAAAGGCGGTATAGACGGCGTTGCTCTTGGCCGCGACCGCCAGATAGACCACCGCCTGGGCGATGGCCAGTTCGCCCTCCGGACTGCCGAGCCGCTCCTGCGCCTCCCAGGCGTTCAGCGCCAGGGGCAGGGCGCGCGGATCGGCGTTGCCGATGTCCTCGCTGGCCATCCGCACTACCCGCCGGGCGATGTAGAGCGGATCGCAGCCGCCGTCGAGCATTCGCGCCAGCCAGTACAGCGCCGCGTCCGGGCTGCTGCCGCGCACCGCCTTGTGCAGGGCGGAAATCTGATCGTAAAACAGATCGCCGCCCCGGTCGAAGCGCCGCCCTGCCCCGTCGCTCATTACCTCGGTCAATGCCGTCTCCAGCGCGCAGCCCTGCGCGTCCGCCAGTTCCGCCGCCAGTTCCAGCCAGATCAGGGCGCGGCGGGCATCACCGTCGGCGGCCTGGGCCAGGCGGTCCCGGGCCGCCTCCGACAACGGCCAGCGCCCGCCCAACCCCCGTTCCGCATCGCTCAGGGCGCGATCCAGCACCTGGCCGATGGCGGCGGCATCCAGACTGGTCAGCACGTAGACCCGCACCCGCGACAGCAGCGCGTTGTTGAGGGCGAAGCCGGGATTTTCGGTGGTGGCGCCGATGAAGGTCAGGGTGCCGTCCTCGACGTAGGGCAGAAAGGGATCCTGTTGCGCCTTGTTAAAGCGGTGGACCTCGTCCACGAACAGCACGGTGCGCCGCCGTTGTTCGCGCCAGAGCGTCCGCGCCCGGTCCACCGCCGCCCGCACGTCGCGCACTCCGGCCATGGTCGCCGACAGCCGCAGGAACTCGGCCTGGCAGGCGCCGGCCAGCAGTTCGGCCAGGGTGGTCTTGCCGGTGCCGGGCGGTCCCCACAGCACCATGGAATGCGGCTGGCCCCGCTCGATCGCCGCCCGCAGCGGCTTGCCCGGCGCCAGCAGGTGCGACTGGCCGACGAATTCCTCCAGCCGGCGCGGTCGCAGCCGGTCGGCCAGCGGCCGGAGGTCGTCGGTGTCTGACATGTCAGCCGGCGTCGCCGACCACGTCCACGCCGGGCGGCGGGGTGAATTTCAGCAGCGCCGGGTCGAGCGTGGGGTTGCGTTCCAGCTTCTGGAAATCCAGCCGGGTGCGCTGGCCGAAATTGTCTTCCAGTTCCAGACTGACCAGGGCGTCGCCCTTGAACGCGACCCGCAGCAGGCGAAATTCCGGCTGCGGCTGCCTGGGCGTCAGTTCGTACCAGGTCAGTCCATCCTGGCCGCGCGCCTCTCCGACGGTGAAGGTCTCCTCGATCGGCACCGCGCCGCTCAACAGAGCCAGCGGGGTCGAACTGAGCGCCTTGTCCAGCTTGCGGACCGTCACTTGCGCCAGATCGACATCGTAGGCCCACAGCCGCTCGCCGTCGGCGACGATGATCTGTTCGGCCGGCGCGCGATAGTCCCAGCGGAACTTGCCGGGCCGCTGCATCAGCATCCGGCCGCTGGAACTCTGCACGACGTGCGACCGCTCGTCGAACACTCGCTGGATGAAGTCCGCCCGCAGCGATTGCAGGCTCTGGAAGTAGCGTTGCACCGGCGACGGTGCGGCGGCCCAGACCGGCACCGCCAGCGCGAGGCCCAAAGTCAGGACGATCAGTTTCAGTTTGCGTATCACGTCGTGTTCCTCAACCAAGGGGGCTGAAGCATAGACCATCCGTTCGGGGCAATGACACCGTCGAATCATGCCGGCGGCGGTTCGGGCCAGCGCCTTCGGACGGGGGAGGATGTAGGTATAGATCATGGTGGTCGAGACGTCCGCATGGCCGAGCAATTCCTGCACGGTGCGGATGTCGTGGCACGACATCAGAAGGTGGGTGGCGAAGCTGTGGCGCAGGGTGTGGGGCGTTGCTGGGCGACCCGATCCTTAGCTGCCTTCCCGCACCAGGATCTCCCGTCGCTCGAAATCGAGGTCCTTGACCCGCAGGCGGACGCATTCCATCAACTGCAGGCCGGCACCGTACAAGAGGTTGGCCATCAGGCGGTGGCGCCCCTCCAGGTGGGCCAGCACGGCGCGCGCCTCGGTGGCGGTGAGGACGACCGGCAACCGGGCGGGACGTTTGGCCCGTTCCACGTTGTCCAGCCAACCGATGTCTTGCTCGAGCACTTCCTTGTACAGGAACAGGATGGCGCTCAAGGCCTGGTTTTGGGTGGAGGCGGCGACATTGCGTTCCACAGCCAGGTGGGACAGGAATTGCTCGACTTCCTGCTTGCCCATCTCTTGGGGGTGTCGCTTGCCGTGGAACAGGATGTAGCGCTTGATCCAGTCCACATAGGCTTGCTCGGTACGAATGCTGTAGTGTTTCAGGCGGATTTTTTCGCGAACCTGGTTGAGTAACCTGGGCTTGACAACCATAACCCCCTCAACTTTAATGGCCTTGTGGTGGATCGAACCGCCACCAGATCGACGCCTGTGACAGACCCCAATTATTGTTGTTATTTTGCAACTTATACGATTTATCAATAAGTTGATATAGGGTCATCGTGATTATACGTCAAAACCGACGTAAAGTAAGGCGTCATTTAGGAGGTCTACTTCATGTTCGTCGGCGCTTCGCGCCGACGAACGGGGCGCGAGTTGGCGAACTTCGGGCTCTCCGGCGCGCAGCGCCGTCGAACCCTCGTTCGAGCGTCACCGCTTCGCGGCGACTTCGTCGTCCCGTCCTCGCGACCCCGCCGCCCACCACCGTCATCCGGGAACTCCCCTGTCCGGTAGCAAGGGCGGCGCGTCCGCTCCGGGCGGGATGACGCTCAACTCGCGCCCCGTTAGCCAGCGCGAGAATCACCGAGAGCCGAGCAGATGGCATACATCACCGACATCCTGAAAGGCACCATCGAGCCTCTTCCTGACCGTATTTCGCTTGAGCGCTACGTTCAGGAGTCGGCGTTCGTAACGCGGTACCTTTCACGTGTCGTGAAGGACAAGGCCCTTGTTGTCTATCAAGTCCTCTTTCACCTCTCGTGGTTCGAGACGGGCAAGGGCGAAATCATCGTCCCGTGGGCTCGGGTTGGGTCGTTCATTCGCTCCCAGCAAGGCAACACCATCGACAACCACACCACGGTCAAGCGCAGGCTTCCAGACCTGTTCGAGCACAAGTGCATAGCCGTCAACCGGCAACGCGGGAACGCGAATGAAATATCAGTGCATCTCCCGAGCGACATCCCTGCATGCCGGGAACTCATAGATCAAGAAGAGCGAGAGGCGCGAGTCGAACCGCTGACGAAGGACGAGCGGGATTACTACACAGACCCAGGACGCCGAATGGTGGTTCTGGCGCGGGACCGTCACGTCTGCGTCTACTGCACTACTGCCCTCACTGAAGAGAATTTCGTCCTCGATCATCTCGTGCCAGTCGCGAAAGGTGGGACGAATCGGAAGCACAACCTCGTTGCTACGTGTGAGGTCTGCAACCGACGACGCAGCGATTCCGACCCAGTTCAGTTTCTACGGGAGAACTACCGCCAGCAGCTTATTTCGCAAGAAGAGTTTCTCCGGCAGAAAGACTATGTCGAAGCACTGCTTGCGGAAGGCGCTGGCTAATCGGGTCGCCGGGGGTTTCTCTCCCCCGGCTCCCACAGCACCCCGCATGCGGGTCCGCACGGGGCGCTTCCTCCGGATGGGAAAGGGTCACCATAGAATGGCTACCTCCAACGCTGGCTACGCTACGAACCGCCAAGACCGTTTCACCCGGTCGGGTGCGTTACGGCCATTGAGGCTCGCTCGTCTCGCTCGTTGCCGAAGGTTCGGGCCTTCACCGTGTCCCCCCCATTACGGTGGGCGTTGGGCTACTCTGCCGTCTGCTGACTTCTGCCTCATCACGCCCAGCGTTGCCGCAAGGCGCGCTGCCCGAGTCGCGGTAGGGTCCGGTGGTGTGTCCAGCCCTTTCGGGCTGGCCCTCAATCCGGCTCCCCTGGCAACCACAGCCCCCGTAGGGTTCGATGGCCTGTCCAGTCCTTTCGGACTGGGCCTCAGTTCGACTCCCCTAGCGGCACGGACCTCCTGTGGGACAGATCTCCCCGGATAAGGACATGAACTTTCCGTGCACAACCGCCGCATTTACCCTATCCCCTGCACCTGGCGGGCTTCGTCACCTTGTGCTGACTCGCCCGGGGACTGAGCCTTCTATGCGGTTTCTGTCCGTCGGCTCGCACCTTTGCGCTCGGGCTTCCTCCAGGCAGCCCCTCACGGAGCTGCCCTTGCCGTCGGCTAGAGCGCTGACCGGTTTGAACGGGTTTGGCTTGGTGACGGGATCTGGAGGCT
>JAVMKJ010000023.1:0-7269 GCA_031732855.1 Candidatus Competibacter sp.
ATAAAGAGGTTCTTCGAGGGTTCTTGTGGAGGCTGGGGCTTAGTGTCTCATAAATGTTACTTTCAGTAGATCGCTTATTAATAACAGATTGATTCGAAAAGGCATTAACCTAACCACGGGGTCGAGCTGTTCCTGGATTCCTGCCATGCATTGATGAACTACGGGGTGCTCGACGACGACGTCCAAGGCGAGCTGGAATCAAGCACCTGTACCGGCTCTAGGGTTTCACGGTGCGGCTGGAAGCGGTGGACGAGCATGGGAAGGTGGAACTGATCGGCGAATGCCCGCAGTCCAAGGGGCGGTGAAGATCGCCGACCGATCCCGTACAATGCGCGCATCTTCACCTTCACGACGCAACCAAACCGACAACCATGGACAAGCGCGAACTCGAACAGACTCTCGTCCTCATCAAACCGGACGCCCTCAAGCAATCGCTGACCGGCTACATGCTTTCCCTGCTTTCCGAGGTGCATACCGGACTCCGATTCGCCGGCGCGAAGATCGTGACCGTACACAAAATGCTCGCCGAGGAACACTATGCGGAGCATCGCGGCAAGCCTTTCTTCCCCTCCCTGATCGACTACATCACCGGACGCATACATTACAGCGAAGAGGATGCCTGGAAACGCCGGGTGGTGGCCCTGATTTATCAGGGTCCCGACGCCATCAAGAAGATTCGCGACATAGCCGGCCCGACCAATCCCCAGCAGGCCCGCGACAACAAACCGGGCAGCGTTCGCGCCTTGGGTACGGTGATCCCGGTGGAAGACGGCAATGGCGCGGTGGTGGACAGCCGCATGGACAACCTCATTCACGCCTCCGCCAACCCCGCCGACGCCGAGCGGGAAATCAAGCTCTGGTTCGCGCCCTACGATATCCCTCCGGCCATGCGCGAGTTCGGAACCGCCGAGAGCGACGAGCATTACTATTTCAAGGGCGGCCGGCTTTTCACCAGCCACGAACCCGGCAGCGCTTGCATCATGGCGCCTGGCGACGTGGCGTGGCAGTCGGATCTGGAAGCCTTGCGATCGATCATGGCGGGCAAGGAGGCTTCCTGCTCGCTAAACACCGTCGTGGCCAAATACCTCATCAACGAGCAACGGGAACTGACATGAAGTTCCGGCTTGTTGAGGCCACTTCCGATGGTAATAGCTTGAAATAACCCGTGAAATCGTCCAAATAATAAGGTGGCTGCCCACCGGGAAACGGTATGACCTTCGCCCGCGCCCGGCCCGTTGTCAGAGGGAGCCGGGCGATAAGGCAAAGGCCGCTACGATTTGATGTGCGGTCGGATGGTTCCACAGAGGCGCGGTTGTGCCTTGGTCGAGGAGAACGCGCATTCAAGCAATCTCCTCGGGCAGCGTTCCGCCCTCGACGGAATTGGTGCCAAATTCGAAAAAACCGCCCAGAACCCGATACAGCGTCTCGCTGTCCGGGAAAACGTTGCGAAATCCCGGCGTTGGGGTCGTCGCGCCTTCTGGCCGAGAACTCTGTCGCGGCGACCAGCGGCGGGTGCTACCCGGCGTCGCTGGTGCGGTGGTTCGATCTGGCGGCGGCTTTGGCCAAGGAGGGGGAGCAAAGCGGCGTCATTCGGCGACGCGCAGGACGATCTTGCCGCGGGCGTGGCCGCTCTGACTGATGGCGTGGGCCTGGCGGACCTCGCTCAACGGCAGCACGGCATGGATGATCGGCTTCATTCGGCCGTCGTCGATCAACTGGGCGACGGCGCTCAGTTGCTGGCCGCTGGGGTGGATGAACACGAAGGCGCCGCGGACGCCATGGGCGGCGGCGGTCGCTTCCGGCGGGGGGCTGATGATCGAGACCAGAATCCCACCCGGCTTCAGCACCCGCCAGGAGCGTTCCTGGGTATCGCCGCCGATGGTGTCGAGCACTACATCGGCGTCCTTCACCACATCCTCGAAGCGGGTTCTCATGTAGTCGATGAACTGGTCGGCGCCCAGATCCGCCACCAGGCCGGCGTTGACCGCGGAGGCGGTGGCGAACACCCGCGCGCCCCTGGCCTTGGCCAGTTGCACCGCCAGGCTGCCGACCCCTCCGGCGGCGGCGTGAACCAGCACGGTTTGGCCCGCCTGCAACCGGGCGGCCTCCACCAGCGCCTGCCAGGCCGTCAGGGCGGTCAGCGGCACGGCGGCGGCGCCAACGTGATCCAGCGCGCCCGGCTTGCGGGCGGCTTCGCTGGCCCTGACGGCGATGAACTCGGCGTAACTGCCGTCGCGTTCGATGTCGGGACGGGCGTAGACTTGATCGCCGACCTTGAAGCCGGTCGCTTCTGAGCCGACATCGACCACCTCGCCGGACACGTCCCAGCCGAGGATCAGGGGCAGTCGGTGGTTCAGGAAGCCTTGCAGGTAGCCCTCGCGAATCTTCCAGTCCACCGGATTGACCGCCGCCGCCCGCACCCGGATCAGGATGTCGTCGGGCTGGAGTCGCGGCATGGGTACATCTTCGTGATGCAATACCTCGGGTCCGCCGTAGGCGTGAATGCGCACGGCCTTCATGGTGGTGGTCATGGGAATCCTCCAGGTGAAAATTCGGGTATCGGGAGCGGGAACGCCGGCCGGCGACGCCCGGTTGCCGTCCGGTTAGAGCCCGTGGCGCCAGTCTGGTTCGAGCCGATGGGATGGTCGCGAGCCGGTGGGATCAAGAATCGTGTTCGTCGGCACCGTTGAAGGGAGGATCGTCATGTCTGTTTCCACCACCCGAATCGAGCTGCCCGCGCCCGCGCCCGGTACCCGGCGGACGCTGCTGGTCCATCGTTACGGCAGCCCCGGCGCCCGGCCCAAGGCGTATTTCCAGGCCGCCATCCATGCCGACGAGATTCCGGGGTTGCTGGTGGCGCAACATCTGCTGCGCGGTCTGGAACAGGCGCGGACGGACGGACGCATCCTCGGCGAGGTGGTGGTGGTTCCGGCCGCCAACCCGATCGGTTTGAGCCAGCATCTCAACGGTCGGCTGCTGGGGCGGTTCGATTTTGAGAGCACCGGCAATTTCAACCGCGCCTTTCCCGACTTGGCGGTGGTGGCGCTGGAACGTTTGCGCGGTCGCTTGAGCGGAGATCCAACGGCGAACGTGACGCTGATTCGCGAGACGCTTCGCGCCGTCCTGGCGGAACAGCGGGCGGCGCGGGAAACGGCGGCGCTCAAGCTGGAATTGCTGCGGCTGGCGATCGATGCCGACCTGGTCATCGACCTGCATTGCGATGGCGAGGCGCTGCTGCACCTGTACGCCTCCCGGTGGCAGCGGGACGATGCGCTGGCGCTGGGCGCGGAACTGGGCGCGGCGTCGCTTCTGCTCGAAGCGGAACCGGGCGGCAATCCGTTCGACGAAGCCTGCGCCGGTCCCTGGTGGAAGCTGCGCGAAGCGCTGGCGGGGGAGGGGCCGTTGCCGCTGGCCTGCTTCGCGACCACGGTGGAATTGCGCGGCCAGGCGGATGTAAGCGACGGCTATGCGGCGGCCGACGCGGCGGCTCTGCTACGCTTCCTGCAACGGCGCGGCGTGATCGCCGGCGAACCGGGACCCTTGCCGGAATCGTGCTGCGAGCCGACCCCGCTGGACGGCGTCGACGTGCTGGCGGCGCCCGCCGCCGGGGTGCTGGTCTACCGCAAGTCGTTGGGCGACACCGTCCGGACTGGGGAGGTGGTGGCGGAACTGGTCGACCCCCTGGGCGAGCCGTCCGGCGCCGCTCGCGTGCCGGTCCGCGCCGCGACCAGCGGTCTTCTGTTCGCCCGCGCGACCGAACGGCTGGTCCGGCCGGGACAGAAATTCTGCAAGGTGGCGGGGCGGGAACCGCTGAGCTATCGCCAGGCAGGCAAGCTGCTGGAGGATTGAACGGCGGTGGTTCCGGTTAAGGGCGGGTATTCAGTATCATCGCCGGTATCGGCAAGCAACGAACGGGGGACAAGACATGGATCTGATTGGATTTCTGTTGATCGGTTTGATCGCGGGCTGGATTGCCACTCACTTCATGCGTGGTGGCGGATTGGGATTGGGCGGGAATCTGGTGGTCGGCGTGATCGGATCCTTCATCGGGGGATTTCTGTTCCGACTGATCGGCTTCGCCGCGGTGGGCCTGATCGGCCATCTCATCACCGCCACGGTGGGCGCGATGGTGCTGCTGTACGTGGTTCGGGTGCTCAAGAAGGCCTGATCGGCGGCCCCGCTTCCGCCTTGGTCGCCATGATCGCCAGGGTCGGCCGGCGCCGCCGAATCCGAGCGGGACGGGGTTGTCGATCCCGCTTTTGTTTTTCATGTTGGGTTTTGTCCTGGAAATCCCGCTGAACGATGGACGCGCTTTGGCTCGCGCTGGCCTTTTTACTCGGTTTGGTATTTCGCCACCTGGGTTTGCCTTCATTGGTCGGCTATCTGGCGGCGGGGTTCGTGCTGAACGCCTTGGGTCAGGAAGGCAACGAACTGCTCGAACGGATCGCACACGCCGGCGTGTTGCTGCTGCTGTTCGGCGTCGGTCTCAAGCTTCGGCTGAAGAGCCTGGTCCGCCCGGATGTCTGGGGTGGAGGGGGACTGCACCTGGCGCTGACCGGGACGGTGCTCGGTCTGGGATTCTGGGCGTTCCTGGCGCTGCCCTTGGGTCTGGCGCTGCTACTGGCGATCACCCTGGGTTTTTCCAGCACCGTCCTGGCGGCCAAGGTGCTGGAGGAAAAGACGGAACTGCGCGCTTTTCATGGCCGGCTGGCCATCGGCATTCTGATTATCCAGGATTTGGTGGCGCTGGCGCTGCTGGCGGTGGCCGGCGCGTCGGCGCCGTCGCCGTGGGCGTTGCTGGTGCTGGGCCTGCCGCTGCTGCGGCCCTTGGTGATGAAACTGCTGGACTGGAGCGGCCACGACGAGTTGCTGGTGCTGTACGGCCTGGCGCTGGCGCTGGTGGTGGGGGGACTGGGTTTCGAGCATCTCGGGCTGAGTTCGGAACTGGGCGCCTTGCTGCTGGGGATACTGCTGGCGGGCCATGCCCGGGCGGTGGAACTTTCCAGGGCCCTGTGGTCGCTCAAGGAAGTGCTGCTGGTCGGTTTTTTTCTCCAGATCGGCCTGCTGGGTTGGCCGAGCCCGACGGTCGTGGGCGGCGCCACGCTGCTGGTGGCGTTGCTACCGCTCAAGGCGGCGCTGTTTTTTTTCATTCTGGTGAGATTCCGGTTGCGCGCCCGCACCGCGTTTCTGACCGCGCTGGCGCTGGCCAGCTACAGCGAATTTGCCCTGATCGTGGTGAAGTTCATGGTCGGTAACGGGCAACTGAGCACCGACTGGCTGATGTTGCTGGCGCTGACCGTGGCGCTGTCGTTCGTGGTCGCCGCGCCGCTCAATCGCTTCGCCCACGGCCTGTACGAGCGGTTGGAAACCCGGTTGGCGCGCTTCGAACGGCCGGACCGGCATCCCGACGAACAGCCGGTATCGCTGGGCAGTACCCGCATTCTGATTCTGGGCATGGGTCATGCCGGCACCGCCGCTTACGACTTCCTCAAGAAACGCCAGCACTCTTCGGAACAGCACAAGGTGCTGATGGTGTCGGGGATCGACTCGGACCTGGTGAAGGTCGAGCGGCATATCCACGAAGGCCGTCGAGTGGTGTACGCCGACGCCGAGGATCCCGGCTTCTGGCACCGCCTGCGCCTGGACGGGATCAGGGCGGTGATTCTGGCCATGCCGGACCCGGAGGCGAAGCGCATCGCCAGCACGCAATTGCGGCAACACCGGTTTCAGGGTCTGATCGGCGCGGTCAGCAACTATCCCGAGGAGGCGGCGGGGCTGAAGGCGGCGGGCGCCGACCTGACCTTCCTGGCGTTCAACGAGGTCGGCGTGGGTCTGGCCGAGCACGTCTGGGAGGCGTTGGAGAATCGGTCGCGCCAACGGGCCGAACGGGCGTCGGCCTGACACCAATTCGCCCGGCCGTGGTCTATTCGGGCTGTAACAGCCGATACCGCGAGGAACCAGCATGAGCCATAAAATCACCAAGACCGACGCCGAATGGCGCGCGCAACTGACCCCGGAGCAGTATCGAATCTGCCGCCAGAAGGGTACCGAACGGGCGTTTGCCGGGGCATATCACGATTGCCACGAGTCGGGCGTCTACCGCTGCGCGTGTTGCGGCAACCCGCTGTTCGACTCCGAGACCAAGTTCGATTCCGGCAGCGGCTGGCCGAGCTTCTGGCGGCCGGTGGAGGCGGACCGGGTCGCCACCGTCGAGGACCGCAGCCTGTTCATGCGCCGCACCGAAGTCCTCTGCGCCGATTGCGGGGCACATCTGGGTCACGTGTTCGACGACGGCCCGGAGCCGACCGGATTGCGTTATTGCATCAACTCGCCGGCGCTGAATCTGGAGAAAAAGGAACGGTGAATTACCACCCCTTCGCCGTCGGACCGTTCAGCACCGCGTTACAGGCCACGGGCAGGGCATCCGCCGAGGGCGGTTCGGGTTTCCTGTAGGGTTTCGGCGACAGCGCCGCCTGCTGGATGTCCCGGACCCAGTTGGCCAGGTCGGCATCGCAGCCGTCGCCGGGCGGGATCGGTTTCTGCGGTTTGCATTGACCGGAGTCGGGCGGGCAGGCCAGGCGGACGTGGAAATGGGCGTCGTGGCCCCACCAGGGCCGCACCTTGTCCAGCCAGCTTCGGTCGGTTTCGCTGTAGCACAGCGCCTGCTTGATGATCGCGTTCACGAAAACGCGGTCCACTTCCGGCGCCAGCGCCGCCAGTTTCAGCATGTCCCGATAGCGCGGCGACCAGCGGGTCGGGTTCAACGTACCCTCGGCGGCGCGCACCATCGACGGCATGTCGATCTCCTCGGTTTCCGACCGCGACAATAGCCGCTCGCGCGGTTGTTGCAAAAACCACACGTCCACGTCCAGCCCGCTCTGATGGCTGCGATGGCCGTTCGGCATCGGGCCGCCGCGCGGCTGCCCCAGATCGCCGATCAGCAGCCGGCCGCCGCGCGCCGCCGCCTGCCGGCCCAGCCGTTCCACGAACGCGACCAGCAGCGGATGACCGTAATACCGGTTCCGGCTGGCGCGCATCACCTGATAACCATCGCCCACCAGCGGCAGGGCGGCCGCCCCGGCGATGCAGCCGGCGGTATGGGAACCGATGACTTGCGGCGGTCCGGACAGGGGATAGGCGACCGTGCTCCAGCCGTTGCCGGCGCGGGCCGGCAGGGCGACCGCCAGCGACAGCAGGGATAGAAGAATGGTGAATCGGACGGACATGGCATTTCCACCAATGCGGAGTTGATGGAGTAAGCTTAGCGAA
>JAVMKJ010000024.1:0-2290 GCA_031732855.1 Candidatus Competibacter sp.
AAAATGACTATGTTGTTCAGTAGGTTAAGAAAAACTATAAAGGAACATGTCTATTATATAAATACGTCATACGTTATAGCAGCGACGATGAATATTGATCGATAACATCATCCACAGAACCCATCATCTTTATGCGACCATGCTCCAACCATATAGCATGAGTGCAAAGCTTCCTGATTGAAGATGGGTCATGTGAAACGACAAGAACTGTTGATCCCTTGTTAAAATATTCCAAGATTCTTGCCGCCGATTTTTTCTGAAAATCAGCATCACCTACTGATAGTATTTCATCAATAATCAAGACTTCAGGCTGAACATCGGTGGCGACCGCGAATCCCAGCCTTGCCACCATGCCACTGGAGTAAGTGCGAATCGGAGCATCGATAAAATCGCCGATGCCCGAAAACTCGACGATTCTATCCAGACGTTTGGCCACATCTTTTCGGCTAAACCCCAACACAGCCCCGTTCAGAAAAATATTCTCGCGTCCCGTCATCTCATAGTCGAAACCCGCGCCCAGCTCCAATAATGGCGCAATGCGTCCTCTCAAAAAAACACGCCCCTGATTAGGCCGAATGACGCGTGAAATCACCTTAAGCAAAGTACTTTTTCCAGCACCATTTGCACCTATGATACCAACTGTTTCACCTTGTTTTATCGAGAAACTGATGTTATTGAGAGCATTGAAATCAGTAAAGCTGACCCTACATCTTTTCAGCCAGCGGATCGCATATTCCTGCAAAGTGGGAATCTTTTCGTGGGGAATGCGAAAGCGCACTGTTACGTTATTAAGTTCAATTGCAATATTATTCATTTTTATAGACGATAAGCAATCTGATCGGCCCTGTTTGTAAAAAGGATCCAACCTGCTGCCAATGTGACAAGCGCCAGTGAAACCGCATTTAAGATAAGAGGGAAATCGGGTAAATGATTGTCATAAATCGGTGCTCGAAATATCTCGATTAGTATAACAAAAGGATTCAAGCCCAGCAATTGGGCCAATTCGGATGGAAGAATTGAAGGTGGATACATGATTGGAGTCAGAAAAAACAAAGCCTGAACGAGTACTTGATAAATATCGATGGTATCGGTAAAGAATACCGATGCAGTAGACAACAGTAATGAAAAACCAAGCGCAAAGATGGTTAAGATGAGAATGCTGAACGGTAGAAACAGCCAAGCCAGTGTTATTGGATGGGCGAGAAAAACAATAATGATAACCAGTGAGCCGATTGAAACCAGCAAATTAATAAGTCCGTTTCCAACCGCCGCAACGATATAGGTTGCCCGTGGTATATAAATTTTTTTAAGCAACCCGCCACCATAAGCCATGGTGCTCATGGCGTACTGGGTGGTTTGGGTGACAAAATTCCAAGCCAATAAACCGGTCAACAGGTAAACGGCATAATTGGGTAACGATGATTTAAATATCGTCCCAAATGCGATGGTCAACACGATCGTCTGCAACAGTGGGTTGAGCAGCATCCAGAAAATACCCAACACAGAACGTTTGTAGCGATTTTTCAGGATATTTTCCACCAACAAAAAAACCAGATTGCGATAGCGAACGAGTTGAATAAACTCATCGATTACTGAAGGTGGTCGGTTAGCTGAATCGTATTCGAGCATTGTTAAAGTGGATACCGATATCATAGTGATCGCAGTACTGGTGCTCGCGATCAGCTTGGATTTGAGTATGCGTCTTGCGAGCGCGGCCGTTCCAGCGCGCCGCTCGACCCTCACCTCCCGACGCGCGCTTACTGCATCAGCAGCCCGTTTCAAAGGCAGGCCGACTGGTAGTGCGGGCGGAGATTATGGTCGGCACAGCTCTGATATGGTCGAAACCGCCAGCCCCACCACTCCGGATTTCGGAGTTCGTTCTCGCCGACCAGGTCGTGCATCTTAGTCCATTTGCTGGGGACTGTCAGCCTCGGACAAGCGTAGCGCAAAAATGCGCGCCGCCCCATCCGGACCGGTGTAGACTGCATTCTCCGCTCCGATCCAAAGGAAGCGAAGTTATGACCATGACCGATCTCAAGGCGCAACTGCAAGCCGAACTGCCCGAACTGCTGCGGCGGGACAGCGGCTTCCGGCAATGGCTGGAACAACTGATCCGGCAAACGGCGGTGACCCCGGAAAGCTTCGACGCCCGTTTCGAGCGCCTGCTGCAGGAGTTTGCCGCCGACCGGGCCGCACAACGCCGCAAGTGGGAGGAATGGAGCGCCAAATTCGACGCCCACGCCCAAGAGCAGGAACGCAAGTGGCAGGAATGGAGCGCCAAATTCGACGC
>JAVMKJ010000024.1:2390-30940 GCA_031732855.1 Candidatus Competibacter sp.
CACGCCCAAGAGCAGGAACGCAAGTGGCAGGAATGGAGCGCCAAATTCGACGCCCACGCCCAAGAGCAACAGCACAAGTGGGACGAGCAGAACCGCAAGTGGGACGAACAGAACCGCAAGTGGGACGAGCAGAACCGCAAGTGGGACGAGCAGAACCGCAAGAACAGCGAGTTGCTGGAGGAAATCAAGATCTCGCGTTCCCGGCAGGAACAGGGCATCGGCGCTCTGGGGGCGCGCTGGGGCATCGCCTCCGAGCACAGCTTCCGCGCCGCGCTGAAGGGGATTCTGGAAAAAAGCTTCGGCGTCGAAGTGTTGAACGTCAATGAATTCGATGACGAAGGCACGGTGTTCGGCGCGCCCGATCAGGTCGAAATCGACATCATCATCAAGAATGGCGACCTGATTCTGTGCGAGTTGAAATCGTCGATGTCCAAGTCGGACATGTACACGTTCGACCGCAAGGTACGCTACTACGAACGGCGCCACCAGCGTCAGGTCCAGCGCAAGATCGCGGTTTCGCCGATGGTGCCCCAACCGGTTCGCGCCATCGCCGAGAAACTGGGCATCGAGGTGTTCGGCTACGCCGAGGACGTGACCGCCTCATGAAGTCGCCGGCCGCGATCCCGCCGGCCGCATGTTCCGATTGGCATCACCCGAAACCTCAGGCGGACGCTGACTCTCCCCAAACTCCCGCAGTTCGGACAACCGGAGCGCGCCGGCGGCCTGGGCCGGACTCACCCCATAAGGCACGACGCCCAGCAAAGGAGGAGCGTTCAAGCGGGCGCGAAGGGTTTCGAGATTGGCTTCGAAGCGGGCCATGGTCGGGTCGATCCGGTTGGCGACCCAGCCCGCCAAGGTCAGATCCCGCCGCGCGATCGCCTCGGCGGCAAGCAGGGCGTGGTTGAGGCAGCCCAGGCGCATCCCCACCACCAGCACCACCGGCAAGGCCAGGGTTTGCGCCAGATCGGCGGTATCATACCGCTCGTCCAGCGGCACCCGGAACCCGCCCACGCCTTCCACCCAGACCACGTCCGCCAAGGTCCGCAACCGCTCGAACGCCCGACGGATCGCCCCGATATCGATGGGCCGGCCGGCTTCCCGGGCGGCGATGTGGGGCGCGATGGGTGGCGCGTACAGGAAAGGGTTCACCAGCTCCATGGGCGCTTGGATGGAACTGGCGGCCAGCAGTCGCGCGACATCGTCATTCCCGCCGTCATCCTCGACGCCCGCCGCGATCGGCTTCATGCCGACGGCGGTTCGGCCAAGCTGGCGGGTGGCGTGCAGCAGGGCGCAGGCGACGTGGGTCTTGCCCACGCCGGTATCGGTGCCGGTGACGAAAAAAGCGGCTTGCATGGTTGGGTCCGGTTATCGGGTGGCGACCAGCCACACCACGTCGTAGGTCAGCGGCAACCCCTCGGGTTCCCGCAGCCGTTCGTAGCGGGCGACGATCGCCCGCCAGGCGGAACGGCCGAACGGCGCTGGCCGGCGCTCTCCCACCTCGCGCGCCCCGACCTCCTTGACGCATCGGAGCAGGGCTGACACATCGGTAAAATGGCGGCGCACCGGCTGCCTTTGCCAGACCATCAGCCGCCACTCGCCGGCATGGCATTCCGCCAGCAGTCCCTCCGGGGATCGAATGGCCAGGACATGAGCGTAGTCGTCGATTTCCGCGAAAGCATGACGCAGTTCGGGGAAATTGTCCGTCCCCAGGGTGGCGACCGCCAATGTTCCGCCCGGTTTGAGCACCCGTCCGGCTTCGGCCAGACACCGCCGCGGATCGTTCCACTGCCAGGCCAAGCTGGACCAGTACAGATCGAAACCTTGGCCGGCGACCGGCAGGGCTTCGATGTCGGCGCAGATCAACGATGTCCTCGCGCTGCGGGCGCGGGCGGTGGCCAGCATGGCGGGGGCGAAGTCGACGAGAACGAGCCTGGCCTGCGGCCAGCGCTGTTCCAGCCACCGCACGCCATACCCCGTGCCGCAACCGGCATCCAGAATGGCGTCCGGTTCGAGGTCGATGCCGGCCTGAACCAGGAGCTCGGCCAAGCGGTCGCACACCTCCCGCTGTACGTCGGCGGCGGCATCGTACGTCGGCGCGGCCTGGTCGAACGCCTGGCGGACCCGCTGCTTGGCCGGCAATGCCAGGGACGGATCAGACATTCGGCCGACCGGCGATTCCCTCGTCCCCCACCGAGGGGGAGAGGGTCAGAGAGAGGGAGTCGGCGCAGTCCCGCACGGCCGCGACGAGAGCATCGACCTGGGCTTCGGTGTGGGCGGCCGACAGGGAAATCCGCAACCGGGCGGTACCGGCGGGCACGGTGGGCGGACGGATGGCCGGCACCCAGAGACCGCGCGCGAACAACCGATCGGCCAGTCGCACGGCGGCGGCGTTACCACCCACCAGCACCGGCTGGATCGCGGTTGGCGAGGACAACAGGCGCCATGGCAATCCCTGCAATCCCACCCGCAGGCGCGCGATCAGGCCCTGCAGCCGCGCTCGCCGATCTTCTCCCGCGGCGATCAGGCCCAAGCTGGCAAGCAGTGCGGCGGCGATCGCCGGGCTGGAAGCCGTGGTGAAGATGTACGGGCGCGCCCGTTGCATCAGCCACTCGATCACCCGTCGGTCGCCGGCGACGAACGCCCCGGAGACGCCGACCGCCTTGCCTAGCGTTCCCATCAGGATCAGGCGCGGCGACGGCGGCAGCCCGAAATGGGCGAGGCTGCCCCGCCCGCCGGGACCGAGCACGCCGAAACCGTGGGCGTCGTCGACCACCAGCCAGGCATCGAAGCGCTCGGCCAGCTCGAACAGTTCCGGCAGCGGCGCCAGATCGCCGTCCATGCTGAACACCGCATCGGTCAGAATCAGCTTGCGGCGAGCCCGGCTGCGTTCCAGGCGCCGGGCGAGCGCTTCCCAGTCGCCGTGCGGATAGCGCACATGCTCGGCGCGCGCCAGCAGGGCGGCGTCGATCAGCGAGGCGTGATTGAGCTTGTCGGCGAAGACGGCGTCGTTGCGCTCCACCAGCGCCGGCACGATCGCCAGATTGGCCATGTAGCCGGTGGTGAAGTACAGCGCCCGCTCCCGCCCGATGAAGGTGGCCAATTGCTCCTCCAGTTCCGCGTGCGGGCGCAAGTGGCCGCTGACCACGTGCGACGCGCCGCTGCCCACCCCCCAGCGCTCCGCCGCATCCCGAACCGCGGCGATCAGGGCGGGGTGGTTGGCCAGACCGAGATAGTCGTTGCTGCAAAAGGCGACGACGCGCCGGCCATCGACCACCGCCTCCGGGCCGCAGGGTGAATCCAGCGTGCGGCGCTGGCGCAGCAGACCCTCGGCCGCCAGTCGGGCAAGACCGGTCTCCAGTTCGTCCCAAATCATGCCAGGGCCGCGTCCAGCGCCTCGACCGCCCGTTCGGCCAGCAGGACGGCGTCCTCGTCGCCGAGAATGTAGGGCGGCATGAAATAGATCGTCGTCCCGAGCGGGCGCAGCAACACTTCGCGCTGGATTGATGGGTTACTCATGAGACATGACTTCCAGGAAAGATAAACCCGTCTTGCGATGCAGCGCCATAAAAACCGTGGTGCAATCCATGGGCGGTATCGGGGCGATGATCGCCGCCGTCGGCGCCTGCGCTTTTTAACAGGTTCAAGATAACATCGCCAAGTCGCCATGGGTGGCTTCAGGGAAACGAAACTGTTCGCATCCCCAAGCGCGCCCCTGCTTTGCCCTCAGTTCTCCAGCCGCTTGAGCTCGCGATAAAAGTTCTCGTGAGGGCCGACCATCAACAGTTTCACGGTGTCCTCGGCAAGGATCCGGTAGGCCAGCAGGCTCATCTGGTTGCCCAGCCGAAATTTGTAGACCTGGATTCCGGCCAGATCGCCCACCTTGGCCTCTCCGATGCCGGGGTCGCCAGCGATGGCCCTCACGGCATCATCCAGGTCAGCCTTTTGCCGCGGGTGCAGCTTCTTGACCGCGCGCTCGAAAGTCGGGGTAACGAGGAGACGCATCAGCCGAACTGGTATTCGCCGACAGGCTCTTCCTGATCGGCGATCAGGATGTCACGAATCACGGAAAAAGGCAGATCCGGGTTTTCCTCGGCGATCTTGCCGATTTGCGACCAATACTCGATCTGCTTGGGCACCGAGCGGTGCTGAATAGTGGCGTAACGCCTGGCCTGATCGACCAACGCTTCGGGCAATTTGACGTTGACGGACATCATAGCCTCCCGCAAATGGGTTTATCATAATTTCTCAGGTTCCAAAAAGGAACCTCACTTGCCACCACCACTCGCGCTCAAAGCAGCGCGCCGGTAAGCTCGGGATACGCATCCCAGGGTAACCGTTCCTCGTGCAAGGTCAGAGCAAAGCCGTTTGCGTAGCCCGCCGCATTCATGACTTGAAGCCGTTGCGCCATGACTTCGGCGTAACGATGGCGATCACGCCAGGGCCGCGTCCAGCGCCTCGACCGCCCGTTCGGCCAGCAGGACGGCGTCCTCGTCGCCGAGAATGTAGGGCGGCATGAAATAGATCGTCGTCCCGAGCGGGCGCAGCAACACTTCGCGCCGCAGGGCCTGGCGATAGAACCGCGGCCGGAAATCGGGATCGTCGGTGTCGATGTCGGCGGCCCAAATCATGCCGCACTGGCGGAAATTCCGTGTCCGGGGATGCTTGACCAACGGCGCCAGCAGGGCGGTGAACCGCTTGGCGAACCGCCGGTTGCGTTCCAGCACCTGGTCCTCGGCGAAAATGTCCAGGGTCGCCAGCGCCGCGCGACAGGCCAGCGGATTGCCGGTATAGGAATGGGAGTGGAGAAAACCACGGGTCACGGCGTCGTCGTAGAAGGCGGCGTACACGGCATCGGTGGTCATCACCACCGACAGCGGCAGGTAGCCGCCAGTGAGACCTTTGGACAGGCAGAGGAAATCGGGCCGGATGCCGGCCTGTTCGTGGGCGAAGAAGGTGCCGGTGCGACCGAAGCCGACCATGATCTCGTCGCCGATCAGGTGGACGCCGTAACGGTCGCACAGGGCACGCGCCAGCCACAGGTAATCCGGATCGTACATGACCATCCCGTTGGCGCCCTGCACCAGCGGTTCGACGATGAAGGCGGCAATGGATTCGTGATGCTCGGCCAGATGCGCCTCCAATGCCGCCGCCGCGCGGCGGGCGACATCGGTCGCCGTTTCCCCCGGCGCCGCGTTGCGGGCATCCGGCGAGGGAACGGTGGCGGCCTGGCGCAACAGGGGAGCGTAGGCGTCCTTGTACAACCCGACATCGCCCACGCTCAGGGTGCCCAGGGTTTCGCCGTGATAGCTGCCGGCCAGGCAGATGAAACGGTTCTTTTCGGGCCGGCCGTGATTGCGCCAGCAGTGAAAGGACATCTTGAGCGCGATTTCCACCGCCGACGACCCGTCCGAGGCGTAGAAGCAATGCCCCAGCTCGCCCCGGGTCATGGCCGACAGCCGCTCCGACAGTTCCACCACCGGCGCGTGGGTGAAGCCGGCCAGGATGACGTGTTCCAGCCGGTCCAACTGGTCCCTGACGGCGGCGTTGATGCGCGGGTTGGCGTGGCCGAACAGATTCACCCACCACGAACTGATGGCGTCCAGATAGCGCCGGCCCTCGAAATCGTACAGCCACGCGCCCTGGCCACGCGCCACCGGCACCAGCGGCAGCACCCCGGTTTCGTGGAGCTTCATCTGGGTGCAGGGATGCCAGACGGCGGCGCGGCTGCGGCCGAGCCAGTCGGAGTCAGACATGACCGATTCCGGATTCAAACGCCGTACAGACCCAGTTTCTCGAACAGCGCGTTATCGCGGTCCGCCTGCGGATTGCTCGTGGTCAGCAGTTTGTCGCCGTAGAAGATCGAGTTGGCGCCGGCCAGGAAGCAGAGCGCCTGTTCGGCCTCGCTCATCGCCTCGCGCCCGGCGGACAGGCGCACGTAGCTGCGCGGCATGGTGACGCGGGCGGCGGCGATGGTGCGCGCGAACTCGAAAATATCGACCGGATCGCTGTTTTCCAGCGGAGTGCCGGGAATGCTCACCAGATTGTTGATCGGCACCGATTCCGGCGGCGGATCGAGGTTGGCCAGCGTGGCGATCAGTCCGGCGCGATGCAGGCGCGATTCCCCCAGACCGACGATGCCGCCGCTGCACACCTTGAGGCCCGCCTCGCGCACGCTGCGCAAGGTATCGAGTCGATCCTGGTAGGTATGGGTAGTGACGATTTCCTCGTAATACTCGGGGGCGGTGTCGAGGTTGTGGTTGTAGTAATCCAATCCGGCTTCCCGCAACTGTTCGGCCTGCCCTTCCTTGAGCATCCCCAGCGTGACGCAGGTTTCCAGGCCGAGGGCCTTCACGGCGCGCACCATGTCCAGGACCGGCCCCAGATCCTTGTCCTTGGGACCGCGCCAGGCGGCGCCCATGCAGAATCGGCCGGCGCCCTTTTCCTTGGCGGCCCGGGCGGCGGATACCACCTCGTCCAACGCCATCAGGTTCTGAGTATCCAATCCGGTGTGGTGGCGCTTGGACTGGGAGCAATAGCCGCAATCCTCGGAGCAGTTGCCGGTCTTGATCGACAGCAGGGTGGACCGCTGCACCGCGTTGGGAGCGAAATTCGCCCGCAAGATTTCCTGCGCCTGGAACAGCAGATCGGCGAAGGGCTGTTCGAACAGCGCCAGCACGGATTCCACGGTCCAGACGGGCGCGTGGAGGACCGGCGGCTGCGCGTGGAGGGCCGGCTGGGCAAGAGTCGCTGTATTATTCATGAGACGTGATTTCCAGGAGAGATGAACGAGTCTTTAATGAAGTAACATGAAAACCGGTGGGCAGTCCACGAGCGATATTGGGGCGAGGATCGCCGCCGCTCGCGCCCATGCTTTTTAACAGGTTCAAGATAGCATCGCCAAGCTGAAAAACCATCCGGCTCCCGACGCGGTAATACAATAACCCCGAACGACCGGCAAGACACTCAGGAACCACCCTGCCGGCGGGCATTCGTCGAGGGTTTGCAGTGGCGCCAGTAGAGACACCGGACTTGCATCTTCGGCGGCAATCTCCAACGTTCGCAATTGGGGCAAATGCCGGTGGGCACGCAACAGGAAGCGCGCGCTCGGGCCGAGTTTTCCACCTCGTCGTCCGGCAGGGCCAGCATGGTCGAAGGCAGCGCCGTCAGTTTCCGGACCAGCCAGCGCCGCCAGCATTCGAGTTTCTTCTGGAGTTGCTGGCAGAACGGGCGCTCGACGAGATCGCGTTCCCATTGAATGTTCACGTTTCTTCCCAGTATCGCCGCACAGTCTTGCGAGACATCAACGGTATTCTCGGTTCCATGGCACCCGCGCCTGCCCGGCCAATGCCGGCGTTTGACGTCAATGCTTCCAATTGCTAGCATCTCCAGCCATTTGGATGAGGAGGGATTCAGCGTTGGCGACCTTGAGTGTACGAAAGCTCGACGATGACGTCTTGAGCCGGCTTCGCGTCCGTGCGGCCCAACATGGCGTTTCGATGGAAGAAGAGGCCCGGCAAATCCTGAGACGGGCGGTAGCCGCCCCCGATCGACTGGGCGATTTGGCAGTGCAATTTTTTGGTTCCGAGTACGGGGTTGATCTGGATTTACCAGCGCAACCGCCCCATGAGCCGCTGGAGTTTTCCGAATGATCATCCTGGACACGAATGTCGTCTCAGAGATGATGAAGACCGCGCCGTCCAGAATCGTGCTGGATTGGCTGAACGCGCAGGATGCCGCCTCACTGTACGTCACCACCATCACCTTGGCCGAAATCGGTTATGGATTGCGGTTGTTGCCCGACGGTCAGCGTCGCCGACTCCTGGTGGAACGATTCGACCGGTTTATTGCCCGGGCCTTCGAGCAGCGCATCTTAAGCTTTGATGAACCCGCGGCGCGCGCTTATGGCAATATCATGGGACACCGAAAAGAGCTGGGGCGGCCCATCAGCGTCACCGATGGTCAAATTGCCGCCATCGCAAGATCGAAGGGTTTTGGTATCGCGACTCGCAACATTAAGGACTTTGATGATAGCCAGATCGCGCTGATCGATCTTTTTCGGTAGGGACTTTCCCGGAAATCACCCTAAAGTTCACCGGTCAACTTGTGCTAAATTGACCTTTAAAAACTACATATTGTGCCTGAACCGGGTTTTTGGCCACCGACACTACAATTCAGCTTGTGCTAACGATTGCACTAGACAGGGCACTTTGGAGCATTTCGGACCAGGCCGGGGCCAAAGCATAGGTCCGAGTCCGTTGCATGTCGGCCTTCGCCGGCTGGATGAAGCCCTCTTCCCGCCACTTTTCCAGCCATTCCCGTGCCGTGTTGGCCGAAATACCGAACCATTCAACCATGTCCCCCGGTCTGAACGTTAATACGCTTGTGCCGCTGTCGAACCCCTGCGTCAACAGGCGGGTCAGCAGTTGTTGTTGTACTCGGCGCAAAGTTTCCCAAGGCGGAGCCGGATGACGATGCGGCGCGTACAGCGCAACCGCCTGTTGGCGCAGGTCGTCGGCGGCCCGTGCCATTGTCGCCAGAAAATACGCCAGCCATTGCCCGTGGTCGGGGTCGTGGCGCCCTTCATAATAATCGACTGGCAAGCCCATTTGCAGATTGTCGTAATAGGCGGGCAGGTCGGCCGTGTAGTGTTCTTCCAGCGAGAGAAAGCCGCGCATGTCGTAGCCACTGCGCCAGAGTTCGGTGGTGGCCAGCGCCCGCGCCGTGCGGCCATTGCCATCATGAAAGGGATGAATGCTGACGAAGCGATGGGCGAGAATGCCAGCGCGGACCGGTCCCGGCAGGGCCGCCGCTTCGTGGCTGTTCCACCATGCCGCCAGATCTCGCATCAACGGCGACACGTCAGCAGGCTTGGGCGGGGCATAGTCGATGCGCCGCGTTGCCACGTCCACCACCGGGCATTCGTCGGTCCGGTAGGCGCTGCGCAGCCCGCGCCGACCCAGCCCGCGCACCAGAATGATGCCGTGCAATTCGCGGATAAACCCCTCGGAGGCGGAACGCCGGGCTTCGATCTGTTCTTCGATCCATTCCAGTGCCCGCCAATAATTGCGGACTTCCTGCTGCATTTCGGTTTGGGATTGGCCGACGGCCATCACCGCCCGGCCGACTTCGATGGAATTGAGGGTGTTGCCTTCTATCCGGGTCGAATTGCGGATGGGCGCTGACGGGCCGCTTGCTGCAACCGGAGCACTTGATCGGGCGGCAGGGGCAGCACGTCCACCACGGCGCGGGCCGATTCGATGAGGCCAAGATGCCGCACCATCGCATGGGTGTAGCTGAAGCGCGGATGGAAGCTCATGGGACGCGTTCTGGCATCAGCAGGCCAAGCGGTTCCCGTTCGTGCCGGTCTCGTAGATAAGCCACCAATAGGACGGTATCGATGACGAAAACCTTCACTTGCCGGTCCCTTCCAAATACTTTTTATTGGTTGACAGGTCGCCGTAGTTAGGATGACCACGAAAAAGCCCCGGCGGATAGCCGGGGACTGGTTTTCCATCGCAGATGATCAAAAAGAGTGATTCGTACACTCCGAAAGGCGAAAGTTGGGGGGAGGCCAAATCATTTCTTATCTTTCTCCAGCGATACCTTGATTTTGGCCGGATCGGTTTCGCCGTTGACGTTGATGATGTTGAGCTTGCCGGCGCCTTCCTTCATGTCGTCGGCAAAGTCATAGACTGCGCCTACAATCATCAGGTGGCCTTCCTTGACTTGTTTGTCCCATTCCTTGACCGCCGCCACTACTTGGTTGTTCACGTTAGCTTTCACACCGTCGATATTGGAGATACCCTTGGGAATGTTGATGGTGTCCAATTCTTTTTTGATGTCGGGCTCCAGGCCGGAATAGTCGCCGCTGGCGGCCTTGATTGCACCACAGGACGAGTGGCCGATGAAGATCAGCAGGGAGGAGGCCAGGTGATTCACGCCATATTCCACCGAGCCCTTGGCTGTCGCCAACTGGTTGCCGATATTGCGGACCACGAAGAGATCGCCTTCAGGGGTCTTATCCAGCAGATTGGTTTGAACTCGGGAGTCGGAGCAGGCCACGACCGTCGCCCGTGGGTGCTGGCCTTTGGCGAGTTCCTGAAAGAATGTAGCGTTGTGTGCCGCGACATAGGCACTGCTGTCCGCCTGGATCTCCTTGATGATAGCTTCCGCCACGGCGGCGTCGCCATGCGCGTGTTCTTCGGCAAATACGGGTGCGGTAATAATGAGGGCGGCGAGCGCGGCCACAAGAGTTTTCTTCTTCAACATAATTTTTAACTCCTCCAGTTTTGGAAATGCGTTCGGAACGCATGGCAAGTATAACAACTTGCCGAATTCGGCATCGGTGGACATCAACCCAGATCCAGATCGGCGGGCACCCGCACCCCGCCGGCGAGCAGGTCGGACATGAGGGCGGATTTGAGACGTCGAAGCTGCACCCGTTCTTGCTCATTCTTGGAAAGCGTACTTTCTAAACCAAGTAATATTTCTTGTCGTATCTTGTTCGGCGCGTGGTGGGACTGCAATTTCGAGGAGCTTAAAAAACGGCTCTTTATAACGGATTCTGTTGATAGCGTCTGAAGCCGCTCGTGGAGCCTGAGACGAGCAAGTTCTCCAACCAGTCGTCCACGTACCGTTTACCGTTGAGCCGTTCGGCGGGACATCGCTGGCCGTGATATGGTGCGCGGCGACGAGGGGCAGAAGTTCCACAACAAGGCCAGCGCGCGCACGCGTAATTTGGCCGAAGCCAACATGCCGTGGCAGTACTGCGCGTTAAAGCACGCTCATCGAGAAACTTCATCAACCGATCGACGAGGTTGCTGGTGCGATGGGCTCGCACATGCTCGTAGCTGCGGCCGAACTGGGCGCGTTTGGCACACAGATCCAGCGTATGGCGTTTCATAGGGGAATCCGGGAGGCACGCTCGGCCCATTCCGGCAGCTGGCGCAGGCGCCGGGCAAAGGCCGCCTTGCCCGGCGCTTGATAGGCCCACCACACTTTCTGGCTCACCGGCGCGAAGCACTCGGCCAGCGTTTGGATGACCCGATCGCGGATTTTGAGAAAAGCGTGCAAGAAACACAGGATGATCGTAATGCCGGGAAACAAGCGCTTCCAGGCCCCCTGGGTGGCGGGCCCAGCCGGCGGCATAGTCGGGATTCTCGCCGAAGCGGGCTTCCGCCTCATCCCGCACCATGCCCTCCTCCACCTTGCGGCCGACGATCCGATCATGCTCGGCCTCAAACACGTTCGAACAGCGCTTCTGGAACGGCATCCCGAAGATGTAGTCCTTGTAGGTCGCGGCATCCAGCCCCTCCTGGCGGAGCCGGTCGGCGGCCGAATTGAGATGGCGTTCCAGTTTGGCGAGGGAGAGCTTGGGCATACTGGCAAGAGCCTATCAACCGACCGGCATCAATTCGGAAAAATCGTGGATCGCCGGAAACTCGCCCGGCGGCTTGGGCGGATGGGTCGAATCCGGCCGCAGCACCGACACCAGGCAGGCAACCCCGTACGCCCGCGCCGCCCGCAGGATCGACAGGTTGTCATCCACCAGCAGCGTCGCCGCCGGATCGAACGGTTCCACCTCCCGCAGGCGCGGCCAGAATTCCGGCTGTTCCTTGACCAACCCCAGATCGTGGGCGCAGACGATGGCGTCAAAATGACCGGCCAGCCGGGTCTTCTCCATCTTCAGTGTCAGGCTCTGGCGATGGGCGTTGGTGACCAGCACCACCCGCCGGCCTGCCGCGCGCAGCGCGTCCAGAAAATCCAGCACATGCGGATGCACCGCGATCAAATGCTCGATTTCGCGCTTCAGGGCGACGATGTCCAACGCCAGTTCCCGGGTCCAGTAGTCGAGGCAATACCAGGCCAGCGTCCCCTCCACGGCCCGGGTGCGGGCCACCACCTCGGCGCGAGCCCGATCGAGCGGCAGACCATGGCGCTCGGCATAGCGTTGCGGGACCAGCTCCCGCCAGAAATGATTGTCGAAACGCAGATCCAGCAAGGTCCCGTCCATGTCGAGCAGGACGGTGCGAATCCATGGCCAGGGTAAACGTACGGTCATAGTGGGAATTCCGCCGGCGAACGGCTTGGACAACGATTAAATTGTGTAGAATTAAAGCAGACCGCGATCCATTCGCGCATCGCCACCCCCACTCGCGAGATGCCCGATCTCATATGACCGCCGCCGCCGATCTCGACCTGTCCGCCCTGGCGGAGCCGGTTCAGGCCATCGCCCGCGAGGCGGGGCGCCGCATTCTGGACGTCTACGCCGGCTCCTTCAGCGTCACCGCGAAAGCCGATCAGAGTCCGGTCACCGAGGCCGACATCGCCGCTCACGGCTGCATCCTGCGTGGCCTGACCGAACTGACTCCCCGCATTCCGATCCTGTCCGAGGAAGCGTCCGACGTCAGCTTCGCCGAGCGCGGTGGCTGGGAATGGCTGTGGCTGGTGGACCCGCTCGATGGCACCCGCGAATTCATCCGGCACAGCGACCAGTTCTCGGTCAACATCGCCCTGATCCACAAACACGAGGCGGTGTTCGGGCTGGTCCTGTCGCCGGTCGGCGGCATCTGTTACTTCGCCTGGCGCGGCGGGGGCGCCTGGAAGCAACTCCGCACCAGCCAGCCCGCCCGCCGCATCCAGGCCGCGCGGACCTGCCACCCGCCGGTTCGGGTCACCAGCAGCCAGGCCTCCTACCGGAGCCTTCGGCTGCAGGAGTACCTGCGGCAACTCGGCGACTACCGGCACCTGTTCCTGGGCAGCGCCCTGAAATCCTGCCTGATCGCCGAGGGCGAGGCCGATCTCTACCCCCGCTTCGGCCCGACCGGCGAATGGGACACCGCCGCCGCGCAGGCGATCATGGAAGAAGCCGGCGGCCACATGACCGACATGCAGCTGCGACCGTTGCGCTACAACGCCCGACCGGTGCTGATCAACCCGGATTTCTTCGCGTTCGGCGACGCCGGCCACGACTGGTCTCAATATCTCCCGCACCGCCACCTTCAGGGGCGGCCGGCTTCCCTGTCCAGCCATTAATACCCCACGCTTTCGAACCCCGCCATGCCCTACGAACGTTATCGCCTCGACCTCGAAAGAGAAGGTTTCCAGCACGACCCCGCCCAGGAACGCGCGGTCCTGCGCCTGCAAAAAATCTACGACCAGTTGATGGCCAAGCCGGAACCGGCCGCCGTCGGCAAGAAACCGGGAGGCCTGCTCGCCCGCCTGGCCGGTCGCGACAAGCCCGCCGCCAGTAGTGGCGATGCCGTGCGCGGCTTGTACATGTGGGGAGGCGTGGGCCGGGGTAAAACCTATCTGGTGGATACCTTCGTCGACGCCCTGCCGCTGGAACGCAAGCAGCGCATCCACTTTCACAGCTTCATGCGGGCGGTGCACGCCGAGCTGAAGGACATGAAGAGCCAGCAGGACCCACTGCGGATCGTCGCCGGCCGCTTTGCCGAGAAGGCGCGGGTGATCTGCCTGGATGAATTCTTCGTCTCCGACATCACCGACGCCATGCTGCTGTACGGGCTGCTCAAGGAACTGTTCGCCCGCGGCGTGACCCTCATCACCACCTCCAACATCCCGCCGGAGGACCTGTATAAGGACGGCCTGCAACGCGCCCGCTTCCTGCCGGCGATCGATCTGATCAAGCAACATCTCGACGTGCTGAACGTCGACGGCGGAGTGGACTATCGACTGCGCTATCTGGAAAAGGCCGAGATCTATCACCAACCGCTGGACGACCGGGCCGACCGGGTGCTGGAGGACGCCTTCACTCACATCGCCCCCGAACCCGGCCATCGCGGCGGCGACCTGGAAATCGAGGGCCGTTATATCCCCACCCTGCGCGAGGCCGACGGCATCGTCTGGTTCAATTTCCGGGCCATTTGCGATGGGCCGCGGGGCACCGCCGACTACATCGAAATCGCCCGCTGCTTTCACACCGTGCTGATCTCCAACGTGCCGGTGATGGACTGGCAGATGGAGAACCAGGCGCGGCGCTTCGTCAATCTGGTGGACGAATTCTACGACCGCGGCGTCAAATTGATCCTGTCCGCCGCCGCGCCGGTACTGGAACTCTACGCCGGCGAGAAGCTGAAATTCGAATTCCAGCGCACCGTCAGCCGGTTGCAGGAAATGCAGTCGCACGAGTACCTGGAACGACCGCATTTGCCCTGAGCGTCACCCCACCACCCGCACCGGGACGCCATCGAGATAGCCCCGAACGTTCTCCGCCAGTTGCTCGACCAGCCGCTGGCGCGATTCGCGACTGCCCCAGGCGCAGTGCGGCGTGACGATCAGATTGGGGATATCGGGCGCCAGCAGCGGATTGCCGGCCACCGGTGGTTCCAGGCTCAGCACGTCCACCCCCGCCCCGCCCAGCGCGCCCAGGCGTAGCGCCTCGGCCAGCAACGCTTCGTCCACCAGCCCGCCGCGCGCCGTGTTGATCAGAATGGCGTCGCGGCGCATCAGCGCCAGTTCCCACGCCCCGATCAGGCCGCGGGTCTCCGGCGTCAGCGGGCAGTGCAGGCTGAGCACGTCCACCTGCGGCAGCAGAATCGGCAAGGGAACCCGGCCTTCCTCCGGCTCCACCGTGCCGGGGCGCTGGGCGCGCAGCACCCGCATCCCGAACGCCTCGGCCACCCGCGCCACGCCCCGGCCCAGTTCGCCGTAACCGACGATGCCCATCGTTTTACCAGCCAGTTCGCGGATTGGGAAATCCAGCAGGCAAAACTGGCTGGCCCGCTGCCAGTGACCTCCTCGCACCGCCCGCCGATATTCCGGCAAGCGGGTGTACAGCGCCAGCAACAACGCGAACACATGCTGGACCACCGCCGGCGTGACGTGGCCCCGGCAGTTGCAGACCGTGACGCCCTGCTCGGTCGCCGCCGCCAGATCCACGTTGTTGACGCCGGTGGCGGCGATGCAAATCAGCTCCAGCCGCCGGGCCTTCCGGAGCGTGGCGGCATCCAGCACCACCTTGTTGCTGATCACCACCTCGGCCTCGGCGATGCGCGCGGCAACCGCTTCGGGAGCGGTGGCGGGATAATAATGCCAATCCGGCAGCACGCGGTCGATGGCGCCGAAATCGAGATCGTCGCAACCCAGCGAATCCCGATCGAGAAACACACCCAGCATGAAGGAACCTCCAGTGGAAAATTCGTTTCATTATAGGCACCGAGGCATTCAGGCATCGCCGGAAAAGACAGGCACCGAGGCACAAATGACGACATCAACCAGTATTTCCAATGCGTTCGCGCACGACCAACCCGCCTGCGCCGGCATCCTGCTCGCCAATCTCGGCACGCCCGACGCGCCCACGCCCGACGCGGTGCGCCGCTATCTGGCCGAATTTCTCTGGGATCCGCGGGTGGTCGAAATTCCCCGCCCACTGTGGTGGCCGATCCTGCACGGCGTCATCCTGCGAGTCCGGCCGGCCCGGTCGGCGCGCAAGTATCAGGCCATCTGGACCCCGGAGGGCTCGCCGCTGCTGGTCGTCGCCCGCCGGCAGGCGGCGGCGGTCGCGGCGCAACTGGCGGAACGCTGCCCCGGCCCGGTCCGGGTGGCGGTCGGGATGCGCTACGGCAACCCCTCCATCCCCGCCGCGCTGGCGGAACTGCGGGCCGCCGGCGTCCGCCGCCTGCTGGTGTTGCCGCTGTACCCGCAATATTCCGCCGCCACGGTGGCCTCGACCTTCGACGCGGTCGCCGCGGAACTGCGAACCTGGCGCTGGCTGCCGGAACTGCGCTTCGTCGCTCAGTACCACGACGATCCGGGCTATCTGGATGCTCTGGCCGCCCGCATCCGCGCGGCTCGCGCCGAACAACCCGGCGAGCGGTTGCTGTTCTCCTTCCACGGCTTGCCCAGGCGCAATCTGCTGGCCGGCGACCCCTACCATTGCCAGTGTCACAAGACTGCCCGGCTGGTCGCGGAACGGCTGGGACTCCGGTCCGACGCCTGGGCGATCGCTTTCCAGTCCCGTTTCGGCCGCGCCGAATGGTTGCGACCCTACACCAGCGTGCTGCTGGGCGACTGGGCGAAGGCCGGGGTCAAAAGCGTCGACGTGGCCTGTCCGGGCTTCGCGGCGGACTGCCTGGAGACCCTGGAGGAAATCGCCATCGAAAACCGCCGGGCGTTCCTGGAGGCCGGCGGCGAACGTTATCGCTACCTCCCGGCCCTGAACGACGCTCCCGCTCATATCGAGGCACTGGTCGACATCATCCACCATCATGCCGCCGGCTGGCCGGAATTTAACGCCGGTTACGACGCGGCCACCGTCGCCGCCGAACGCACGGCCAGCCGCGACCGGGCCCTGGCCATGGGGGCGGCGGCCTGAATCGGACCCGTGGGACAATTCCGGTCTCCTTTGCAAAACCGCCTTCTATACTCAGTTAAACGGTGGCCGCTCGCCGGCGACGACGACCGCCGACGACCCGCGGTGCTGTCCCGAATCCGACCCGTTGACGACAACATGATCCATGGCGTTCTGCTCGACCTGGAAGGCGTGTTATATGTTGGAGCTTATCCCATGCCCGGCGCCCGCGAGGCGCTGCTCAGCCTGCGCGCGGCCGGCATTCCGATGCGATTCGTCACCAACAGCACCCGGCTCACCCGCGGCGCCATCATCAACCGGCTGGCGCGCATGGGCCTGGAGGTACCGATCCAGCACCTGTTCACGCCCGCGGTCGCGGCCCGGCACTACCTGATCACCCGCAAGCTGACGCCCCATCTTCTGATTCATCCCGACCTCCGCGGCGAGTTCGCCGACCTGCTCGGTCCTCCCCCGGGCGCGGTCCTGCTGGGCGATGCCGGATCCGACTTCACCTACGAGGCACTCAACCAGTGCTTCCGGTTGCTGCTCGACGGATTGCCGCTGCTGGCGATGGGTTCCAACCGCTACTTCCGCAACGGCAGCGGCTTCAACCTGGATATCGGCCCGTTCATGGCAGCGCTGGAATATGCCGCCGAATTGGAGGCGGTGGTATTGGGGAAGCCGGCTCCCGAATTTTTCCAGGCCGCGGTCGACAGCCTCGACCTGCCGTCCCACGACGTGGCGATGGTCGGCGACGACGCCGAAATGGACGTGCGCGGAGCGCTGGCCGCCGGCCTGCGCGGGGTGCTGGTGCGAACCGGCAAATACCGCCCCGGGGACGAGGCCAAGGTCGTGCCCCAAGGCGGCCGGGTGTTCGACGATCTCGACGCCGTGGTGGATTACATTCTTTAAGGCCCGCCGGCGGCCCGGCGAGGTGTAAGGCCGATGCGGATTGCGGGTAGAATCGCCCGAACGAAACCCGGTCCCGCCTCCCTTTCCGCACCGAATTCGGAGTTGCCATGCGTCCCCTGTTTCCCGACATCAAGCCCTACGCCACCCAGCGCCTCGCCGTGGACGACCTGCATACCCTATACGTCGAGGAATGCGGCATTCCCCAGGGATTGCCGGTGTTGTTCCTGCACGGTGGCCCCGGTGCCGGCTGCGAACCGATGCACCGGCGGTTCTTCGACCCGCAACGCTATCGCATCGTGCTGTTCGACCAGCGCGGCTGCGGCCAGTCCAGCCCGCACGCCGAACTGCACGACAACACCACCTGGCACCTGGTGGCGGATATCGAAAGGTTGCGCGAGCACCTGAACATCCAGCGCTGGGTGGTGTTCGGCGGCTCCTGGGGTTCCACGCTGGCGCTGGCCTATGCCGAGACCCACCCGGAACGAGTGCTGGCGCTGATCGTGCGCGGCATCTTCCTGTGCCGCGATCAGGACATTTACTGGTTCTATCAGGCCGGCGCCAACCGCCTGTTCCCCGATCTGTGGGAGCACTTCCTGGCCCCGATCCCGGCGGCGGAGCGCGATGATCTGGTGCGGGCCTACTACCGGCGTCTGACCGGGAGCAACGAACTGGAGCGGCTGCGGGCGGCGAAGGCCTGGTCGGTGTGGGAAGGCGCCACCCTGACGCTGGAAAGCAGCCCGGCCGTGGTCGAACAGTTCGGCGAAGCCCGCCGGGCGCTGAGCCTGGCCCGCATCGAGTGCCACTATTTCGTCCACCACTGCTTCATGGAGCCGGATCAGCTGCTGCGCGACGCCGGCCGGCTGCGGGGTATCCCAGGCATCATCGTCCACGGCCGCTACGATGTGGTCTGCCCGCCGGATAACGCCTGGGCGCTGCACCGCGCCTGGCCGGAGGCGGAACTGCGGATCGTCACCCCCGCCGGCCATGCCGCCAGCGAGCCCGGCATCGTCGACGCGCTGGTCACCGCTACCCAGGCCTTCGCCGACCGGCTGGCATGATCGGGTTGCTGCAACGGGTCGCGGAAGCGCGGGTCGAGGTCGGCGGCGAAACCGTCGGCGCCATCGGCCCGGGTCTGCTGGTGCTGGTCGGGGTCGAGCGGGGCGACGGCGAGCGGGAGGCCGACCGGCTGCTGGAACGGTTGCTGGGCTATCGGGTGTTCGCCGACGCCGAGGGCAAGATGAACCTGAGCGTGCGCGAGATCGGCGGCGGCATGCTGCTGGTGCCGCAGTTCACCTTGGCGGCGGACACCGGCAAGGGCATGCGCCCCAGCTTTACCCCGGCCGCGCCGCCGGCCGAGGGCGAACGGCTGTTCGAGTACCTGGTCCAACAGACCCGCCGGCAACACGGGCCGGTTGCGACCGGCCGCTTCGGCGCTCACATGCGGGTCGGCCTGACCAACGACGGCCCGGTAACGTTCTGGCTGCGGGTCGCGCCGGCAGGCGCCGACGGCAACCCGCCGACCTGAACCTCAACCTTCTTCATTCCTGTTACCACGCCATGAAATCGATTGAAACCCTGCTCGAACGCATCATCCTGCTCAGTCGCTGGCTTCTGGCGCCGATTTATCTCGCGCTGATCGCCGTTCTGATTCTGTTTACGGTCAAGGCCTTTCAGGAGGTCATCCACCTGTTCGCGGTCATCACCACCACCAGCGAAGTGGATTTGGTGCTGTCGGTGCTGGCTCTGATCGACATGGCGCTGGTCGCCAACCTGCTGGTGATGGTGGTTCTCAGCAGTTATGAAACTTTCGTGTCCAGTCTCGATGTGAGCGAGGGGCAGGAAAAACCGTCCTGGCTGGGCAAAATCGACGCGGCGACCATCAAGGTCAAACTGGCGGTCGCCATCGTCGCCATTTCCTCCATTCACCTGCTCAAGGCGTTCATGACCGCGGTGCGGGGGCAAGATGATGTATCGCTGTGGAACAACCAGTTGTTCTGGCTGGTCATCATCCACCTGACCTTCGTGCTGTCGGCGCTGGGGATGGCGGTGATCGACCGGATCGCCTTCGCCCAGCATCGCAATCACTGATGGATTAGAGGTCGTGCCGGCCCACCCAGTCGCGGGCGAACTGCCAGGCCACCCGGCCGCTGCGCGAGCCACGCCGCAGGGCCCATTGCAGCGCCTGCTCGCGGGCGGCTTCGTCCAGACCGGGCCAGCCCAAACGTTCCAGCCAACAAGTGACGATGGCCAGATAGTCATCCTGGCCGAAGGGATGAAAGGAGAGCCACAGCCCGAACCGCTCCGACAGGGAGATTTTCTCCTCCACCGCCTCGCCGTGGTGCAGTTCGCCCTCGACCAGCCGGGCGTCCTGATTTTCCCGCATGTACTCGGGCAACAGGTGGCGGCGATTGGAAGTGGCGCACAGCAAGACGTTGTCGGGCGCGGCGCTGATCGAACCGTCCAGCATCGCCTTGAGCGCCTTGTAGCTGGGATCGTTGGCCTCGAACGACAGGTCGTCGCAGTACAGCAGGAACCGCTCGGGCCGCTCGAACAGCGGCTCGACGAGTTCCGGCAGATCGATCAGGTCGTGCTTGTCCACCTCGATCAGTCGCAGGCCGCGGCTGGCGTACTCGTCGAGCAGGGCCTTGATCAACGAAGACTTGCCGGTACCCCGCGCGCCCCACAACAGGACGTTGTTGCAAGGCCGTCCCGCCAGGAATTGCCGCACGTTCAGATCCATGGCCGCCTTCTGGCGATCGATTCGTTGCAGGTCGGCCAACCGCAGGCGATGGGGATGCCGCACCGGCTGCAAAAAGCCGCGCTGGCCGAACCGTCGCCAGCGAAACGCCCGGCACCGTTCCCAGTCCGGCGGTTCCGGCACCGCCGGCAGCAGGGTCTCCAGCCGCTCGAGCACGCCGCTCAGGCGGTCGGCCGCCGCCCGGTCCAGGGTCAGGGTAACCGGCGCCATGGCGCTAGCGGCTCATCACCAGCGTGCCGGGCTCGTTGGCGCCGCCCAAAACGATCAGATCGGCGACGATGCGCGCGCTTTCCTCCAGCGCCGCATCCGGAATCACGCTGTCCTTGCCTTCCGGAATCTCGTCGCCGGGCTTGAGCGGCGGCAGTCCCTTGGCGGCGCGATAGCGGTTCTCGCGCTCCCGCTGCCAGCTTTCGATGCGCTCCCGCTCGGTCCGGCGCTGGCTTTCCAGCAGCGAAACCGTGGTCTTCTCCCGTTGCTGCCGGGCGAACTCGAGATCGCGCAGGAATGCCTGGTAATCGGGATTGCTGGCGACGCGCGTCTGGTGCCGCCGCGCCAGTTCCGGCACCAGCGCCGCCAGCCGGCGATCGTCGCGATAGCGGGTGGCGGCGATCTCGTCCCAGGGCAAGGCGTTCTTCTGAGCGCTCTCGCCGATCTCATCGCTGTCCACCACCGAGGGAATGGCGATATCCGGCTGGACCCCACGATGCTGGGTGCTACTGCCGTTGACCCGGTAGAACTTGGCGATGGTCAGCTTCAATTGGCCCTGCGGGTCCTTGGCCCGGGTGAGCCGGTTCAAGTCCACCAGGGTCTGCACCGTACCCTTGCCGAAGGTCGGATCGCCGATGACGATGCCGCGTCCGTAGTCCTGGATGGCGCCGGCGAAGATCTCCGAGGCCGAGGCGCTGGCGTGATCCACCAGCACCGCGAGCGGTCCGGTGTAGACCTGCTCGGGTTCGCCATCCTTTTCGACCTCCACCCGACCATCGGCCTGCTTGACCTGCACCACCGGTCCATCTCCGACGAACAGGCCGGTCAAATCCACCGCCTCCTGCAGCGAACCGCCACCGTTCTCGCGCAGGTCCAGCACCAGCCCGTCGATCTTGCCACGCAATTCATTCAGCAGGCGCCGGACGTCGCGGGTCGTACTGCGGTAGTCGGTCACGCCGCGCCGGGCGGCGTCGAAATCGCTGTAGAATGCCGGAACGGTGATGACTCCGATCCGCAGCTCGCGACCGTCGGAACCCTTGAAGGTTTTAATCTCGCTTTTGGCGGCCTGCTTCTCCAGCTTGATGGTGTCGCGCACCAGCCGCACGGTTTTCTCCGCCGCAGTCGCGCCGGCCTTGCCGGGCAACACCTTCAGCCGTACCACCGTGCCGCGCTGGCCGCGAATGCGATCGACCACGTCGTCGAGCCGCCAGCCGACCACGTCCATCCAGGGGCCGTTATCGCCCTGCGCCACCGCGACGATCTTGTCGCTGGGCTTGATCTGCTTGCTGAGATCGGCCGGACCGCCGGCGACCAGTTCGACCACCGTCACCTGCTCGTCTTCCATCCGCAGCACGCAACCGATGCCCTCCAGCGACAGCCGCATCTGGATGTTGAAATTCTCGGTGTTGCGGGGAGAGAAGTAGGCGGTGTGCGGATCGAAGGATTGAGCGACCGCGTTCATGTACATCTGGAACACATCGTCGCTGGTCGATTGCAGCGCCTGGCGCAAGCGGTTGTCGTAACGCTTGCTCAATAGTTCCCGGGCGGCGGCCCGATCCTTGCCGGACAGCATCAGGGTCAGCATTTCGTGCTTGAGCCGCTTGCGCCAGATATCGTCCAGCTCCGCCGACGTCCTGGCCCAGGGGGCATTCTTCCGATCCACGTTCACAGATTCGTCCACATCGAAACGGAACTCCTGCTGGAGCAGGGCCTGAATCCGGGCGGTCCGCTCCGCCAGCCGGCGCAGGTACACGTTGAAAATGTCGTAGGCCGGCTGCAAGTCGGCGCGGTTCAGGGCATCGTCCAGGGTATCGCGGTATTTCTCGAAACCGGCGATGTCGCTGGCCAGGAAATAGGAGCGGCTGAAATCGAGATCGTCGAGATACGTGGTCAGGATCAGCGAGGACAGCCGGTCGTCCAGCTTGCTCTGCCGATAATGGTGCTGCGACAGCAACCCGGCGATGGTGCGATCCAGCGAGGTCAGCCGGGTAGTCGGCGTCAAGGGCTTGACATCGATGACCTCCGGACCCGGATCGGTCGGTTTCGCGAACGCCCCCGCCAGGTTCAAAACCAGAATCAGGGGCAACAGAGCCAGCAACTTCAGGGTTCGAAAATTACGCATGATGCTTCTCGACAAGAACGGATTTCGTCATGTTGCGCCGCCCGGAACCGCGTCAGGACGATGAAGGATGGACCAGAATGATATCGGTGGCCACCGGCTGTTTGCCGTTCGGTTCGGCCAGGGTGAACTCGAAAAGGTGGTTGCGGGACGGCAGTTTCATGACGTTGAAGCCGTCCGGCAGGCTGGAATCGTGAAAGAACGCGGTCCGGTACGGCGAATCGGAATCGCGGGAGTCGGTCTTCCACAGGTAGGGCGACAGTTTGACCAGAAACCGCATGAAGCCAAAGCTCTTGTTGTCGTCGTGGTGGTAGCAGTAGCCGCGCACCCGCGAACCCATCGCGCCCCATACCGGCGAGAAATAATCGTCGCCGCGGGTCGGCAACAGACCGGGCACCAGGTAACCGGACACGTACATGTCCGACTCTCGGCGCAGTTCCTCGGACACGTTGTCGAACGCCAGGGTCTCGACCCGGCAGCCTTTGTTCTGCAGGGCGCGCACCACCTGCACGAAATCGCCATCGCCCGTCACCAGCAGCACCCGGTCAAGATTCTCCGATTGCAGCAGCACGTCGACCGCCATGTCGAGATCGGCGTTGGCCTTGCCGAAGCGGTTGCCGGCTTCGTCCTGGAACCATTTGACTCTTTTTTCGATCACCTTGTAACCGAGCTCGCGCAGAGCGGACTGATAGGCGCGGGCCTTGTCACGATAGACCGTGTTGGTTTCGGCGCGTTCCTCGTCGTAGGACAGGTAAACGTTCAAACGTAGCGGCTCGGCATGATCGCGGCAGGCAAATTCGCGCAACACATCGTATTGCATGCGCTGCCCGCCGTTGCGGGAGATATTGGCGGCGTCCACGTAAACGCCAACCTTGGCATGGGATTTGAGATCGATAGTCATAATGTTTGTTTTAATGCTCGCATGAATAATGTTTGATAGATTGAGGTGTCGATCGGTAATTGTTGGAGACGAATCGTGTCGTGTTGTTAATGCAAACACCGCCTCGAACCGCCGTATTCTAGCAATTTCGCAACGCTACCGGCACGGCGGGCGCGCTCGCGGTGCCTCTTAACGCTTCCTCTCTCGCCGCCGACCATCGCGGCCGGCCCGGCGGATGGGCCGATCGGTGAAGCTAACGATCGCCGGCCCCGTCCGATTGTCGCCGTTCCGCATACAGCAACGGTCTGAGCAGATCCAGCGGCACCGGAAACACCACGGTCGTGTTGTTCTGGATACCGATGTCGTTGAGCGTCTGCAAGTAGCGCAACTGCAGGGCCTGCGGCTGGGAGGCGATGATCTCGGCGGCCTGGCGGATCCGCTCGGCGGCCTGGAATTCCCCTTCGGCGTTGATGACCTTGGCCCGCCGCTCGCGTTCGGCCTCGGCCTGACGGGCGATGGCGCGAATCATGCTTCCTTCGAGATCGACGCGCTTGATCTCGACGTTGGACACCTTGATTCCCCAAATGTCGGTCTCGGCATCCAGAATATTCTGGATGTCCCGGTTCAACTCATCCCGCCCCGCCAGCATCTCGTCCAGTTCGTGCTGGCCCAGCACGGAACGCAGCGTGGTCTGGGCCAACTGGCTGGTGGCGTTATAGTAATCCTCGACCTGAATGATGGCCCGCTCCGCGTCGATCACCCGGAAATAGATCACCGCATCCACCTTGACCGAGACGTTGTCGCGGGAAATCACGTCCTGGCTGGGAACGTCCATGACGACGGTGCGCAGGTCCACCCGCCTCATCTGCTGGATGACCGGAACCACGATGATCAGCCCCGGTCCCTTGACCGCCTGGAAGCGGCCGAGGAAAAACACCACGCCGCGTTCGTACTCGTAGAGCACCTTGATGGAGGCAAAAGCCAGGAACAGCAAAATCAACAGCGCGATAATGATCGGATTGAAGATCATGACAGTGTTTCTCCCTTGTCGGAATCCAGCGGTTGCACGAACAGCGTCAGGCCGTTGCGGCCGGTGACCCGGATCCGCTCGCCCCGGCGCAGGGGCCGGTCGGCGCGGACCCACCAGGATTCGCCGTGAATCCATGCCCGGCTGGCATCGTCGGCCATGACCGAGCCTGTCGCGCCGAGCATTTGTTCCGCGCCGCTGACTACCGGCCGGCGACGCTGGCGGACCATCAGCGTCGCCAAGCCGAGCAGGACCGCCGCGCTGGCCAGGGCGAAGCCGAGGATCAGCGCCAAGGGGACTTCGTAACCCGGACCGGTCTCGTCCCACAGCAGCAGCGACCCGGCGACGAAGGCGGCGATCCCGCCCACGCCCAGCGCGCCGAAACTGGGCAAAAAGGCCTCGGCGACCATGAACGCCAGACCGAGCAGCAGCAGCGCCAGGCCGGTGTAGTTGACCGGCAGGACCTGGAAGGCGAACAGCGCCAGCAGCAGGCAAATCCCGCCCAACACACCCGGCAGCGCCGTGCCAGGATTGACCAGTTCGAAAAACAGTCCGTAAACGCCGACCAGCAGCAGGACGTAGGCCACCAGCGGGTGAGCGATCGTGGCCAGCACCTGGTTGCGCCAGTCGGGGACGAGGATTTCGACCGCCGCCCCCCGGGTCGCCAGCGACCGTTTCTCTCCGGAAACATCGACCAGCCGGCCATTGGCCCGTTCGAGCAGATCGGGCACGTCCGCGGCGATCAGGTCGATCACCCCACGTTGCAGCGCGTCCCGGGCGCTCAGGCTGGCGGCCTCGGTAACAGCCTGTTCGGCCCACTCGGCGTTGCGCCCGTGCGTTTGGGCCAGCGCGCGAAGGTAGGCGCGGGCGTCGTTGACGATCTTGCGCTCCAGGTCGGAACCCGCCGGAACGGATTTGGCGTCCGGTTGGGCGGCGGGCTTGTCGGCGAGCTTGTCGGCGGGCTTGTCGGCGGGCTCGCTGGACCGGTCGTCGCTGGGCGGCCGGCCCGGCAGCGGCAGGCCGCCGATCTGTACCGGCGTGGCGGCGCCGAGATTGGTGGCGGGCGCCATCGCCGCAAGGTGACAGGCGTAGAGGATGTAGGTGCCGGCGCTGGCGGCGCGGGCTCCTTCCGGGGCGACATAACCGATCACCGATACCGGCGAGGCCAGAATCGCCTGGATGATGTCGCGCATCGAACCGTCCAGGCCGCCTGGGGTATCGAGCTTCAGAATCACCGCCGCTGCGTTGCGCGTCCGCGCCTGTTCGAGGCCATGCTGGATGAAATCGCGGCTGGCCGGGCCGATGGGGCCCCGAACCTCCAGCAACACCACCACCCTTGGGGAAGAGGGCCCGATCGCGGGCGCGGCCCATCCGGGCCCGGCCAGCGCCAGCAACAACACCAGAAGCATCAATCCGCGCATGCCGGTCCCCGCCACAAACGTGAAGCCCACCGGTAATTGTAGACCGTTGAAACCGTCGTCGGTGCGGGCGGACACCTCGGTCCGACTCAATCGGGCGATTGCCCCTGCTGGACTTCAGGCTGATGGCCGCCCTCACCCCATGGCGGCTCGAACGACTCAGTCCTCCAGCGCGGCCCGAATTCGCGCCGCCAGCGCCTTGAGTTCCTCGGGCTTGGCGGGCGTGCGGCCATGGGCACCGGACCGCTGCCCTTCCCGCATCGGCACCACGTGAACGTGGTAGTGCGGCACGGTCTGGCCGGCGGCGGCGCCGTTGAACTGGCCGATGCGCAGACCGTCGGGCGCCAGCGCCCGCTGCACCGCGCGGGCGATGCGCTGGGTAGTCTTCGCCACCGCAAGCAGGTCCGGTTCGGCGATTTCCAGCAGATTGGGCGCGTGCGCCTTGGAAATGACCAGCGCGTGACCCGGACTGGCCGGCTGGATGTCCATGAAGGTCAGCGTGCGCTCGTCCTCGTCAACCCCGATCGCCGGAATTTCTCCCCGGACGATCTTGCAGAAGACGCAGTTGGCATGGTCGGACATGGCGGAAACTCCCCGAGTGGCGTTGTTCGGTTTCTTCGCGGTTGGCGGTGGCGGGACTATCATCCCGACGCTCATTTCAATTTCTGGTGGATTTCGATCAGCTTCGCCTCCTCGCCCATCACCACCAGCACATCGTCCGCCATCAAAGCATAATCGGCGTCGGGAATGAGGGGCGCGGCTTTCTCCGCCGCCGGCTTGATGGCGATCACCCGCGCCCGATAGCGGCCGAGGATCTCCAGGTCAGCCAGCCGGCGTCCCACCAGACTGGCGGGAACCTGCACGGTGATGGCGAAATAGCCGCCGCCCAGCGCCACCGCATCGAGCAGTTTCAGCCGGGAGTAATGAATCAGATGGGCGGTCTTGACTGCGATTTCCCGTTCCGGCTGCACCACGTCGCTGGCGCCGATCATGGTGAGGATCTTGCCCTGATCCTCGTTGGCCACCTTGACCAGCACCCGGGGGATGCCCAGTTCCTGTAGATAGTGGGTGAGCAGCACGCTGGTCTCGAAACGCCCGCCGACGTCCACCACCACCACGTCCATGCCGCGGATACCGAGATCCTTGAGCGCCTCGCGGTCAGCCACATCGGCGACCATCGCCTTGTCGACGTGGCGCATGATCTCCTGCACCCGGTCCTCGTCCCGATCCACCGCCATCACGTCATCGCCGAGCGTGTGCAGGGTGCGAGCCAGATGAAAGCCGAAGTCTTCCAGTCCCAATACCGCTACGCGCATCACCGCATCTCCTCTATGGGGTCAACCAATCATCACCTGCTCTTCCGCATAGGACACCGCCGGGCGCGGCTTCTGCTGGGAAATGGCGACGGCGACGGTCAACGGTCCCAGCCGACCGACGAACATCAACAGCATGATCAATATCTTGCCGGCATCGCTCAGATTCGGGGTAATGCCGGTGGACAACCCGACCGTGCCCAGCGCCGACACCACTTCAAACAGCAACCCCAGCGACCATTCGACCGTGCGCGGATGAAACGGGCCGCTCACCTCAAGCGCGGAGAGCAGGATCACGCTGACGGTCATCAGGACGAAGGCCAGCGCGACCACGGAAGTCGCCTTGGCGACGTTGGCCTCGGGCACGCTGCGGTTGAACAGCCGAACGCCGCGCTCGCCGCGAACGCGGGCGCGTGCCACCGCCAATAACACTCCCAGGGTGGTGGCCTTGAACCCGCCGGCGGTCGAACCGGGACAACCACCGATCTGCATCAGCACGATGGTGAAAAATAGAGTGGCGGCGGTGACCTGGCCGTAATCGATGGTATTGAAGCCGGCGGTCCGGGGCGTGACGGACGCGAACCAACTGGTGAGCAGGACATCCCGCCAGCCCATCGGCTCGAGCAAATTGTCGCGCTCCAACACCACGAACCCCACCATCCCCACCAGCAGTAGCGCCGCCGTCATGGTCAGCGCCACCTTGGTGTGCAGGCTGAGCGGGGTTCGTTGGCCGCGCAATCGCCGGCGCGTCCAGCGCGCCAGTTCGGCCAGCACCGCGAAGCCCAGCCCGCCGAGGATGATCAGCAGCGAAATCGGCAGGATGATGCCGGCGGCGGACCGATCCGACATGAGATTGTCGGGGCGCAGGCCGAAACCGGCGTTGCAGAAGGCGCTGACGGCGTGAAACACCGAAACCCAGAGGGCCTGATCCAGCGGCAGGCGCTGGCTTTCGGTCAGAAACAGGATCGCCGCGCCGAGTACCTCGATGGTCAGCGTCCACAACAGCACCTGCCGCAGGAGCGAACCGAGACCGACGCGATGGCTGAGCGCGAAGCTGTCCTGCACCGCGTCGCTGCTGGACAGCGATACATTCTGACCGATCAGTATCAACAGCGTGGTGGACAGGGTGGTGATCCCCAAACCACCGACCTGCACCAGGCCGAGCAACACCCCCTGGCCGAATCCGTTGAACGCGCCGCCGGGGTCGACCACCGCCAAGCCGGTGACGCAGACCGCGCTGGTAGCCATGAACAGCGCGTCGATGAAGGCGATGGAGGCGCCGCTCCGGCTGGCGACGGGCAGGGCCAGCAGCACGCCGCCGATCAGGATGGTGGCGGCGAAACCGAAGACCAGCAAACGGGCTGGATGGCGGAGCAGGCGGGTCAAGAGATCAGCGCTCGGTGAGATTGCGGGACAGCATGGGATCAATCCAGCGCGAACGACCGGATTGCCTCTTCCCGGCTTCGGCCATCGAACTTCTTGATTTGGAAAGAGGCCGTTCCCAGGTCGAAATCATCGAGACAGCGAATATTGATGCCGTACAGGTCGGGAGCCGCTCGCGGATTGCTAAACGGGTGGATGCCACAGTATTTGCAGAACCAATG
>JAVMKJ010000024.1:31040-37287 GCA_031732855.1 Candidatus Competibacter sp.
GAGCCGCTCGCGGATTGCTAAACGGGTGGATGCCACAGTATTTGCAGAACCAATGCTTCGCGATCATGGAATCAAAATTGATAGAGCGCATAGGTTATCATGCGAGATCTCACTTACTTGCCGAATCCGGTTTCCAAGCCAGAATGCCCGGGCTCTGTTGGGGAAAACCGGCGGCGGTCAGCGTTGGCGTTCGACCCCCCGGATTTCCATGCGCAGTTCTTCCTTGCCATCTTTCTCCTGACTGATGCGCACCAGCAGGTATTGAAGGTCGGGAGCTACCCAGAACGTCGTCATCCGGGTCTTGCCGGGCGTGTACTGGTTGATGCGCACCGTGCGCAACTGGCCGAGCGGGGTGCTCAGGGTTTCCTCGCCCTGGTTGCGAATCTGGTAGGTCTTGATTTGGGTCTTGTCCACCAGCGAGTACCGATCGGGCACTCGACCGCGCTTCAAATCCCCCATCACCACCAGTTGCAGGCTGAGCGGATCGACCACGCCGGGCGATAGCGGGAGGGTGGCCTGCTCCGAATCGTTGCGGGCCAGCACCCGACCGGCCGGCCAATCGAACCGCAGTTGCATGGTGCTGGCTTTTCGGCCGGTATCCATCAGCCGCTCGTACTGGCTGGGCTGGATCGCGCCGTCGCGGATTTCGCCGCTGACCTGTTCGTGGATCCGGCCGGATGCCAGCAACGCGACCAGTCCGTTGGGACGGACATCGGAACTCATCTGATAGGTCCCCGGACCCGTGGTGGCGAGGGAGATAACTCCCTCGCCGATCGAGAAACCGGAGGCGTACACTTCGTAACGGGCCTGGTAGGGCGTGACGGGCAACCCGTTGGTGGCGGCGACCGCCGCCGAATCCAGGGTCAATAAACCGGCCAACGCAAAAGCGCGGAACAAGGATTTCATGCGGTAGCGCGTCCTCGCCGGCGGATGGCCGGCCATCGATTTCAAAGATGACGAGTGTGTTTCAGAGGGTGCGGAAACGCATCGACAGATCGACCGCCCGCACGTCCTTGGTCAGACCGCCGATGGAAATATAGTCCACGCCGGTTTCGGCGATCTGGCGAACGGTATCGAAATTGACGTTGCCGGACGCCTCCAGCTTGACCCGCCCCCCGGCGATCCGCACGGCCTCGGCCATGGTCGCCAGATCGAAATTGTCCAGCATGACGATGTCGGGCCGGGCGGCGAGGGACTCTTCCAGTTCGGCCAAGTTCTCCACTTCGACCTCGACGGTGACGCCCGGATGCAGGCTGCGGGCCGCGGCGATGGCATGGGTGATCGAACCGGCGGCCATGATGTGGTTTTCCTTGATCAGCACCGCATCGAACAGGCCGATGCGGTGGTTCCGGCAGCCACCGCATCGGACGGCGTACTTTTGCGCCAGCCGCAGGCCCGGCAGCGTCTTGCGGGTGTCGAGGATGGTGGCGCCGGTGCCGGCCACGGTATCGGCGAAACGGCGGGCCAGCGTGGCGGTGCCGCACAGCATCTGCAAGAAATTCAGCGCGGTGCGCTCGCCGGTCAGCAGAGCACGAGCCGGACCACGCAGGGTGCACAGCACCTGGTTCGGTTCGATCCGGTCGCCGTCGGCCGCCCGCCAGTCGACGGTCGCGCGCGGATCGAGTTGGCAAAACACCGCGTCGAACCAGGCAACGCCGCACAGGACGGCGGTCTCGCGGCTGATGACGGTGGCCTCGGCCCGTGCGTCCTCCGGGATCAGGGCGGCGGTCAGATCGCCGGCGCCGACATCCTCGGCCAGGGCCAAGGCGACGGTGGGGTTGGGATCGGGCATGTTCATGGCGGCGGTTCCTCGAACGGTGTTCACTGGTGGAAACTATACACCAGGACTTTCGCTATCCATCATTCCCGCGCGAGCAGGAATTGAGTAACTATCTGAAAAAACTGGCTTCACTACGTTCAGCCCAACAGTCATGTCGACGGGATCGATACCCCCAACGATGAAAGTCCGGTACTTTCATGGCAGCCTACCAAAAGCCACCAAAAGCTCAATATCCATTCGGAAATGGTATCAATTCCTCGATCGCCATCGCATGATCGGGGCAGCGGACCCGCAGGGCGGCGGCGAACGCGGCCAGCGCCGGCCGCTCGCGGAACAGGTACAGATGGGCGGGGCAGCGGCAGTCGGAGGCGCCGAACCGGAACGGCGGCGGCGTCCCGCCCAACTCCCCCGCCAGGACCGCCGCCCACAGACATTCCCGGCGGACCGGATCGTGACTGAACCAGACCGCCGCAAGCGAACCGTGCCGCCGTAGATAATCGATGTGCCAATGCGGCCGGACCACGGGTCGGCGGTGGTGGGCCAATCGGGCCGCCACCCCGCCCGGCCCGAAGGCGCTGCCGGCATAGACCGCCCAGCCCGGCGCCAGCGGCAGCCGCCCCTGCCGGCCAATCAAAGCGACTTCCGCCGCGGCGATCCGCAGCAACAATGCATAAGTGCCCGGCCGGGCGTCGGGTTGCGGATGGCGTTTCAAGGTCTTGCCGGTTCGATTTATCAAGCAACAATCTCAAAATTCTCTCTCGAAACCCATCATAATCCAGCCGATGAACCACAATATCCTGCACGATATCGAACAACTCGAAGCCTCGCTGTGGGAAGCTGCCGACCAGCTTCGCGCCAACTCCAAGCTGACCAGCAGCGAATACTGTATGCCGGTGCTGGGGGTGATCTTCCTCCGCCACGCCAGCAACCGTTATCAGGCCGCGCTGAAGCAGATCGAAGCCGATCAGGCCGCCGGCAAGATGCCGAGACGGCCGCTGGTCAAGGGCGACTTCATCAAACGCCGCGCCCTCATGCTCCCCGAACAGGCTCGCTACGACGTACTATAGGTCTCCTACGTCAGTTGTGGAATTTCCCCTCCTTGGATAAGGAGGGGTGGCGCGCAGCGCCGGGGTGGTTTGAAGCGCAGATTCCACGGTTCAAATGGGAAACCTATACTCGAGCGACCCAAGGACAAGCAGTTGGGCGCGGCGCTGGTCGAGCGCGATGAACGCCATCGAGAATGAGTTCGAGCCGCTGCGGGGTCAATTGCCGAAGGACTGACCGATTCGAGAACGATCTGCTGGAAGACCTGTTGCGCGCCTTCGACCGCGAGGTGCTGCGCAATGCCAGCGGCGACGTGTTCGGCCGCATTTACGAGTACTTCCTGATGAAGTTCGCAATGCAGGGCGCGCAGGACAGCGGCGAGTTCTTCACGCCGCCCTCGCTGGTGCAGACCCTCGTCAACGTCATCGAACCCGATCACGGCATCGTGTTCGATCCCGCTTGCGGCTCCGGCGGCATGTTCGTGCAATCCAGCCACTTTATCGAGCGTCGGGGACAGGACACCAGCCACAAGGTCACCTTCTACGGGCAGGAAAAGACCGCTACCACGATTCGGCTGGCCAGGATGAATCTGGCCGTGCATGGGCTGGAGGGCGACATTCGCGAGGCTAACACCTTCTATCAGGACGAGCACAATCTGTTCGGCCGCTGCGATTTCGTGATGGCCAATCCACCGTTCAACGTGGACATGGTCGATGCCGAGAAGGTGAAGACCGACCGCAGACTGCCGTTCGGCTTGCCGGGCACCACCAAGGGCGCGGGCAAGAACAGGAAAGGGGATGCCGGGAAAAGCAAGGAGACCGTTTCCAACGGCAACTACCTGTGGATTTCCTATTTCCACAGCTACCTGAACCACAGGGGCCGGGCCGGGTTCGTCATGTCCTCGCAGGCATCCAGCGCCGGACATGGCGAGGCGGAGGTGCGCCGCAAGATCGTGGAAACCGGCGACGTGGACGTGATGATCGCCATCCGCTCCAACTTTTTCTACACCCGCACCGTGCCTTGCGAGTTGTGGTTTTTCGACAAGGGCAAAAAATGGCTTCCCTCCCCGTTAGCGTGGCTCCCTCGGTCAGCTTTCTAGTGTTGGCATGGATTCATCCATGCAGCCATCGCGACACCAGTCTGGTGTAGCGCGGCATGATGACGTACACCATGAGTGCCACGATAACGGCTGCGATCATCGCCTTGGTCGCCAGCATGTGTAGGCCACCCAGCAGCGGTGCCAGGGCCCAAGGCACGATCACAGTCAGCGGAAAGATCGCCGACAGTGTGAGTAAATACTGCTTCCATGGCTTGGGCGGCTTGAGCGTCGGTGGAGTGAACCAGAAGTCCAGCCCGGTGCGGATTTCGTAGCGGTCCGCCTGCTCCAGGGCATGCTCGATTCGCTGTAGATAGTCGCGACGTTCGGGGGACACCATCCACGCTCTAAGCGCTTCGATGCCTGCAAAGCGAATAATCACGGTGTAGTTCGGCTGATTGCCGACTGGGCGAATGACGTCCGTGGACAGATAGCCAGGAAACCGTCGGCAGGTTTCGCGGATGTCGATGAGCCACTGCTCGTACTCTTCGCGGGCGTCGGCACGCGGATGATGCACGATAATGCCGGTGACGGCTTCGGCGGTCGAATCGGCGGGGTGGGAAATATTCATGCGAACACTCTCCACGGAAGATTGCGCATTCTGGTGCTGGTGCCGGGACGACCCGGCACCAGTTGCTCATGCTTTCGACTTACTTGCCGCCCTTGAATGTGAAGTAGCTGGTCATCAGGTTCTTGTAGTCGGGGATGTGGTTGGCCAACAGCGTACCCAGACCTTCCACATCGTTGCGCCAGTCGCGATGCAGTTCGCAAGCCACGCCGAACCAGTTGATAAGTTGGGCGCCCGCTGCCGACATGCGGTTCCATGCGGAGTCGCGGGCGATTTCGTTGAAGGTGCCCGAGGCGTCGGTGACGACGAACACCTCGTACCCCTCCTCCAGGGCAGATAACGCCGGGAAAGCCACGCATACCTCGGTCACCACGCCAGCGATGAGTAGTTGTTTCTTGCCGGTGGCCTTCACCGCGTTTACGAAGTCGGCGTTGTCCCAGGCGTTAATCTGGCCGGGACGTGCGATGTACGGGGCATCGGGGAACAGTGCCTTGAGTTCCGGGATCAGCGGGCCGTTGGGGCCATCCTCGAAGCTCGTCGTGAGAATGGTCGGCAGCCCGAAATACCTGGCAGCATCGGCCAGCGCCAGCACGTTGTTGTTGAAGCGTTCGGGCTCGATGTCGCGAACCAGCGACAGCAGACCTGCTTGGTGATCCACCAGCAGCACGGCGGCATTGTTCTTGTCGAGTTTGACGTAGGGCTTGCTCATGTACTTCTCCTTGTTGGCACTCTGGGGAATGGGTGACGTTGCCACGATGGAAAACCGTTCCACCTTGCGGCCAAGTGAACTTAGATATTCCGACTGTTCTAGTCAACTAATTCGTAAACGTCCGGCGAACCCAGGTTGATTTCTGATTCAGGCGCGAGCTTCGGGCAGCCAGCGATGGGGGAGTAATTTGCCGATCTGGCTATTGGGCTGGGTCGGTAGGCGAGCCAAGATGTCCTTCAGGTACAGGAAGGGATCGTGGCCGTTGAGCTTGGCGGAGGTGTTTGCCCGCGTCTTTCACGATCTGGGGCTGATGGAACGCGAAGGAAGCGGGTTTGACATGATGTACGAGCGCCAGCTTGCCTACGGCCGACCCGCGCCAGCACTCACCGAAGGTCAGGATTCCGTTCATGTCACCGTGCGTCGGCATATCCTCAAACCGCCAGTGATCCGCCTGATCGAAACGGTTGATAAGCAGTTTCAATTCACGCAACGCGAGCGGATTACGCTGGGATTGCTGGCCCTGTCTGAAGGAATGACCGCTCGCGAGCTGGTGAAGTGCCTGGAGCTACCCGAAACCGGAAACCCTGATGCTTGGCTGGGGCACTTGCCGGATTGGGGCATTGTTCGGACCAGTGGCCGCGCCAAAGGAACGCGCTACTTCGTAACGCCCGCTTTGTTGCACGATGCCGATCTGACGCAGATCACCATGTTGACGCGGATTGAGCCGCACCGCCTGTCGGAGCTGATCAGGGAAGATTTGCGCCGCTACCCTGATTCCAAAATGGGGGACGTGCATCAGCGCATCGGCAAGGAGATCAAGCGTTCCCAGCTTAAAAAGGTTATGGCGGAACTGGTGCATGTCGGTACAGTGGTCATGCAGGGCGAACGCAATGGCGCATGCTATCGGCTGGCGTAGAAGCCTTGAGGGTTCTAATTTGGCTCAAAAGTGACCGAATCTTTCCAATTCGAGCTAAATCTATAGCTTATAATATATTTAATACCAATTACCAATATATTTTACTTTTTTAGTGCGGATAGAATAAAATCGAA
>JAVMKJ010000025.1:0-6964 GCA_031732855.1 Candidatus Competibacter sp.
TCATCCACTATAGCGGTCGTTTCGGATGGAATACACCTGCCACGACAGGAAGTTATACCAATTCCGTATAGGTTTTTACCGTTTAACATTGGGCGTAGGTTGGGCAAAAGCGGAGCGTTGCCCAACAATGGGTCAGGATGTTGGGCTTCACTACGTTCAACCCAACCGACCAAAAGCGACCAAAAGCTCAATATCAATTCGGAAATGGTATTAGTCAGTTGTAACCGGCTGCTCCCCTTCCTTGCCGGGGGTAGAAGGGTTGGGAGAGAACGAATCCTTGGCGGCGGCGACCGGCAACCGGACCGTGACCCGCAATCCCCGGCCCGGTTCGGCGTCTTCCAGTCGGATGCTGGCCCGGTGGCGGTCGGCGATGCGCTTGACGATGGCCAGGCCCAGCCCGCTGCCGGGCGCGGTGGCGTCGGCGCCGCGATAGAACCGGTCGAACACCCGCGATCGCTCCACCGCCGGAATCCCCGGCCCGGTGTCGCTCACGGTCAGCACCGCCTCGGTTTCGACCCGTTGGACCCGAACGTCCACCCGGCCGCCGGCCGGGGTGTAACGCAAGGCGTTGTCCACCAGGTTGCCCAGCAGGGTTCGCAGTTCGCCTGGATCGCCGGCGACCGGGACGGCATCGCCGGGCAGGAGACCCAGATCGAGATCGCGGTCGTCGGCGATGGGCGCCGATTCGGTCACCACCCGCCTGGCCATCTCCAGCAGATCCACGGCTACCACCGTGCCGGCGTCCGGCGCGGCGTCCAGCCGGGCCATGGCCAGCAACTGCTCGACCAGGTGGGAAACGCGCAGCAGGCCGGCGCGCAACTGCTCCAAAGTCGCCGTCCGTTCCGCTTCTTCGGTGGCCCGTTGCGCCATCTCGGCCTGCAGCCGCACCGCGGCCAGAGGAGTGCGCAGTTCGTGAGCGGCGTCGGCGACGAACTGACGCTGGGCGTCGAGGGTGCGAGCCAGCCGTGCCAGCAGCTCGTTGAGGGCATGGACCAGGGGGATGATTTCCACCGGCAGCCGCGCCGCCCCCACCGGGTCCAGCGCCCCCGGCCGACGCTGCTGAATCTCGGCGGCGACGCGATGCAGGGGCCGCAGGCCGGCGCCGACCCCGAACCAGATCACCACGGCCATTCCCGGCAGCAGCAGCAGGAACGGGGCCAGATTGCGCAGGGCGATGTCGGCGCTCATCCGCAGCCGGACTCCCGCCGGCTGCGCGACCTGGACGATGCGATCGCCGGCGTACAGCGCGAACAGTCGCCAGCGCTGGTCGCGCCAGAGCAGGTCGGCGAAGCCGGGCTGGGTGACGAAGGGCAACTCCCATTCCTTGCGGGAAACGTAGAGCAGCCCGCCGCCGCGATCCCAGATTTGCACCAGAAGATCGCCCTCCCCTTCGCCCGGCTCGCCACCCATCGCCAGCGCCAGCAGGTTTTGCCGGCGCAGGGCCAGCGCCGTCTGCCGCAACTGATAATCGAACAGGGCGTCGATTTCGGCGCGGGCCTGACGATAGGTGGCGTAACCGGCGACGCCCAGCACCAGACTCAAACCGGCCAGCAAGCCGAGCAGCAGGCGCTGGCGGATGGAGGTCACGGCTGCTCCCCGAGCCGGCAGCGGAAAGGCTCGACCCGGTCAGAGGAGGGAGAGAACACTTACCCTGCCTGCTTGGCGCGGGCCGGAATCTCCACCGCCAGATACAGCGACCCGTTGTCTCGCTTGACCAGCAGCGGCACCCGTCTGCCCGGCGGCAGTTCCTTCACCAGTTGCCGCAAGTGGGCGGCGTCCTTGATCGTCTGGTTGTTCAAGCTCACCAGGATGTCGCCCGGCCGCACGCCCGCCTCGGCGGCGATGCCCGGTCCGACCTGCCGCACCAGAACGCCGCCCTCGGCTCCGCCCTTGCCGTGCAGGCCGGCGGGCGGATCGGCCACCACGACGTTCAGCCGCAGCGCGCCGTCGTCCGGGGCGTTTTCGAGCGCCAGTTCCCTGTCCTTGTCCGGCAACCGGCCGAGCGTGACGTCGATCTCCCGCTCTCTGCCGTCGCGGATCACGGTCAGGGTCTTGCTGGCGCCGGGCTTGCTCGCGCCCACCAGCGGCGGCAGATCGGCGCTGTCGTTCACCGGCTTGCCGGCGTAGGCGACGATGACGTCACCCGTCTTCAGTCCGGCCTTGGCCGCCGGACTGCCTTCGCTCACGTCGGCCACCAGCGCGCCGCGCGGCTGCTCCAGGTTGAAGGAGCGCGCCAGATCCTGGGTGACCTCCTGCAGGGTCACGCCGAGCCAGCCCCGGGTCACGCGACCGTCGGCCTTGAGCTGCGCGACCACATCCATCGCCACGTTCGCCGGGATGGCGAACGACAGCCCCATGTAACCGCCGCTGCGGCTGAAAATCTGCGAGTTGATGCCCACGACCTTGCCGGTCAGGTCGAACAACGGCCCGCCGGAGTTACCCGGATTGATCGGCACGTCGGTCTGGATGAACGGCACGTAGGTGTCGTTCGGCAGCGATCGGCCGAGCGCGCTGACGATGCCCTTGGTGGCGGTGCGCTCCAGTCCGAACGGGGCACCGATGGCAAAGACCCACTGGCCGACCTTGAGGTTGTCGGCGTCGCCGACGGTCACCACCGGCAGGCCGGTGGCGTCGATCTTCAGCAGGGCGATGTCGGACTGCGGGTCGCTGCCGATCACCTTGGCCGGGAATTCGCGCTTGTCGTTCAGCTTGACGGTGATCTTGTCGGCCTCGTCCACCACGTGGTGGTTGGTGATGACGTACCCGTCGGCGGAAATGATGAAGCCCGATCCCAGGCCGAGACTCGGCATCTCTCTGCCGCCATGGGGCGTCGGCGGCATCGGGAACTGTTTGAAGAACGGCGCGAAAGGATTGTCCTCGTCATCCGGGTCCGGGATGCCGCGCATGACCGTGGCCGGCGACTTCTTGCCGGTGACGGTGACGTTTACCACCGCGGCGGCGTTCTGCTGCACCAGCGCGCTGAAATCCGGTATGGTCATCTCGACCTGGACCGGCGGAGTCCCCTCGATCGCCAGCGCCGGCGGCAGGCCGCCCGCCGCCAGGATGGCGCCGCCGGTGACCAAAGCGACCGCGGCCGCGAGTTTGTTCAGCTTGGTGGGGAATCGCATGTTCGTTACCTCTCTCGCAACGTCAATCTTGTGACGGAGCCGGAACCGTTCCGGACTCTTCGTTGCGTGCCATTGTTCCAGGCAATTCTTAAGGAGACCTTAAGCGGCGCGCTCGACGCGAAAAAGCCGGGGTTGTAACGAAGTGCATGGGTGATGGCCAGTGGGAAGCCGTCGTCACCCGAACCGCTCGAAGCCGTTTCCCCGCACGTTCAATCCCCGTCGTCGGCGGTGACGATGAACACCTCGTCCACCTCGTTGATGTGGTAGCGCCGGGGCTTGGCGGCGACCGCAAGGTCGCTTTCGCTCAGCCCCGATTTCCGTAGCATGTAGTCGCGGATGGCGGGATTGTTGGGATCGGCCTTTTCATCGGCCAGCCATTGCCGGATTTGCGGATCTTGCGGCTGGAAGACGTGCGCTTCCCGGTGGCCGCGTTGCAGCATGGCGTAGGCCGGCGGATCGCCCAGTTCGATCAGCCTGGTATAACCCATGCCCTCGTACAGCCGCGCGGCCTGCGTGACGCTGGCCAGCACCTTGCCGTTCCCTTCGTAGTCCGGGCCGTGCTCGAACCGGTTGCCTTTTTCCAGCAGGTGACGGCGCAGCGCCGCGACCGCGCCGTCGAGGCCGGTCGTTGGTTTAACGGGTTTTTCGTTCAAGGGTGAATCCTCCGCAATTATTCCACGTGGCATATTCCGAAGCGCCCGCAAGATCTCGGAATCGGTGAGGTCGTTTCGGAAATTATCATACCCGCTTGGCGCCGGTCCGAATGGATTGATCGGGAATACGCTGGGTCAATCGGCTGGCGGCTCCGCGAGCCAGGCCAGCAGCAGGGTATAGGTGATCGCGACCAGGGTCGGCCCCAGGAACACCCCGATCAGGCCGTAGGCGAGCAGGCCGCCGATCACGCCGAGGAACACCAGCGTCAGCGGCATGCTCATGCCGCGCGTGATCAGCATCGGCCGAATGATGTTATCGACGCCCCCCACCACGAACAGGCCCCAAACCGCCACGAACGCAGCCCAGCCGGTCTCGCCCCGTCCCCAGTACAGCCAACCCGCCACGGCCAGCAGCGGCAGAGCGGCGCCGAATTGGGCGATGGCCAGCAGGAAACACACGAAAGCGAGCAGAATCGCCAGCGGTACCCCCGCGATCAGCAGCCCGATCAGCGCCAAACCGGCCTGCAGCAGGGCGGTCAGCACCACTCCGAGCGCCACGGCGCGGATGGCCTGCCGGGCCTGATCGCGAGCCTGGAGCGCCCGTTCGCCGCCGAGGCGATTGGCCAGACGCCCGCTCGTTTCGTCCAGTTTTTCGCCATTCAGGTAAAACACCAGCGTAAATACCACCACCAGCAGGAACTGGAGAAACAACCCCCCGACCGCTCCCACCTGACTGAAGAGCCAGCGTCCGCTGGCCTGTATCGCCGGACCGAGCCGCGCCCGCAGGCCAGCATCGCCGCTGGCGGCGTCGCGCCAGGTCTCCGCCAGCCGCGAACCCACCAGGGGCAACTCCCCCACCCAGGCCGGCGGCTCGTCGGGAATCTTTTCGATCGCCGCCTTGGTATCGAAAAACAGCTTTTCGCCGTGTTCGGTGAGGGTAAAGATGCCGGCCAGCAGGGGACCGATGACGAAGCCGACCAGCACCACCGCCAGCAACAGCGCGCAGGCCGCCCGGCTCCAGCGGAACCGGCCTTGCAGCCAGGCCAGTCCCGGCCAAACCGCGATCACGATGAACGCGCTCCACAACATGCTGGGCAGGAACGGTCGGAGGATGTAGAGCACGGCGAGCAGCAGCGAACCGACGATCAACAACCGCAGAGCGGTCCGGACCGGTTCGGAAATGATGGGCAGGGGATTGACGCCGCTCATGGGACGATTGCTCCGCGAAGGATTGGGCCGAGAGGAGTATTATTAAAGAAAGTCCGCCCAGGAAAAATCCTATGAACAGAAACAACGATCGCACGACGAAGCCAGCGGCCGGCAATCTCGGCGTGCCGCTTCTGACTGAGGCAATCGCCCACCTTGCGACGGCGGACTGATGGCCATGACCGAACCGATGCTGATCGTTTTTGGCGTGCTGGCCGGCGCCGTGGTCCTGTTTGCCTGGGGGCGCCCGCGCGCCGACATCGTGGCGATCCTCGTGGTGCTGGCGCTGATGCTGAGCCGCGTGCTCACCCCACAGGAATCGCTGGCCGGGTTCGGCGACCCGGTGGTGATCCTGATCGCCGCGATTTTCATCGTCGGCGAGGCGCTGGTGAATACCGGGATCGCGCACCGTCTGGGCGAGTTCGTCTTGAAGCTGGGCGGCGGGAACGAGACGCGCTCGATCGTGCTCGTCATGGGGCTGGCGGGGGGAATCGGCGCCTTTATGAGTTCCTCGGCGATCGTCGCCCTGTTCGTCCCGGTAGTGCTGAGGATCGCCGACAAGACCGGACTGAACCGCAAGCGGATGCTGATGCCGCTGTCGGTGGCGGCGCTGATCAGCGGCATGATGACGCTGATCGCCTCCTCGCCCAACATGATCGTCGAGAACACCCTGCGCGCCCATCACCTCGCCCCGCTCGGCTTTTTCAGTTGGACGCCGTTTGGTCTGGCCGTGCTCGTCGCCGGCATCGTCTTCATGCTGGCGGCACGCTGCCTGCTCGGCCCGCAACGGACCGCGGAAGAAGGCGGAGCCAAACCGCCGAGCGTCTACGATCTGATCGGCGCTTATGGCCTCGCCGGGCGCTGGCATCGGTTGCGCGTTCTTCCCGGCTCGCCGCTGCTGGATCGGTCGGTGGCGCGGGTACAACTGCACCGCCGCTCGGGCGTCCTGATCGTGGGCTTCGAGAAACATTTGCATGGCAAGGCGCATTTCCTGCCGGCGCTACCGGAGACGGTGTTCGAGCCCGACGACGTCATCCTCGTCATCGCGGATCGAGAGCGCGCGCAAGCCTTGATCGCCGCGCAGAATCTGGTGGAATTACCCCCCCTGGACGAGCGCCAGCGCCACGAAGCCCTCCAGGACATCGGCGCCGTCGAAATCATGCTGGCGCCGGACTCGAAGCTGATCGGCAAGACCCTGCGCGAACTGGAATTCCGCTCGCGCTACCAGGTCACCGTGCTGGCCGTCCGCCGGCGCGGCGAGCCGCTGGTGACGGACCTGGCGGATCTGGCGCTGGACTTTGGCGATACGCTGCTGATTGCCGGCGGCTGGGACGACATCCAGCGGTTGTGGGAGGACCGCGAGAACTTTGTGGTGCTGACCGTGCCGGCGGAATACCACGAGCGGCTGCCGGCCCGCCAGCGGGCGCCGGTCGCCGTGGGGATTCTGGTCGCCATGGTCGCGGTGATGGCGTTCGGGCTGCTGCCGAATTCCGCCGCCGCGCTGCTGGCCGCGCTGGGGATGATCGCGACCGGCTGCGTCAAGCTGGACGCCATCTATCGGGTGATCAGTTGGAAAACGGTGGTGTTGATCGCCGGGATGCTGCCGCTGGCGACGGCGCTGACCAAGACGGGCGCGACCGAGCTGATGGCGCACCAACTGGTCGCCGCCCTGGGGTCGCTGGGGCCGGTCGCGATGCTGGCGGTGGTGTTCCTGGTCACCGCGCTGGTCGGGCTGTTCATTTCCAACTCGGCCACGGCGGTGTTGATCGCCCCGGTGGCCATCGAGGCCGCCCAGACCCTGCACGTCTCGCCCCAGGCCTTTGCGATGACGGTGGCGATCGCCTGTTGCGCCGCGTACGTGACGCCCGTGTCGTCCCCGGTGAACATGCTGGTGATGGAACCCGGCGGCTACAGCTTCGGCGATTACGTCAAGGTCGGCCTGCCGCTGCTGGCGTTGACGATGCTGGTGACCATCGC
>JAVMKJ010000026.1:0-6900 GCA_031732855.1 Candidatus Competibacter sp.
AACGGGGACATTACATCCCATAAACGGGGACATTACATCCCATAAACGGGGACATATGGTGTTGTAATAACATGATTTTAAAAGTAAAATTGCATACTAAACATTCTTTAAACATTTTTAAACATCTTTAAACGTTCTTAAACGAGCGTCGTGTCGTCTTTTCGAATCCCAAAAAAAGACGCTCGAATACAGAGCACCGCGGCGACCCAAGCTTTCCCATCACAGGTTCGATGAGACAAAAATCAACTGATCGACGGCATCCTTTCAGCCGTGACCGAGATCAAACGTCCCCAAAAACGGGGCTGGCGCGATTGAAACCGGAAGCGGGCGACCATCGATCATTTCCCATTGCAACCATCCAACCGTTACCCTCCTCCAAGGAGGTATCTCATCGTACCGAAATACTCCCTCCAACGGTTCTGGTATGGTGAGGCGCGATCCGTCCCTGTTCCATTCTGCTTCGAGGTATCCAGCGTGCATGCCTTGCCCGGTGATTGGATTTCCGCCGCCGAACCGTTGGTGGATCGTTTTGGCCGGCGCGCGAGCTATGTCCGGTTTTCCGTGACCGACCGCTGCGATTTCCGCTGCGTTTATTGCATGAACGAACGGATGAATTTCCTGCCGCGCGCCCGGGTCCTGACGCTGGAGGAGTTGGCGGATCTGGGCCGGGCTTTCGTCGAATTGGGCGTGCGAAAGATCCGAATCACCGGCGGCGAGCCGCTGGTACGGCGCAACGTCCTGTGGCTGATCCAGGAGCTGGGCCGGTTGCGCGAGCACGGACTGGCGGAGCTGGTGTTGACCACCAACGGTTCGCAACTGGAACGCATGGCCGTCGATCTCAAGGTCGCGGGCGTGGCGCGCCTCAACGTCAGCCTGGACAGCCTCGATCCGGAGCGTTTCAAGCGCATCACCCGCGTTGGCAAACTGGAGCCGGTATTGCGCGGTATCCAGGCGGCGCGCGCCGCCGGCTTCGGCCGGATCAAGCTGAACGCCGTGATCCTGAAGAACCGCAACCACGACGAGGTGGCCGATCTCGCGCGTTTCGCGATCGACAACGGGTTGGATATCAGTTACATCGAGGAAATGCCGCTCGGCGACTGCGACCGTGCCGGGGCCTACTATTCCAGCGACGCCGTCCGCGCCGATCTGGAGCGGGTGTTCGCCCTCACCCCCACCACCGAAACCACCGGCGGGCCATCCCGCTATTACCGCGTTCCGGGGACCGACAGCCGCATCGGTTTCATTTCGCCGCACAGTCACAATTTCTGCGGCGACTGCAACCGGGTACGGGTCACGGCCGAGGGCCGTTTGCTCCTCTGCCTGGGACAGGAGCACTCGGTGGATTTACGCCACGTCCTGCGGGCTCATCCCGGCGACCGCGAGCGGCTGAGACGAGCCATCGTCGCGGCCATGGCCATCAAGCCGCGCGGTCATGATTTCCGGCTCGGCGGCCAGCCGGTCATCCCGCGCCACATGAACCTTACCGGCGGATGAAATCGCCGCGCCGTCGAAAGGCGGCGGAACTTTCCACACGACTTCCCAGTCCCCGAATCAGGGGACCAACCGGGTTCCTGCAATGCCTTCAAGGAACCCGAACATCATGAAAATCCTGCTGGCGACCCTTTTCGCCATCCTGCTGTTCGGTGCCGGCGTGCTGCTGGCGCCCCGCCTGCAACCCTGGTTTAACCAACTCAATCTCTACCCTTCTCCTTCCATGGAGAGCGGGCGGGGTGGAGAGATCGCCGCCGCGCCCGCCGAGCGCAAGCCGGTCAAATACCGCCATCCGATGAATCCGGCCATCTTTTCGGACACGCCAGCCAAGGACGACATGGGCATGGATTACATCCCGGTCTTCGCCGGCGGCGGGAAGACCGATGATACTTCCGGCATCCGCATCGCGCCGGAAGTGGTCAACAACCTGGGCGTGCGCACCGCGCCGGTCGAACTCGGCGACCTCAGCCGGCGGATCGAGACCGTCGGTTATTTCGATTACGACGAGCGCGCCCTCGGCCACGTCCATTTACGCGCCAGCGGCTGGGTGGAAAATCTGAAGGTCAGAACCCTCGGCGAACGGGTGCGGCAGGGCGATCTGCTACTGGAGGTCTACGCTCCAGACCTGGTCAACGCCCAAAGGGAGTACCTTCAGGCCCTCGAAGGCATCCAGCCATCCCTGAAAGTCTCCGCCCGCGACCGGTTGCTGGCGCTGGGAGTGCCGGAAAGCCAAATCCAGCAGGTGGAGAAAGAGCGGAAGGTCGTGCAAATGACCGCGGTGTACGCCCGGCGGGACGGCATCGTCTCGGCGCTCAACATCCGAGAAGGAATGTACGTCACCCCGGAAATGGAGCTGATGACCTTGGCCGACACCTCGACCGTCTGGGTCAAGGTCGAGGTATTCGAGCAACAGGCCGGCTGGCTGGCGATCGGTCAGAAGGCCGAGGTGCGGCTGCCGCACGCCCCCGGAGAAGTCTGGAATGGCACGGTGGAGTACATCTACCCGGACGTCGATCCCAAGACCCGTGCCCTGCGCGCCCGGCTGCGGTTCCCCAATCCCGGTGATCGGCTCAGGTTCAACATGTTCGCCGACATCGTCATTCACGCCGCGCCGCGCGCCAGGGTGCTCGCCATTCCACGCGAGGCGCTGATCCGTACCGGCGTCGCGCAACGGGTGATCGTGGATCTCGGCGACGGCCGGTTCGAGGCGCGGCCGGTGGAGACTGGGATCGAGGCCGGTGACCGGGTGGAAATCCGCTCCGGGCTGAAGGAAGGTGACCGGGTAGTGACGTCCGCTCAGTTCCTGCTCGACTCCGAGAGCAGCATCCGCGCCGGCCTGCAACGGCTGAGCGCGCCACCCAAACCGGAGCTGTGGGTCGATGGAACAGTCAACGCCGTCGATGGGGTTTCCCGAATCCTGAACGTGACCCACGATCCGATCCCGGCTTTGAACTGGCCGGCCATGACCATGGATTTTTCCGTCGCCGAAGGCGTGAAACTCGACGGGCTGAAGCCGGATGACAGGGCGCGTCTCCGCATTCGCGAGGGCGAAGACGGCCGCTACGTCATCGACGCCATACACCCCTCACCCCCGGCCCCTCTCCCACAGGGCGAGGGCAGGAAGGCGCCCTCACCCCCGGCCCCTCTCCCACAGGGCGAGGGCAGGAAGGCGCCATGATCGACGCCATCATCCGCTGGTCCATCCACAATCGCCTGTTGGTCGCGCTGGCGACCCTCCTGCTGGCCGGCTGGGGCGCCTGGTCGGCCCGGCATATCCCGCTCGACGCCCTGCCCGATCTGTCCGACGTGCAGGTCATCGTCAAGACCAGCTACCCCGGCCAGGCGCCGCAGGTGGTGGAAAGCCAGGTGACCTATCCGCTGGCGACGGCTTTTCTCGCCGTGCCGGGCGCGGTGTCGGTGCGCGGCTATTCCGGTTTCGGCGATTCCTTCGTCTACGTGATTTTCGCCGACGGCACCGATTTGTACTGGGCTCGGTCGCGGGTGCTGGAATATCTCAGCCAGGTCGCGCCGCGCCTGCCGCCGCAAGCCCAGCCGGCGCTGGGACCGGACGCCACCGGCGTCGGCTGGGTGTACGAATACGCCCTGGTGGATCGGAGCGGCCGTCACGATTTGGCGCAACTGCGTTCCCTGCAGGACTGGTTCCTCAAATACGAGTTGCAGTCGGTGGACGGTGTCGCCGAAGTCGCCACGGTCGGTGGAATGGTCAAGCAATATCAGGTGGTGCTCGACCCCAACCGGCTGCGCGCCTACGGCCTGCCGCTCGCCCAGGTGCGCATGGCGATTCAGAACGCCAATCAGGAAGTCGGCGGCTCGGTGATCGAGATGGCCGAGGCCGAATACATGGTGCGCTCGCGCGGCTATCTGCAAAACGTCGGGGATTTGCGGCAAGTGCCGCTGGGAGTCAGTCCGGCCGGCACGCCCATCCTGCTCGGCGACGTGGCCGAGGTGCGGATCGGCCCGCAACTGCGCCTCGGCGCGGCCGAACTGGACGGCGAAGGCGAAGTGGTGGGCGGCATCATCGTCATGCGTTCCGGCGAGAACGCCCTGACCACCATCGAAGCGGTCAAGGCCAAGCTCGACCAGTTGCGGCGCGGCCTGCCCGAGGGCGTGAAGATCGTCGAAACCTACGACCGCTCGGCGCTGATCCAGCGGGCGGTGGACAACCTGCGCGACAAGCTGGTCGAGGAATTCATTGTCGTGGTCGTCGTCTGCGCGCTGTTTCTGTTTCACCTGCGTTCCTCGCTGGTGATCCTGATCAGCCTGCCGGTCGGCATTCTGACCGCTTTTGCCATCATGCGCTGGCAGGGCATCAACGCCAACATCCTGTCGCTGGGCGGCATCGCCATCGCCATCGGCGCGATGGTGGACGCCGCCATCGTCATGGTCGAGAACCTGCACAAGCATCTCGAACACGGGCACCCCCGCGACGAGGACGAGCGCTGGCGCATCGTCCGGCAGGCCGCCAGCGAGGTCGGACCGCCGCTGTTCTTTTCGCTGTTGATCATCACCTTCAGCTTCCTGCCGGTGTTCGCGCTGGAAGCCCAGGAAGGGCGGCTGTTCGCGCCGCTGGCCTACACCAAGACCTACGCGATGGCGGCGGCGGCGGGCCTGTCCATCACCCTGGTGCCGGTGCTGATGGGGTGGCTGGTGCGTGGCCGCATCCTGCCGGAGAACCGCAACCCGCTCAACCGCCTGCTGATCGCCGCTTATCGGCCCTTCGTGGCGCTGGTGTTGCGCCATCCCTGGCCGGTGGTGCTGCTGGCGGGCCTGCTGACCTTGACCGCATGGTGGCCGCTGCAACGGCTGGGGGTGGAATTCATGCCCGATCTGGACGAGGGCGACCTGCTGTACATGCCGACCACCTTTCCCGCCATCGCCATCGGCAAGGCGGTCGAGCTCATGCAGCAGACCGACAAACTGATTCGGGCCGTGCCGGAAGTGAAACGGGTATTCGGCAAGGTCGGGCGGGCGGAAACCGCCACCGATCCGGCGCCGTTGAGCATGATTGAAACCGTCGTTCAACTCAGACCACGTTCGGAGTGGAGGCCAGGGTTGACCACCGCCGAACTGATCGCCGAACTGGACCGCATCGTCAAGCTGCCGGGGCTGAGCAACGCCTGGGTGATGCCGATCAGGAACCGGATCAACATGCTCGCCACCGGCATCAAGACCCCGCTCGGGGTCAAGGTGGCCGGCTCCGATCCGGCCGTCATCCAGCAGGTCGGCGAACGGCTCGAGCAGGTGATCCGCGCCATTCCCGGCGCTGCCTCGGTCTATTCCGAGCGGGTGGCCGGCGGCCGATACGTGGACGTGGCCATCGACCGGCTGGCCGCGGCCCGGTTGGGGTTGAACGTCGGCGACGTGCAGGAGGTCATCAATACCGCCGTCGGCGGGATGAACGTTACCGAAACCGTCGAGGGTCTGGAACGTTACCCGGTCAACTTGCGCTATCCGCAAGCTGTGCGCGATTCGCTGGACCGGTTGCGGGCACTGCCCATCGTGACCCCGACCGGCGCCACAGTGCCGCTGAGTCAGGTCGCCGCGGTCAAGATCACCGACGGTCCGGCCATGTTGCAGAGCGAGAACGCCCGCTTGACCGGCATTACCTACGTGGATATCCAAGGCCGCGACATCGGTTCCTTCGTCGCCGAGGCACAAAGGGCCGTGGCGGAACAGGTCGCGCTGCCGGCTGGCTATTCCTTGCGCTGGTCGGGTCAATACGAATACCTGACCCGGGCGCTGGCCAAGCTGCAAGTCGTCGCGCCGGTAACCTTGGCGGTGATCTTCCTGCTGCTGTACCTGAGCTTCGGGCGGCTGGCCGACGCGGTCCTCATCATGGCCACTCTGCCGTTCGCCCTGCTCGGCGGGGTTTGGTTGCTGTACTGGCTGGATTACAACCTGTCGGTTGCGGTCGGGGTCGGTTTTATCGCTCTGGCAGGGGTGGCGGCGGAAACCGGCGTGGTGATGCTGGTCTATCTGGATCAGGCTCTCGCAAGGCGGCGGAAAGCAGCGACTGACGCGGGCCGAACCGTAACCTTGGCCGAATTGCGCGATGCGGTGATCGAAGGTGCGCTGCTGCGAGTGCGGCCAAAGATGATGACCGTGACCACCATCATCGCCGGCCTGTTGCCCATCATGTATGGTACCGGCACCGGATCGGAGGTCATGCGCCGGATCGCTGCCCCGATGATCGGCGGCATGGTCAGCGCTACCCTGTTGACCTTGGTGGTGATTCCGGCGGTGTTCCTTCTTTGGCAGGGCACGGTGATCGAACGCGAAAACCGGCGGCGCGGCACGGTGTCGGTCGCGGTCGAATCTTGAACTCGACCCAGTAATTTGGAGGAGACATGAAAAAACAATGGCTGATTTCGCTGCTGTTGATCGCTCTGCCGGGTATTGGCGGCGGAGCCCTGGCGGCGGAGCAATCCCACGATCACGGCGCCACCCGTGCGTCCGCAAGTCAGTCCATTGCCGCCACGGGGACGGTCAGGGGCGTGGACGCGGCGGGGGGCAAGCTGGCGATCGATCATGACCCGATCCCGGCGTTGAAGTGGCCGCGAATGGTGATGGATTTCCGGCTGGCGGACAAAACCTTGGTCGGGAAGGTCAAGGTGGGCGACAGGGTGAAATTCGAGCTGCGGGAGAGCGAAAAAGGCGCTTACCTCATCACCGTCATTGAGGTGGTGCCCTGATCTTCATAATGCGATTTCACCCACCGGCAGCACGATCTCGACTCGCAACCCGCCGTTCGGGCGATTCAGCGCGCGAATGCTCCCGCCATGCGCCTCGACCGCCCGGCGGGCGATGGCCAACCCCAAACCGAAGCCGGTGGTCTTGACGCCGGCTCCAGCCCGGAAAAACGGCTCGAAAACCGCCTGCAAATCGCTG
>JAVMKJ010000027.1:0-6848 GCA_031732855.1 Candidatus Competibacter sp.
CTCGCCTTGCGCAGGCCGGGCACGTCGCCGCGCATGGTGGCTTCCCGCAGCTTGTTGCGGCCCAAGCCGAACTTGCGGTAGAAACCGTGGGAGCGGCCGGTCAGCCGACAGCGGTTGCGCAGGCGAATCGGATTGGCGTCGCGCGGCAGCGCCTGCAGCCGCTTCTGCGCCTCCCGCCGTTGCTGGTCGCTGCCGGCCGGATCGCGGATCGCCTCCTTCAACTCGGCCCGCCGGGCGGCATAGCGGTCGACGACGCGCGCCCGCTTGATCTCGCGATTGATCATGCTCAGTTTCGCCACACTCTGAATCCTCAGTTCCGGAACGGAAAATCAAACGCGGCGAGCAACGCGCGACCTTCCTCGTCGGTGCTCGCCGTGGTGGTAATGGTGATGTCGAGGCCGCGGATGGCGTCGATCTTGTCGTAGTCGATTTCCGGGAAGATGATTTGCTCGCGCACGCCCAGGCTGTAATTGCCGCGGCCATCGAAGGCCCGCGCGCTGAAGCCGCGGAAATCGCGGATGCGGGGGATGGCGATGTTGACCAGCCGATCCAGGAATTCGTACATCCGGTCGCGCCGCAGGGTCACCTTGCAGCCGATCGGCCAGCCCGCGCGGATCTTGAAGCCGGCGATGGACTTCCGCGACAGGGTGACCACCGGCTTCTGACCGGCGATCTGAGTCAGGTTGCTGACCGCGTGTTCCATGATCTTCTTGTCGGCGACCGCCTCGCCCACACCCATGTTCAGGGTAATTTTGGTGATCCGGGGTACTTCCATGACGTTACGGTACTGGAACTGCTCGCGCAGCTTCGGCACCACCGTCTCGCGATAAAACTGTTGCAGTCGGGCCATGACCGTTTCCTCAGACATCCACGACTTCATTGTTGGACTTGAAGTAGCGCACCTTGCGGCCGTCCTCCAACACCCGGAAGCCGACCCGGTCGCCTTTCTTGGTGAACGGGTTGAACAGCATCACGTTGGACAGGTGAATCGCCGCCTCGCGCTCGACGATGCCGCCGGCCACGTTACGCGCCGGATTGGGCTTGGTGTGGCGCTTGATCAGGTTGACACCGGCCACGATCGCCCGCTCCTCGTCCACCAGCCGCACCACCTTGCCTCGCCGGCCCTTATCCTTGCCGGTGATGACGATCACCTCGTCATCCTTTCGAATTCTGCGCATTACCGCCTTCCTCTCTTACAGCACTTCCGGGGCCAGGGAAATAATTTTCATGAACCGCTCGCCGCGCAACTCGCGGGTCACGGGCCCGAAGATGCGGGTGCCGATCGGCTCCAGCTTGTTGTTGAGCAACACCGCGGCGTTGCCGTCGAAGCGGATCAGCGAACCGTCCGGCCGGCGCACGCCCTTCCGGGTTCGCACCACCACGGCGTTGTAGACTTCACCCTTGTTGACCTTGCCGCGGGGGATCGCGTCCTTGACGCTGACCTTGATGATGTCGCCGATCTGCGCGTAGCGGCGGTGGGAACCGCCCAGCACCTTGATGCACATCAGCCGGCGGGCACCGCTGTTGTCGGCGACATCCAACATCGTTTGCATCTGAATCATGATTCTACATTCCGTTCGCGGAGTGGGGAAAACGCCGGCCGGCCGGAGCGGTGGCGGTCATTGCGCGCGCTCGACCACCGCGACCAGCATCCAGGATTTGGTCTTGGAGAGGGGGCGGCACTGCTTGACGGTCACCAGATCGCCCTCGCGGCACTCGTTATTTTCGTCGTGGGCGTGCAGTTTGGTGGTCCGGCGGACGTACTTGCCGTAAACGGGGTGCTTGACCAGCCGTTCGATAGCCACGGTGATGGTCTTGTCCATCTTGTTGCTCGTCACGCGCCCGGTCAGGGTGCGCTCCACCTGGTTTTCCGTCGTCATACCTGGCCCGCCTTCTCGCTCATCACCATCTTGACCCGAGCGATATTGCGCCGCGCCTGCCGGAACAGGTGGGGCTTGCTCGCCTGATCGGTCGCCTTCTGCATCCGCAGGTTAAACTGTTCGCGCAACAGCGCCAGCAGTTCCTGTTTCAGCTCGTCCACGCTCTTCCGCCGCAGTTCGCTCGCTTTCATCACATCACCATCCGGGTCACGAAGACCGTCCGCACCGGGAGCTTGGCCGCCGCCAGGCGAAACGCCTCGCGGGCGATGGCTTCGGTCACCCCCTCCACTTCATACAACACGCGGCCGGGCTTGACCCTGGCCACCCAGTATTCGACGTTGCCCTTGCCGCTGCCCATGCGCACCTCCAGCGGTTTCTTGGTGATGGGCTTGTCCGGGAAGATGCGGATCCACACCTTGCCGCCGCGCTTGATGTAACGATTGATGGCTCGGCGCGCGGCTTCGATCTGGCGGGCGGTCAGCATCCCGCGGGTAGTGCACTTCAGCCCATACTCGCCGAAACTCACCCGGGTGCCACTGGTGGCGACACCCTGGTTGCGCCCCTTGCGCTGCTTGCGGAATTTCGTTCTTTTCGGCTGTAACATGTTCTGTCTCGTCTATAAACGAGGAACTCCGCGGCACGGCGCGGAGTTCCGCAACAATTCCAGGCGCTCAGTTGGCGGCCGCCTTTTCGGACTTGGCCTCGCCCTGCCGGTCGAAACCGAATACCTCGCCCTTGAAGATCCAAACCTTGATCCCGATCACACCGTAGGTGGTCCGGGCCTCGGCGAGACCGTAATCGATGTTGGCGCGCAGGGTGTGCAGCGGCACTCGCCCCTCGCGGGTCCATTCGCTGCGGGCGATTTCGGCGCCGTTCAGCCGGCCGGAAACCTGTATTTTAATCCCGAGGGCGCCCAATCGCATAGCATTGGCGACCGCGCGCTTCATCGCCCGCCGGAACATGATGCGCCGCTCCAGTTGCTGGGCCACGCTTTCGGCGACCAGTTGGGCATCCAATTCCGGCTTGCGGATCTCCTCGATGTTCACCTGCAGGTCCTTGACCTCCAGCCCCATCATCCGGGCGACCGCCTTGCGCAGGGCTTCGATGTCCTCACCCTTCTTGCCGATCACCACGCCGGGACGGGCGGTGTGAATGGTGATACGGGCCAGACGAGCCGGCCGCTCGACCTGAATCCGGCTGACCGAGGCGTTGGCCAGCTTCTTCTTCAGGAACTGCCGTACCTTCAGATCGGTCTCCAGCAGGTCGGGAAAATTCTTGCTGTTGGCGTACCACTTGGAGGTCCAATCGGACGCGATCCCCAGCCGTATCCCCGTGGGATTGACTTTCTGACCCATGTCGTTTCTCGCTCCTATCGCTCGGCTACGGTCACGGTAATGTGGCTGGTGCGCTTGACGATGCGGTTGCCGCGGCCCTTGGCGCGCGCATGCATCCGCTTCAGCACGGGGCCGCCGTCCACGCAGATGGCGGCCACCTTCAGTTCGTCGATATCGGCGCCCTCGTTATGTTCGGCATTGGCGATGGCCGACTCCAGCACGCCCTTGATGAGCTGAGCCGCCTTTTTGTTGCTGAAATTCAGGATTTGCAGGGCCCGATCCACCGGCAGGCTGCGGACCTGATCCGCCACCAGCCGGGCCTTCTGCGGCGAGATGCGGGCATGTTTCAAAATAGCGACTGCTTGCATCGGATCGCCCCCTATTTGGACTTCTTGTCCGCGGCATGCCCGCGATAGGTGCGGGTGGCGGCGAACTCGCCCAGCTTGTGGCCCACCATGTTTTCGGTGACCAGAATCGGCACGTGCTGGCGGCCGTTGTGCACGGCGATCGTCAGTCCGACCATCTCCGGCAGAATCATCGAGCGCCGCGACCAGGTTTTGATCGGCCGCTTGGCGTGAGTGGCGACCGCCTGCTCCACCTTCTTGATGAGGTGGAGGTCGACGAACGGTCCTTTCTTAATCGAACGTGGCACCTTGCTTGTCCTCTCGGTTGCATGCCCCCGGTTCGGCGGGGCCTGCCTTATTTCTTACGCCGGCGCACGATGAGCTTTTCGGTGCGCTTGTTCGAGCGGGTCTTGTAGCCCTTGGTCGGCACGCCCCATGGCGACACCGGATGGCGGCCGCCGGAGGTGCGACCCTCGCCGCCGCCGTGCGGGTGGTCCACCGGGTTCATGGCCACGCCGCGCACGGTGGGTCGGACGCCGCGCCAGCGCTTGGCGCCAGCCTTGCCCAGCGAGCGCAGGTTGTGCTCCGCGTTGCCGACCTCGCCGATGGTGGCCTTGCAATCCGCGTGGACCTTGCGGATCTCGCCGGAACGCATCCGCAGGGTTGCATAGCTGCCCTCGCGGGCGATCAACTGCACGGAGGCGCCGGCGCTGCGGGCCAGTTGCGCGCCCTTGCCGGGGCGCAGCTCCACGCAGTGTACCTGGCTTCCGACCGGCACGTTGCGCAACGGCAGGGTGTTGCCCGGCTTGATCGGCGCCGCCGGACCCGACATCAGGGTGGCACCGGCGCCCACGTCGCGCGGGGCGATGATGTAGCGTCGCTCGCCGTCGGCGTACAGCAGCAGCGCGATGCGAGCGCTGCGGTTCGGATCGTATTCCAGCCGCTCGACCCGCGCCGGGATATTGTCCTTGTCGCGCTTGAAGTCGATCAGCCGGTAGTGCTGCCTGTGGCCGCCGCCCTGGTGCCGGGTGGTGATGCGGCCCATGTTGTTGCGGCCGCCGTTCCGGGTCTGCTTCTCGACCAGCGGCTGGTACGGCCGGCCCTTGTGCAGTTCGGGGCTGACGACCTTGACCACGAAGCGCCGGCCGGGCGAAGTTGGTTTGGTCTTGACGATTGGCATGGGGGTCTACCTTAACTCATGTACCGGGGCACGGAACGCCCGTTCACTCCGCCACCAGGAAATCGATCTCGTGGCCGGCTTCCAGGGCGACATAGGCTTTCTTCCAATCCGAACGCCGCCCCTGGATCGCCCCGAAACGCTTGCGCTTGCCCTTGACGTTGGCGACCGTGACGCCCTTGACCTTGACGTTGAACAGCATCTCCACGGCGCCCTTGATTTCGGGCTTGGTGGCGTCGCGGGCCACCCTGAACACCACCTGATTATGCTGCTCGGCGACCCGGTTGCTTTTCTCGGAGACGTGCGGGGCCAGCAGAATCTTCAACAATCGTTCCTGGTTCATGCCAACCACTCCCCGACGCGCTCCATGGCGCCCACCGTCATCACCACCGTATCGGCGCCCACCAGGCTGACCGGATCCAGCCCGGACGCATCGCTCACCGCCACGTTGCGCAGGTTGCGGGCCGACAGATACAAATTGAGATCCACGTCCTCGCTCACCAGCAGCACGCGGCTCCGCTGGTCGGTCAGGCCCAGCGTTTCCAGTTGGGCGATCATCCGCTTGGTCTTGATCTCCGGCAGTTCGAGCCGGTCGACCACCAGCAGTCGGTCCTGGCGCAGCAACTCGGAGAAGATGGCCCGCATGGCGGCGCGATACATCTTCCTGTTGACCTTCTGCGAGTGATCCTGCGGCCGGGCCGCGAAGGTCACGCCGCCGCCCCGCCACAGCGGGCCGCGGCTGGAACCGGCGCGGGCCCGGCCGGTGCCCTTCTGCCGCCACGGCTTGGCGCCGCCGCCGCTGACCTGGGCACGATTCTTCTGCGCGCGAGTGCCGGCGCGCGCGCCCGCCAGGTACGCCACCACCACCTGATGCACCAGCGTCTCGTTGAACGGCCGGGAAAAAGTCTCATCGGCGACCGTGATCCGGCCGGGCGCTTCACCGCTCGCGTTTTTGACCTGAAGTTCCATATCGCCTCCTTACCGGCGCACCTTCACGGCGGGTCGAACCATCACGTCGCTGCCCTTGGCGCCGGGTACCGAGCCCTTGATCGCCAGCAGGTTGCGCTCCGCGTCCACCCGGACCACCTCCAGATTCAGGGTGCAGCGCCGCGCCGCGCCCAGATGACCGGCCATCTTCTTGCCCTTGAACACCCGGCCCGGACTCTGGTTCTGGCCGATCGAGCCGGGCGCGCGATGCGACAGCGAGTTGCCGTGGCTGGCGCGCTGGCTGCGGAAATGATGGCGTTTGATGGTGCCGGCGAATCCCTTGCCGATCGTGGTGCCGGTCACATCCACCTTCTGACCGGTCTTGAACAGATCCACCGTCAGCTCGGCGCCGACGCCGATCCCATCGCCCTCCCCCTCCGCCAGACGAAACTCCCACAGGCCGCGGCCCGGCTCGACGCCGGCCTTGGCAAAATGACCGGCCATGGGTTTGGTCACCCGGCTGGCGCGGCGAGCACCGACCGTCACCTGCAGGGCGCGGTAGCCGTCGGTTTCCTCGGTCTTGACCTGGGTAACGCGGTTGGGCTCGACTTCGATCAGGGTCACCGGAATCGAGGCGCCGTCCTCCGTGAACACGCGAGTCATACCGGCCTTGCGGCCGATGAGTCCTATTGCCATTGTTGCAAACCTCTTGTTTCAATTCGCGCCCGCTGCGACGGGGCGAAACACCTCTTGAAACGACGCTCGCGGGCCAGAGGAGGGGAAGGCCGCCCCTCATGGCTCGTGGTTTCGAACGCTAGTTCAGCTTGATTTGCACGTCCACGCCAGCGGCGAGATCGAGCCTCATCAGCGCGTCGACCGTCTTGTCGGTGGGGTCTACGATATCCATGAGCCGCTTGTGGGTGCGCAGCTCGTACTGGTCGCGGGCGTCCTTGTTCACGTGCGGCGAAACCAGCACGGTGAAACGCTCGATCTTGGTCGGCAGCGGAATGGGGCCGCGGACCTGGGCGCCGGTGCGTTTGGCGGTCTCGACGATTTCCCGCGCCGACTGATCGATCAGCCGGTGGTCGAACGCCTTGAGGCGGATGCGAATGCGCTGGCTGGACATGGCGCTCACTCGATGATCTTGGCGACGACGCCGGCGCCGACGGTGCGACCGCCCTCGCGG
>JAVMKJ010000028.1:0-6841 GCA_031732855.1 Candidatus Competibacter sp.
AGGGCGCTGCGCCGGTAATCGGGATGACCGGTCGGTTCGGTATCGGGACGCGGGCTGATGGCGAGAATCCGCAGGGGTGGGGTGGCGGGTGGAAAAACATCGCCGCCACCGGGTAGCCGGCGCTGGAACTGAACCGGTCGCTTGCCTTGGATCAGGAAACCGGACCCATCGTGCAGGAGTTCCCAGGCAAGATCGAGCAGGCCCGCGGCGGTTGGATGTGCCGCGTCCGCCCGCACCACCAGGCGGCGTTCGCGTGGTTCCGGGGTGTCGCGCCAGGCGGTTGTCGGCATGCCCGGTTCCGGAGTATCGAGCGTGGTCTGATAAAGGGCGTGACCCCATGCGGCCAACAGGGAATCGGTGCGCCGGGCGAATTGCCGGACGGTATCCGTCGGCCAGCATGGATGGCTTTGCAGATACCAGTGCAGGATCCGGGGAGCGGGAGGCAGAGGAAGCGGGCCAATGACCGCGCGGCTGTCGACGTCTGGATCCAGCCCGGGGCGGCGGCTCAGACGGACGGTGAGTTGCCAGGAGCGGGGATGAAGCGAATCGGTCGAGTTGAAGGACAATTCCAGTTCCGCAATCTGCGGGGGATTGCGGTCGGTGACGGTATCGCCGGGTGGTGGTTCGCCCAAGGCGGCCAGCAAGGCTGGCAGCGCCGTGCCCAGCCCGTCGGTGGTGAGCTGAATCGGAGCGGTCCACGGGATGGGCGTGAACCAGTTGGCGAGCACGCCGCTGTCCGTGCCGGGCAACAGCAGTGGGATGACGCGATAAGTATCGGTCCGCCGTCGTTCCGTCTCCTGGGCGACCTCGATTTCCCGACGCAACCAGGTGGGATTGCCGGTATTGAGGCTGAGCACCACGATGACTTGCCGGGCCTGTTCGATGGTCCAGCGTACTTCCGGCGCGAGTCGCTCGCCGCCGCGCAGGTTGCGTGTATCTCGCCAGACACCGAGGCGAAAGGTTTCCAGCGCCAGACCCAGATCCCGGGCGAAGGCTTCGTCGGGGGCGGCGTGACAGATGAAAATGGGGGCGGCGGCCATCGTGAGGTTCCAGAAAGCTTGGGGGAAGGTCAAGGCATTGAGTAGCTTAGCGCAAAAATGTCCGGGGAGTGCCCTTGAAATCGGGGCGACCGTCCCTATTTATCAAGCAACCCCAAGAGGCGTTCGGTGGAACGCCGGAACTCGAAATTCGAGGAGGATCGATTATGGCTCTGATGCGTTATGAACCCTTGAATTTATTGAATCAGTTACAGCGGGAAGTCAACCGCCTGTTTGAGACCAGCCGGTTTGGCGATGAGGAAACCGGGCACATGCTGGCCGATTGGATGCCCGCGGTGGATATCAAGGAGGAACCGGCCCAGTTCGTCATTCATGCCGACCTGCCGGGCGTGGACCTCAAGGATATCGAGGTCACGCTGGAAAACGGCGTGCTGACCTTGAAGGGCCAGCGGGCGAGCGAGAAGAAGGAAGAAACCGAACAGTATCGCCGGGTGGAACGGGTGCGCGGTACCTTCCTGCGGCGGTTCTCGCTGCCGGATGTGGCCGATGCCGACAAGGTGAGCGCCAAGTGCAAGGACGGCGTGCTGGAGGTGATCGTGCCGAAGCGCGAGGCGGCGCAGCCCCGCAGGATCACGATCGAAAGTTGATCCGGGAGAACCGGGATGCGGCCGATCGCCGCGCTCCGGGATCGACCGCGAAGCGCGGGTTTCGGCCCGCGCTTTGCTTTTGGGCTATTGGAGCCACTCAAACCGGCTCGCGCACGATCTCGCCCAACCCGGCTCGTTGGAGGGCGTCGTCGATCAGCCGGCGGATCTGGCGGACGGTGTCCAGTTCCAGCGCCTGTCGGGCCAGTTCCCGTGCTTCCGTCAGGGTGAAGCTGCGGATCGCCCATTTGACTCGCGGCACGCTGGTGGGGCCAGCGCTCAGACTGTCCGCTCCCATCCCCAGCAGCAGCACGGCGGCGCCGGGATCGGCCGCCATCTCCCCACACAGGTTTACCGGCCGGCCGGTCTGGTGCCCGCCCTCGATGATGTGAGCGATCGTTTTCAGCATCGCCGGATGCAGGTTGTCGTACAGTCCGGCGACTCGGGCGTTGTCGCGATCCACCGCCAGCAGGTACTGGGTCAGGTCGTTGGTGCCGACCGACAGGAAATCCACCCGCTGGGCCAGTTGCGCGGCCTGCCAGGCGGCGGAAGGCACCTCGATCATCACTCCGACTTGTGGCCTGGCGGCGGGCCAGCCGTCTTCCCGCAGTTCCCGGTGTGCCTGATTCAGCAACCGCAACGCCTCATCCACTTCCTCGATCGTGGTGATCATCGGAAACAGGATTCGCAGGTTGTTCAACCCGGCGTTGGCGCGCAGCATGGCGCGCAACTGGGTCAGGAAGATGTCGGGATGGTCCAGCGTGAATCGCATCCCGCGCCAGCCGAGGAAGGGGTTGTTCTCGTCGATGCCGAAGTAGGGGAGGGTCTTGTCGCCGCCGATGTCCAGGGTACGCATGACCACGGGTTGCGGGGTGAATGCGGCCAGCATCTGACGGTAGATCTGGCACTGCTCCTCCTCGCAGGGAAAGGATTCGCGCACCATGAAGGCGAATTCGGTGCGGTACAGACCGATGCCTTCGGCACCGCTGTCGCGGGCGGCGGCAATGTCGGTCAGCAGGCCGGCTTTGGCGTAGAGCGGAATGTGATGGCCGTCCTGGGTCGTCGTCGGCAACCCGCGCAGTTCGCCCAGTTCGGCGGACAGCTCCACCTCGGCGGCGATCAGGTGCCGGTATTCCTCGCGCATCGATGAATCGGGGTTGAGGTAGATCCGGCCTTGGTAACCATCGACGATGATTTCACAACCGTCGAAACGGCCCAGCGGCCGTTCGCCCAGTCCCATGACCGCCGGGATGCCCATGGCCCGCGCCAGCAGAGCGACGTGGGACAGGGCCGAACCGCGCAGGCAGACGATGGCGGCCAGCCGTTCCGGCGGCACCGCCGCCAGGTGCGCCACGCTCATCTCCTCGGCGACCAGTACGCAGCGCCCGTTCGCGCAATCCAGCGACTCGGTCGGAACGGCGCGCAGGTGGTTCAGCACCCGCCGTCCCAGATCGCGGATGTCTTCGGCGCGACCGCTGAGATAGGGGTCTTCGGCCTGTTCCAGCAACCGGACCCGGGTCGACACGGCGTCGCGCCAGGCGGCCGGCGCCCACTGGCCGGCCTGGATACGGGCGTGGGTGTCGGCGAGCAGGCTGTCGCTGCTCAGCATCATCCGGTGGACGGTGAACAGCGCCTGCTCGGTCGGCGGCAACAGCGGCGCCAGCCGGTCGCTGGCTTCGCGCAGTTCCCGGTCGACCGCGGCGATGGCGGCCCGAAATGCCGCCTCCTCGACCGTGGGATCGGCTGCCTCGCGGTCGGGCACATCGTCCAGATCAGCCAGCAGATGCGGGATGGCGACGGTGCCGATGACCACCCCCGGGGCACCGGGCACGCCCTGCAGGGCGCGGGTGCCGACTGTCAGGGGATTGAGCAGTTCCTGGGTGGCGCCACTGAGGATGGCGTGGTTGAGGATGCTGGCCAGTTGCGCGGCGATGGTGACCAGAAAATCCACCTCGCCGGATTGGAACTGGCGGACGGCGGTGTGTTGGACCAGCAAAACACCCAGCACTCGGCGATACTGGATCAGGGGCACGCCCAGGAAGGCGTGGTAGTCGTCCTCGCAGACTTCGCGAACCGGGTGGAAGCGCGGATGGAGCGGCGCGTCTTGCAGATTGAGCGGTTCCTGGCGTTCGGCCACCAGCCCGACCAACCCTTGCCGGAGGTTCAGCCGGACCCGGCCAACCGCCTGCGGATTCAGACCGGCGGTCGCCATCAGCACGTATTCCCGGTTGTCCTCATCGGCCAGATAGACGGTGCAGGCGGCGACGCCCATCGCATCCCGAATCCGGTTGACCGTGATCGCCAGCGCGCCGGGCAAATCCGGCGCGGCGCTGACATCCTGGACGATACGGCGCAGGGTTTCGAGCATGAAGCGAGATTCCTTCCGGCTGGAAATTTTCTGGAGCATAGAGTAAGCCATCATCACGATGAATGGTGATAGCGCGGAATAACGCAACAGGGTGTGTGAGTAGTGCACGGTGGGTGCTGGGTCTCGGTCGGTCGATATCACTAACCGCATTAGTGCGACCGTTGCACCCGATAGTTCGCCCCGCGCGACGGGCGGAAGCCGAGTAGAATATACCGACTTCAGGTTACCTAAGAACCATCAGGGCCATGAGCGACCAAACGCAATCGACCATCGACCCGGCGCGGGCCGCCCGCCTGCTGCGCCTGGCAACCTATGCCTCGGTGACCACCGCAACGGTCCTGATCGCCGGCAAGCTGGCGGCGGCGCTGCTGACGGGATCGGTCAGCGTGCTGGCGTCGCTGGTGGATTCGATGATGGACGTGGCGGCATCGATCATCAATCTAATGGCGGTGCATTACTCGCTGCAACCACCCGACCGCGAGCACCGTTTCGGCCATGGCAAGGCCGAACCGCTGGCGGGTCTGGTGCAGGCGGCCTTCATCGCCGGTTCGGCGGTGTTCCTGATCCTGCACGCGGTGGATCGGCTACTGCACCCGCAGCCGTTGAACGATGCCCTGGTCGGCGTCGGCGTACTGATCTTCTCCATTGTCGCCACCGTGGTGTTGCTGCTGTTCCAACACCACGTGATCCGTCGTACCCACTCCACGGCGATCCGCGCCGACGCGCTGCATTACGCCACCGACCTGCTGACCAACGCCGCCACCATTCTGGCGCTGGGTTTGGCGATGCTGGGTTGGTCGCTCGCCGACCCGATTTTCGCCATCGGCATCGCTCTGTACATCCTCTACAGCGCCGGCCAGATTGGCTACGAGGCCATCCAGTTGCTGATGGATCACGAACTGCCGCCCGAGGTTCATGCCCGCATCAAGGAGATCGTGCGCGCCCATCCCCAGGTGCATGGGGTTCACGACGTGCGCACCCGTCGCTCCGGACAGACCTATTTCATCCAGTTGCACCTGATGCTGGACGATCAGTTGCCGCTGGTGGTGGCGCACCGGGTGGCCGACGAAGTGGAGGCGGCGATCAAGGGGATATTCCCCAATGCCGACGTGCTGATTCACGAAGATCCAGCCAGCGAACCGCCGCCGCGCCCGCTGCCGCCCTGAGGCGGACGTGAAAATCCTCAGGGCGCCGTCAGCACCATCCCCGCGATGGGAGTAACGCCGCGCCCGTCGGGACCGGAGAATTCGAAGGGTAGGGAGATCAGTTCCATCCCGGCGTTGCGCTGGATCGCGAAATGCAGGTGCGGGCCGGTCGAAAAACCGGTGTTGCCAGAGTTCGCCAGCCAGGCCCCGCGCTCCACCCGCTGTCCGGGGGCCACCCGCACCGAATCGGGATGCAGGTGGGCGTATACCGCCATGGTGCCGTCCTGGTGCAGGATGCGCACCGCGTTGGCGCGGGTCTGATACTTCGGATCCGTGCCGCCATCCAGAAAATCGTCGGCGATTTCCATCACCACGCCGGCCCGGGCGGCGCGGACCGGAGTGCCCAGCGGCAGGACGATGTCCACGGCGTAGCGGCTCTGCGGGTGTTGATGGCTGAAGGCGCCGTCGAAGGACTGACTGATCGTAAATCGTTGTCCCGGCGCGAACGGCGGCGCGTAGGGGCCATCGGGCCGGTGTTCGGCGGCGGGATCGCCCAGTACGGCGCGTACCTGGTAGGAGTAGCGCCAGCGCGGTCCGGACGGCGTGAAGGAAACGGCGATGATTTCGGCGCGGGCCGGCACCACCACCCGAACCGGCAACGGCGGCTCGGCGCGCATGTTTTCGAGCATCTCGGCGCTGATCTCCACTTCGACCGGGCCGTAATAGTCGTTGATCGCGGCCAGAACCGGCGCGTCCTGGGTACCGCGATTGCGGATGCTGATCCTGACCGGGAGTTGGCTGACCGGGAGCGGTTTTACCTCGACGGGCGTGTCGGCGGTTTCCGGCGGTCGGTCGGCAAACACCCAGGCGCCGGACGCATCCTGATACTTGTAGAGGGTTTTGGCCGGCGCCAGTGGCGGGACTGGCAAACCGAGCACGGCGATCAGTGCGATTCGAACCGCGAGCAACCCTTGTTGCCGTCTTGCGCGCCTCATCGGAAGCCGCCAACGCTCAAAAGTAATGAATGTGCGTGCCTTCCTGCTCGCTCTTGGCCAATTCCACCATCCTGGCGGCGACGGTTTCCGCCGGCACCGGCCGGTAGCGGCCGAGCGGCCCGATCAGGAACAGCGACCAGATCGGCGCAAGTTGCTTGTTCCAGTCCTCGATCGGGCGGGGTTCCGGGCGTTCTCCGAGCAGCAGGGAAGGGCGCAGCAGATGGGCCGACTTGAAGTGCAATTCGCTGACCGCCGCCTCGGCCCGGCCCTTGACGCGGTTGTAGAACATCGGGGAACTGGGATCGGCGCCGACCGCCGAGACCAGGACGAAGCGGCGCACGCCCCGGACCGCCGCCAGCCGGGCCAGCTCGGCGACGTAAATGTGATCCACCTTGGCAAAGGCTTCCGGCGAACCGGCGATCCGGTGGGTCGTGCCCAGACAGCAGAGGACGGTATCGGCGTCGATCGCCCGGGCGTGATCGCCGAGATGATCGAAGTCCACCACGTGGACGGTCAGTTTCGGATGCGTCCGTTCCAGCGGCCGGCGGGCCAAAACCGTCACCTGGCCGAAGTCATCGTCCGCCAGCAGTTTCGTCAGACAATATCCGCCGACCAGGCCGGTCGCGCCGGCCAGTAACACACGGCTTCCCGCTTGTGGTTGTGCCTCCATTTTCCATGCTCCCGATGGTTA
>JAVMKJ010000029.1:0-6797 GCA_031732855.1 Candidatus Competibacter sp.
GCCACGGCCGCCATGCTCCACACCTCTTGCGCCCAGAAGCGGGCGGCGGCGGCGGGCAGCATCATCAAACCGACCGCCATCAGCGTGCCGAGGGCTTGAAAGCCGGCCACCAGGTTGAGCACGACCAGGACGAGGAACAGCAAATGGTAAGCCGTGCCCCGACCCTGGACCGATTGCAGGAACCCCGGATCGAAACACTCCACGATCAGCGGCCGATAGATCAGCGCCAGGGTCAACAGGGTCAGGCTGGCGATGCCGGCCACCAGCAACAGCGAGCGGTCGTCCACCGCCAGGATGGTCCCGAACAGGACGTGCAGCAGATCCACGCTGCTGCCCCGGGTGGACACGAGCAACACGCCCAGCGCCAGCGAAATCAGATAAAACGCCGCGAAGCTGGCGTCCTCGCGCTGCCCGGTGAAACGCGTCACCAGGCCGGCCAGCAGCGCCACCGTCAAGCCGGCGGCAAAGCCGCCCAGGCTCATGGCGGTCAGGGAAAAACCGGCGATCAGAAAGCCGATGGCCGCGCCCGGCAGCACCGCGTGCGACAGGGCATCACCCATCAGGCTCATGCGCCGCAGTGTCAACAGCACCCCGACCGGGCCGCAACCCAAACCCAGCGCCAGACAGGCCACCAGCGCCCGGCGCATGAAGCTGAATTCCACGAACGGGGCGAACAGCCCATCGATCCACCCGCTCATGGATCGACCGCGCACGGTGGGGCGCTCTCGTCCCAGGCTTCGGCCATCCGGCGAGCGCGTCGCAGATTATCCGGCGTCAGCACTTGGGCGGTTTGGCCCCAGGCGATGCCGGAGCGGGCCAGCAGCAGGGTTTCGGGGAAATGGGCGCGGACCTGCTCCAGGTCGTGTAGCACGGCGATCACGGTGCGGTGCTCGGCGTGCCAGGCGCGCACCACGCCGAGCAAATCGGCCGTGGTTCGGGCATCGATGGCGGTGAAGGGCTCGTCCAGCAGGATCAGCCGGGCGTCCTGCAACAGCATCCGCGCGAACAGCACGCGCTGCAACTGGCCCGCCGACAGGCTGCGGATCGGGCGCCGTTGGAAATCGGCCAACTCCACCGCCGCCAGCGCGGCGACGGCCTTGGCTCGCAACTCGGCCGTCACGGCGCGCAGGGCGCCGATGCGTTGCCAGTGGCCGAGCAGAACCACATCCAACACGCTGATCGGAAACTGGCGGTCGATCTGGGCCTGCTGGGGCAGATAGGCGATATCGGAGCGCGCCAAGACCGCATGATCGATCCGGCCGGTGGTGGCCGGCAGCAGACCCATGATGGCTTTGAGCAAGGTGCTTTTGCCGGCCCCGTTCGGCCCGACGATGGCGGTCAGCGAACCGTTGGCGAAGGCGCCAGAGAGATGATGGACCGCCGGATGACGGTCGTAGCAGACCGTCAGATTGTCCAGGCTCAGGGCGGGATGCATGGCGAATCAGTGCAGCGCCCAGGCCACGGCCAGCCAAAGGCCGGCCACCAGAACGATTGCCGCCAGCAACCGTTGCGCGGCGCCGCTGGCCAACAGACTCAGGGAAGAAGGCCGCCTCATCGGGCGAACTCGAACGCGGCGACCGTGCCGTTCTCGCCGCCCACCGCCAGCAGTCGCTCCTGGGGATGCCAGGCCAGCCGTTGGAATCCGCCGCGCAGCGTGCCCTGCCACAGCAACCGAGAGCCGCGCTCGTCCAAATCCCAGACGAGAAGATGCCCGCCCTGGTCGCCCGCCGCCAGCCGATGCCCCACCGCTTGAAAAGCCAGTTCGCGGACGGTATCGGACGGACCCTCGATGTTCAGCGGGGTAGCGCCCGTGGGCGGACCGTGCTCGAAATCCCAGAGCGTCACGATTTCGCGATCCGCCGTGGCCAGCCAGCGCGAGGCGCGGTCCCAGGCGAGCGCCCGCACCTTGCTCGCATACCCGCTCATCTGAAAATCCCCGGCCTCCGGCCAAGTCCAACAGCGCAGGCTATTGTCCTGGCAGCCGCAGGCCAGATAGCGGCCGTTCGGCGACCAGCGCGCGTTCAGCAGCGGAGACGGATGCGGCAGAGTTCGCTCCTCGGGCGACTCCGGCGAGCGCCAGTCCCACAAGTGGATTTTGCCGAAGGCCGACGAAGCCAGCAGCGGTTGCCGGGGATGCCAGGCCAGATCGGTGATCGTGCTGGCGTGCGGCTGGGTGGCGCGCAGCAGTTGACCGTCGAGATTCCAGGCGCGTAACTCTTTCCCGGCGGCGGTGATCAGCAGGTCGGCATACGGCGAGAAACTCACCCCGCCGACCCAGTCGCTGCCGGCGGCAAGTCGCCGCTGCTCCCCGCCGCCGTCCGGGGTCCAAACCCGCGCGTAACCGTCCTGGCCGCCGCTGGCCAGCCGACGACCGTCCGGCGCCCACGCCAGTTTCAGCGTCCCCCCGTCGTGTCCTGGCCACTCCCGGCCGATAGCGCCGGTCGCGGTCGCGATCAGGCTGATCGGACCGCTGACCGCCGCCGCCGCCAGCCAGCGGCCATCGGGCGACCACGCTAGGTCTTGAACGCCATCGGCCAGTTCGACCGCCCAGCGGATGCGAGCTGCGGACGTATTCTCGCCGCTCATGTCCGGTCTCAATCAAGGCAGGCGCGGAAGCCGGCGGTCAAATCCGCGCGATCCAGATCGCGGCCGATGAAGATCATCTGGCTCAGGCGCGGCTCCTCGGCCCGCCAGGGCCGGTCCGCCTGCCCGTCGAACAGCATGTGCACGCCCTGAAACACGAAACGGTTGGCGTTGTCGGCCAAGTGCAGCACGCCCTTCATGCGGAAAATATCCGCGCCCTTGTCGCGCAGCAAATCGCCCAGCCACCGATTCAACTTGAACGGATCGACGGGGCGCTCCTCGACGATGCCCACCGAGGACACCGAATCGTCGTGGGTATGGCCGGGGTTGTAGGCGTGCGCGTAGAGAGGTTGCAGCGGCTGGCCGTTCGGGTCGAGCACTCGCAAGGCGAACTCGTCGGGATGATGCTGGGTGAAAAGCGCGACGTGTCCCGCCGCGTTCGGCCGGAGCGGGAAACGCTTGAAACCCGGCTTCGCTGCCAGCCGCAACCGGTAGTGGTGGGCGCCGGGTTCCAGCGCGTCGCCGGGTTGCGCCGCGACGGCGGCCGCCGCAAACAGCTCGACCGCGATCTCCCGGGCGGTGGCCAGGGCATCGTGTTCGGACACCGGCAACAGGACGACGCTCATCTCGGGGTCCGGTCCGTCTTCCAGCACCAGCACCGATTCGCCGGCCGGCAGGGCATACCAGCCGCCCCACTCGAACGGATATTCCGGTTCCAGAAAAGCCGGATTGAGGTCGAGCGCCCGCTTCAGATCGAAACCGCCGAGATCGAGCACTTGGCCGAGATCGACTTGCGCCATCCGGGCGCGCTGGATTTTCGCCAGCCCGTTCATCGCGCGCAGGCGGGCTTCCAGCATATCCACGGCCGTCTCATCCACCAGATCGACCTTGTTGAGCACCAGGGTATCGGCGAACGCGATCTGCTCGCGGCATTCCGCGCTATCCTCCAGGTGTTGCGTGAGGTGCTTGCAATCGACCAGGGTGACGATGCCGTCCAGCCGCAGCTTGTCCTTCATCTCGTCGTCCATGAAAAAGGTCTGGGCCACCGGACCCGGATCGGCCAAGCCGGTGGTTTCGACCAGAATCCGGTCGAACTTGTCGCGGCGTTTCATCAGGTTGCCGAGAATGCGGATCAGGTCGCCGCGCACGGTGCAGCACAGGCAACCGTTGTTCATCTCGAAGATTTCTTCGTCGGCGTTGATGACCAGAGCCTGATCGATGCCGATTTCGCCGAACTCGTTTTCGATCACGGCGATGCGCTGGCCGTGCTGTTCGGTCAGAATGCGGTTGAGCAAAGTGGTTTTCCCGGCGCCGAGAAAACCGGTCAGCACCGTGACGGGAATGTGGGGATCGGCGGCGTTCGTGGGCATCAGCGGCAACTCGGTCGATTCGAGATTGGGTTCTCAATTCTCGAATACGATAACGAATTCTCGAATTCAGTCAAGCGGAGCGCGAACGTGAGCTATTCCACGCGGCAACGCGAAGTGATTTTGAACATCCTGCGGCAAGCAGGCCAGCCGTTGACGGCGCAGGAAATCCGCGAGCGGGCGAGTCGGGACAGCGCGGGAATCGGGCTGGCGACGGTGTATCGCGCCCTAAAGGCGTTCATGACGCGGGGCGAGATTGCTCAAGTCGAGATTCCGGGGGTGTCCCCCTGCTACGAACCGACCGACCGGGGCCACCATCACCATTTCATCTGCCAGCATTGCCGGCGGGTGTTCGATCTAACGGGCTGCGTTCACGACCTGGAAATGCTGGCTCCCCAGGATTTTCACGTTCAGCGGCACGAGATCGTGTTGTATGGGGCGTGCGCGAGCTGCGGGCAAACCGGCTCCGGTTCCAGCGATTCCTGATCGGTACTTCACATCAACAGCCAAAGTCGAAGCCTCGGGACAGCCGCACGGAGCCGTCCCCCATTCCCGGCATGAAGATGCGCGCGACGATGATGGCGATGGCGTACGCGAAGTTCATTACAACCCCATGGAGGTACTGATGCCGTCGTCACGACCACGGCAACCGGAGCAACGCAGCGTGACGGTGCGCCACCTGTACGATGGCGGCGCCCCGTTCGGTCAGGGCGGAGCGGTAAAGGGCGCCGTCGGGCAGGACCGACTCCAGCGCCATGACCGCGCCGAAGCGATCGATATGGGGGTGATGCCGTAGCTGCGTTCCAGGGCGTTGCCGACCAGGCTGCGCTGGGGGGCCGGCCCGGGCCGACCATCCCCGTTGAATTTGTTGTAAAGTGTTGTAATAAAAGTCGTTATTGCCCTGTTCTTTGAAGGGTTGGTTGCTTCATGCGGTGAACTGACTGGAATCCATATTGAGCCTATGTATATTCTGAAAGAGTACCCGATACCGCATGTGTTTTTCGGGAACGAACCGGGACGATTTCTGCCGTTGAACTGTGAGACCGAGTGGCGGGGATGGTTCTGAAAACCGAATCGTGGCGGGCCCGGGAAGTCGGGAGCCGACTGGAGGAATGCCATGAGCGTCAGTTGCCAAGCGCGGGAGCGCCGTGACTCCCGGTTGACGGATTCCCGACCGCGAATCGGAGCCGCCGCCGATGCGGACGGCTACGCCTGGGAGGGAGATGGCGCGGCGCGGCGCGGTTGCTTCGAGCAAATCCATATCGACGCGGCCCGCTTCTCGACGGACGATTTCAATCCCTTCCACGATCCGGGCAAGTGGCATCGGATCGCGGACAATCCGTTTGCGGGTCCCTTGGTGCTGGGCTTTCAACTGGAGGAACTGGTCGAGAATCTGATCCACCAGTTACCGGGTCGCGCCGAAGACGAGGCCTTCGCCGCCGCGCAGGCGCTGGCCTGGACCCAGTACGAGTTCACCTTCGCCGGTCCGCTGGCGCCGGGCGAAGTTTTCGAAGCCAGCGCCCGCGCCGGCCGGCGCAAGCTGACGCCGACGCCGTCCATCGCCCATCGCGTGCTGGTCCGGACGGCGGATCGCTTGGTGCTGGTCGGCTCCGTGCGCCGTACCGCCGAGTCGCCGGACCCCCCGACGCTGGCCGACACGCCTTTCTGCAGTCCGTTGCGTGAGGTGCCGGATCGCCTCGGCCAAGGCGAGTGGTTTCTCAAGCGCAAATTCGCCAGCACCGGCCACGCCAAGAACTTTCTGGCCGGTTCGCTCGCCAACCCGGCCGACTGGTTCGATGAATTGGCCGGGCGGGTGAATTTCCCGGATCTGTTCGCGCCGGCGCTGCTGTCCTGCGCGTTGCTGGAACAGGCTCACGCCGGGGGCCACGATTTTTTCAGCGCGCCGCGAGTCTACACCGCCCATCGAATCAGCGTGAACACCCCCGCGGTCAGGGCGCTGCGCAGCAACGAACCGATTCATTTGGTGGTGCGCGCGCCCGAGCCGGTGTCCGGCAAGAGTGGATTGGGCGGGCGCGAGGCGTGGTTGAGTTGCCTGGGACTGGTGTACGCGGGACGGGAAGATCGCTTGCTGGCCCGGGCCGAGGTGCGGTTAGCCCCGCTGGCCGCCTTGGCGGGATCGGGCGGGTGACGCAAGGCCCGCTGCATCGGTCCCGGCCAGGCGTCGTCGCAGCCGGGCATCGCCTCGGGCGATCCGCGTATTCGACGTCAAGACCTGGCAATCAAGCAGCCTGCTTTTGCGGCAGGCAGACATCAACGACGATCTCGGAGTAGGGGGCGATGACGTGGCCGTGTTCATCCTTGACCACGACCTGCCACTCGACCAGTTTTTCCACATCGCCATGCACATTTTTATAGTCGCGCCGTACCCGTCGCGCCAATTCGGCAATAGTCATGGGGCCGCCTCCGCGCAGGGCGGCCAACGCTTCCCAACGGCGCGCGGTGAAGATGGCCAGAAACTGGCCCATGTCAGAAAAGCCAATGGCAAAGTAGGGTTCTGGCCGTTCGCCGCGTTCCAGGGTTTCCATCGTGCGGACGGCGCGCTCGAGGTGATATTCCGGCGATTTGCCGACCTTGACATGGAGAATGTGTTCGGTCATTTCCTGGTTCCTCTGACATCGGCCATGAAGTCGGCCATCAACTGTCGTGGGTTGACGAAACGGTAGGGTTCTTCGCGGTTGCCGAGGTACTTGTGGTCGCCTTTGCCACGTTCGTTGTCGTAACCTACGATGCGCTTTCCGTCCACAACATAGACCAGCCGATACTTGTAGGGATGTTCGGATGGAAGTACCGGTTGTGGAACTTGCCAGATGACGATCTCGATCAATC
>JAVMKJ010000030.1:0-35585 GCA_031732855.1 Candidatus Competibacter sp.
CTCACCCCGTGGGGGGAAGTCAGACGCCACCGGGAGGGGGAGATGAACGCTTACTAAATTTACTTGCTGCATCTCTGGTTGGAGAACGGATGTATTGGCAGACATTCAATTGATTGATGCGTGCCATATTATTCCATTTAACACTTCTCACGATGACACGATAGGTAACGGTATTTGTCTATGTCCAAATCTACATCGGGCGTTTGATCGGGGACTTTTATCTATCGATCAAAACCTCTGCGTTGTAATATCGAACAGGTTTACAGAAACAGAAAATCATCCTTACAGCATAAAGCAATTTCATGGAAAAAGAATTCACCTGCCAGAAAATTTGCTCTTTTTTCCAAATCAAGCCAATTTAGAATGGCATCGGAAAAATATATTAAAATCATAAAACTGCATTTCTAACATCTAAAACCGTGTTGTCGGACCCCGTCAATCCCTCTCATCCATAGAGCGCCCAAAGCAGAGCCTTCAGCAGCGTGGTTTTACCGAATCCGCTCTCCGCATGAACGACAGTGACATTGCGCTCTCGAAGGTCGGAAAATAGAATTTCCTGCCGGCCTTTGAACTGGCGGAAATTCTCCAGCACCAGGCGTTCCAGAATCATTTGATCACCCGCTTGACGTGATCGTAAAGCCGCTGATGGATATCGCTGCGCCGTCTCAGGTGCATCACGTTGCGTTCTTCCTTCAGAGCTTCGCGGATGAGGGTCTGGTATTCGGGTTTGGTGCTTTTGAAGATTTCCTGGGCGCGGGTGAAAATTTTTGCACCTGCCGTTGAATGATCACTCACAAACAGTATCTCCCTATTCGGCTAATACAGGTCGATTACGTATCGTCCCTGCCACTCGACGGCTTCGACTCCGTTTTGGCATGGCGTTGCAGGAACGCCTCAATTTCTGGCCAAGCTTCCTTGATCAACTGTAGTTTCCTCAACCCCAGACTGAAAGGGCGAACCGGCCCTTCAAAGGTCAGGGTCGGATGACCTTTATACTCGCTTTCGGTCACCACCAGTTTCGCGCTGGCGCTCGGCTTCACCGCACTGCGCAGGCGGGCATTTTCTTCTTCCAGCTCGCGCAGGCGCTTGAGCATGTCCTGTTCTTCTGACTTCGATGGCATGGCTTATAACCTACTCTCTCGTCGGCTTTTAAAACTCTGAGTGCCAAAGGGCACCTCAATGTCCTTCTTCCTCGCCAGCGACGCTCCGCAACCGCGCCAGCCAGGCCGTTTCATCGGCACAGTCGAACAGCTCCTCCCCCAAATCTTCAAACACCGCCGGTTGCTGAATCCGTTCCAGAGCCGGAGTGCTTTGTACCGCGATCACCTCGCCAAACCGGCGGCGGATTTGCCGTAACAACATCCGCCGTTCCGAATGCAAGCCCTCTTGCCGGCCCTCTCGCAAGCCCTCTTGCCGGCCCTCTTGTAAACCTTCCTGTTTCCATTGCTGCGTCCAGTCCACCACACGCTCGGTCAACATGATACGGGTCTCCTCCAGGTTGTTCAGTTCGGGAAAGGAAACGTTCGGGAGCCGGGCTTTCAGAAACCCCTCCCGCAGCCAGAGCAGAAACGAGCGTTGCAGTTCCGCCTGTTCCGGCGCCACCAGCCAGTCCGCCAAGGCTACCAGCACCTCGCGCACCGCCTCCGGACTCCGACTGTTCTCCAGCCGAAACAGCGCCGCCACCAGATTGCGCATGCTCGCCAAGTCCGCATCGGCATACGCGCTCTCATCGATCAGCAGATAGCGCACCTGCGGCCGATAAGCGGCCAAGCCTGCCGGTCCCGGCTCAATCAGGGCATCCAGATCCGTGGACGCCGTCCAGCGCCGCCGGCCATTGTACAGAACGATGGGCAATACCGACGGCAATCGCCGGGGCCGCCCGAGTTGCCGACCGCGAACCAAATCCTGATAGAGCAAATCGATATAGGTCAACAGGCGCACCGCCATGAAAGGATGCACCCCGGACTGGAATTCCAGCAGGATGTAGATATAGAGCCAGTCCCGTCCCCAGCGCACCCGCCAGATCACGTCGCTGCGCCGGTTGCGCAGCCGGTCGTCAATGAATTCGGTCGGATACTTTTCCAGGGTGGTGAAATCGAGTTCGGCGATCCAGTCGGCCGGAACGAAGCCGAGGAGCAGATCCCGGATCATTTCGGGATGGGAAAACAATCGCTTGTAGCCGTGGTCGTGGTCGGTCACCGGCTTTTTCCTCCCAGTGGATCAGCCCGATCCATTCGCGCCACCCGCCAACAGATGATAGTTCAACCGCAACTCGTGCAGCGAATGCAACGCTTCCGGCCCGTTCTCCGCCATCTGGCAAAACTCGACGATGCGCTGCAACTCCCGCTGGAAAAAGGCCCGCTCCAGGTTGAACGCCTCATCATCCAGGCTGCCGCCCAGATCGGGCGGGCGCACGATGAAATCATGGATCACCGCCCGCGCTTTGCCCGGCGCGTTGCGCAGCAACCGCCCCCGGCGCTGCACGAACTGACGGGGATTGGTGGAACTGGCCAGCAGGAAACCCATGCGCAACTCCGGCAGATCGATCCCCTCGTCCAGACAACGGATCGCCACCACCCCATCCAGGAAACCGCCGCTCAAATCCCGCAAAATCTCCTCCCGTTCCTGGGAGGATTCCCGATAGGTGAAATTTCGTACCCGCAAGCCGTGCTTCTCGCCCAGCAGGCGGGCCACCGCCTGAATCTGGCGCACTTCATCGGCCGTGATCGCATCGGTGGTCCGTCCATCGCCACAATAGAAAATCGCCCGGCGCGGCGGTTCGGGCAACGCGCCGATCAGCCGGTCGAGCGCCTCCAGCTTGTCGACCGCCCCCGCCAGCAACCTCGCCCGCTTGATCAACAGCCGCAGGACCGCCGGCTCCATTTCCTTCTCGGCATCTTTCCTCGCCAAGAACCGGGGGAGCTTCGCGGTGATCTCCGCGTAAGCATCGGTTTCCTCATCGGTCAGCGTCACCAGCACCGGATAATAGCAGTAGGGACAGAGCCGGCCCTCGGCGATGGCCTGGGACAGCGAATACTCATAGACGGGGCCGAAATAATCGAGCACGGCCTGCGTACCCACCGGATCGTAATGACGCTCCAGCGTCGCCGACAAGCCCAGCCGCATCGCGATTGCATCCGGCAACACCTCCCGGCCCTGCTCCGCCCCCAGATGGTGAACCTCGTCCGCAATCAGCAGATGATGCACTGCCCCGGCGGCCAGTCGTGGCCGCAGCCGCGCCCGAAACCCTTCACTCGCAAAAGTCGCGTTGGTGACCACCATCGCATGAACCCGCGCGAGTCCGACCGCCAGCCGTTGATAGCCCTCCTCGAACTCCGCCTGCCAGCGGTCCCGCCCTTCAAAGCAGCCGACGGCGTTCAGGCCGAACGCCGCCAACTCCCGAATCCATTGCCGGCAGAGATTGATGAACGGACACACCACGATCAAGGCCAGCGGCTGGTTCCTCTCCGCCACCTTGCTGGCCAGCGTCAGCGCCGTCGGCGTCTTCCCCGACCCGGTCGCCATGGCGAAGATACCCTTGCCACCCGCCTGGCTCCAGGCCCGGATCGCCTCCACCTGATAGGGGCGCAATTCAAACCCGCGTGGCGGGTGAAACGTCGTCAGCCGATCCGGTTCCCGCTCGGCCACCCGATCGACCGCCAGCCCCGCCGGTGGCTTCTCGCGATCCCGGAAGCGGTCCAGCAGATCTCGCCCGGCGGCGCCGAACTCGATGACCCGCAAGCCCGGCGTACCGTCGTTCCACAGCGCCTCGAAATTCTCGATTTCCTCCCGAACCCGGCCCTCGACGTCCCGCCACGAACAAAACACCTTGAGACTCTCGAAGTTCTCGACCAGGCCACCCGCGGTTTCGTTGGCCGAACCCGAGAACGCGACGTGATGGCCCGCGCCGTCGGTGAAAATACCTGCCTTTTCGTGGAACAGACCCCGCGCGAACCGGCCTTCCGCATCCAGCCGCAGAGCCAGTCGGATGTCCAGCAGGCCCGCCGCCGCCAGCCAGGCCAGGGCGTTGAGCCGATCCCGGATCAGGGCGTCCTCGATGTCCGCCAGACTCCGGGCCACGACGGCGCGCAAGATCTCCGCCGGCCGCTCCACCGCCGCCCGCAGCGCCTCCACGTCGGCCGGCTCCAGATACGGCGAAACCACCAGCCGCATCGTCCCGCTCCGCGCCGCCAGACTCGCCACCCCGCGCGCCGCCAGCGCCAGCCCGGCGCTGGAAAAATACCCCGCCGCCCGCCGGTACAGCACGGCATTATCCAGGCACGGCACAAAGAAATCCGCAACGAGATCGTCCCGGCCGGTGCGGTAGGAAAGCCGCAGGGGGAGAGTTGAAAGGGGCATCAACGGCTTATTAATTTGACCGGATTGAGTGGTAACATGTGTCAAATCATAATACAAACAGTTGATAATGCTAACTTCATGGGATCAACGCCAGGCAAAACGGTCGGGCAGCGCAACTATTTCCATGTAGAGGCCGGACCTCTCCTGGATGCGGGATTGGCCACCCGCCTGCTCGAAGCCGAGCGGTTGGCCGGCGTGCGGCGGTCGGCGCACTACAATCTGATCCGGGTCGATGCCGATGGATCGCACGTCGCCCTGCTCCACTATCCCGGCTTCTTCGACGAACCCTTCCCTGTCCTGCGCGAAAGCTGGCGGGTGGATTTGGCCAACGGGACCGTCGGCTATCGCAGCCATGCGGACTCGCTCAACCCGCCGATCCTGCACCGCAAGGAACTGTTGCTGCCAGCGGACCATCCACGCCGGGCCGAATACGCCGCGCTGACGGCGGCGGCGGAATCCATCGGCCTGTTCGACCAGCCGACCCGCATCGGCTATCAACGGCAATGGCTGGCGCTGGTGCGGGAGAAAGGCTATCGCATCGTGGGTCATACCTTGTTTCCACTGGGTAATGACGATACCGGGGAGAGTGAAAGCGGGACACCCTCCCCCTTTGCGGGAGAGGGCTGGAGAGAGGGAATCGAGCGATTGCCGCAACCCGGCTGGCTGGCGGCGCGGCAATTGACCGCGCTGGCGCGCCAAGGCTTCTCGGCCCCAATGCAAACACTGGCCCGTTACGGCTTTCTCGACGGACGCTTCTCGCTGTTCGACTACGGCTGCGGGCGCGGCGACGACGTGCGCGGCCTGACCGAAAACAGCTTATCCGCCGCCGGCTGGGACCCGTACCACGCGCCGGACCAGCCGATCCGCCCGGCCGACATTGTCAATCTCGGTTTCGTGGTCAATGTCATCGAGGACTTCGACGAGCGCTTGGCAGCTCTGACCCGCGCCTGGTCGCTGGCCACGCGGCTGCTGGTGGTCTCGGTCATGCTCGCCAATCAGAACGAGCCACGGGGGCGGCAGTTCCGGGATGGAATTCTCACGCAGCGTGGCACCTTTCAGAAGTACTACACCCAGGGCGAGATCAAGGCGTTCGTGGAAGCCGCGCTGGACCAGGAACCGATCCCGGTCGCGCCAGGGGTACTTTACGTCTTCCGCGACAAGGAGGCCGAACAGCGGTTCCTGGTGGAACGCTACCGCAGCCGCCGCTACCCCCTACCCCGCCCTACCCCGCCCGCGCGGGAGCATCCGGAGCGGTCACGGCGCGACCGGGCCACCGAGCGCTACGCCGAATACCGGGAACCGCTGGAGCGGCTCTGGAACCAGTGCCTCGCCCTGGGCCGGTGGCCGGACCCCGATGAAGTTGAAAACCCGGCTCCTCTCATCGCCGGTTTCGGCTCCATCGGCCGGGCGCTCCGCTTCATTGAGGCGCGCAAGGATCCCGCCGATCTGGCGCGGGCGCGAACCGCCCGCGTCGCCGATCTGCAGGTCTACCTCGCCCTGATCCAGTTCGACCGGCGCAAGTCCCATGCGCGCCTGGAACGCGGTCTGCAACGCGACATCAAGGCCTTCTTCGGCGACTACGCCATCGCCCAATCCGCTGCGCGGAACCTGCTGTTTCAGATCGCGGACGTGGATGCCATCGCGCAGGCCTGCCGGGAAGCGGCGGAATGCGGTCTCGGCTGGCTGGAAGAAGGCCGGTCGCTGCAACTGCACGCCAGCCTGGTCGAGCGGCTGCCGCCGCTGCCGCGGGTCTACATCGGTTGCGCGGCGGCGCTCTACGGCGACTGGCGCCATGCCGATCTGGTCAAGATTCACATCACCTCGGGCAAGCTCAGCCTGTTGCGTTACGACGATTTCGCCGGCCAGCCCCTGCCCCGCCTGATCGAACGGGTGAAGATCAAGCTGCGCGAGCAGAACATCGACTATTTCGCCTACGGCGACCGCTACGAACCGCCGTTTCTCTATCACAAGTCGCGCTATATCCACGAAGAATTTCCCTGCTACCCGGAACAACTCGCCTTTGAAGCGGCGCTGGAAGGATTGGGACTGTTCGATCTGTCCGGCCATGGACCTCCACCAGCGGAGCTGCTGGACACGCTGGCCCGCCATCGCTGGATGATCGACGGCCTCGAACTGCAACGCGCGCGGACCATTCCCGACCTGGATGATCCCTGCGGGGCATACCTGACCTTCCGCCACTTGATCGAGTGCGGCGAGACCCAGGCGCGCACCGGTCTGGCGAACCAACCTCAGCAGCCGGACAGCTACACCGCCCTGCTGGATCTGGCGCGCAACATCCTCGATCCGGTGATCGACTACTTCGGCATGATCCGGCTGACCTACGGTTTCTGCTCGCCCGCCCTGGCCCGGCGGATTCCCGGCCGCATCGACCCGACCCGCGATCAACACGCGGCGCACGAAGTGAACTGCCTGGGCCAGCCGGTCTGTACGCGACTCGGCGCCGCCGTGGATTTCATCATCGACGACGAGAACATGCTGGAGGTCGCGCGGTGGATCGTGACCCACACCCCGTTTGACCGGCTCTATTGCTACGGCGCCGATCTACCGATTCATGTCAGCTTCGGGCCGAACCAGGATCGGCAAATCGTGTGGATGGGGACGGCGAAATCCGGTCGGCGGGTACCGCGGGTGATCCCGTGCGAGAAGTTCCTGGCGCTGGCGCCGGGCTCAAGTCCGAACCGCACGCTCGATTAGGGATATCGAACATGAGCGCGCGGCTTTTCGCGCAATTCTGGTAAAGTTACCCGCCATGATTCCACCTGCCCCACCGTGCGCTGCCGGGGCTTTCGTCCGAGGTGACTGACTCTCATGCGGGATTACCTGATCGCGCCTTCGATTCTGTCCGCCGACTTCGCCCGGCTCGGCGAGGAAGTGGACGCCGTGCTGGCGGCGGGCGCGGACCTCGTGCATTTCGACGTGATGGACAACCATTACGTCCCCAATCTGACCGTCGGCCCCATCGTGTGCGAGGCGCTGCGCCGGCACGGCGTCACCGCGCCGATCGACGCCCACCTGATGGTCAAGCCGGTCGATCGCATCATTCCCGACTTCGCCGCCGCCGGCGCCAGCTACATCACTTTTCATCCCGAAGCCAGCGAACACATCGACCGCAGCCTGCAAATCATCCGCGATTGCGGCTGCCGGTCCGGGCTGGTGTTCAATCCGGCCACCCCGCTGGAATATCTGAGGTACGTGATGGACAAGGTGGACATGGTGCTGCTGATGGCGGTCAATCCCGGCTTCGGCGGCCAGAGCTTCATCAACGGCACCCTGAAAAAGTTGCGCGAGGTCCGACGAATGATCGACGACGGCGGTTACCCGATCCGGCTGGAAGTCGATGGTGGGGTGAAGACCGACAACATCCGGGCCATCGCCGAGGCGGGCGCCGACACCTTCGTCGCCGGCTCGGCCATCTTCGGCACCCCCGACTACCGCGCCACCATCGCCGCCATGCGCGCGGAGTTGGCCAAGGCGGATTGTTAACCATGTTCGAGAACGTCACGGCGATTTTCTTCGATCTGGACGGCACCCTGGTGGACAGCGTGCCCGACCTGACCGCGGCGGTGAACGTCATGCTGCGCCAATTGGATCTGCCGACGCGCGAAGAAGCTCAGGTGCGGACCTGGGTCGGCAACGGCATGGACAATCTGATCCGCCGCGCCCTGGCCAACGACATGGCCGGGCGGGTAGACCCCAACCTGTTCGCCCGCGCCCGTCCGCTGTACAAGACCGCCTACGCCGACCATATCAGCGTCTATAGCGAGCTTTACCCCGGCGCGCATGAGGGTCTGACCGAACTGCGCGCCGCCGGATTCCCGCTGGCCTGCGTCACCAACAAAGCCGCCGAGTTCGCCCTGCCCTTGCTGGACCGACTCGGCATCGGCCATTTCTTCGCCACCGTGGTGGGCGGCGAGTGTATCCCCCATCCCAAGCCGGCGCCCGACGCGCTGCTGCTGTGCGCCGAACGGCTGGGCATACCGGTCCCCCAAGGACTGATGGTCGGCGATTCGCTCAACGACGTGGGCGCCGCCCGCAACGCCGGTTGTCCGGTGGCGTGCGTGCCTTACGGCTACAATCACGGCCACGACATCCGCGATGCCAAACCGGATGCCGTGATCGACTCCATCGCCGAACTGCCTGCCCTGTTGCGCAAAACCGCCTGATGCACGGAAAACCGGCCCCCGATTTCCGATGGCGGCTCTGAAACCGACGCCGTTCTGACCCATGCCGGTTTCCGTTCTTTTGCCCAGGACTTTCTGAATTCTCATGAATCCGCAAGACTTCCAACGCCTGGTTGATGCCGACTTCAACCGCATTCCGGTCGCCCGCGAAGTGCTGGCCGACCTCGACACCCCGCTCAGCACCTACCTCAGGCTGGCCGACGCACCGTACAGCTATTTGCTGGAATCGGTGCAGGGCGGCGAAAAGTGGGGCCGCTACTCCATCATCGGCCTGCCCTGCCGCAAAATCATCCGGGTGCGCGGCCACCGCGTGACCGTCGAACATGCCGGGGAAATCGTCGAAACGCTGACCGTGCCGGACCCGCTGGCCTGGATTCAGGAATTCCAGAACCGCTACCGGGTGCCGGCCACCGGCGAGGGATTGCCCCGCTTCATCGGCGGACTGGTCGGCTATTTCGGCTACGACACCATCCGCTACATCGAACCCAGGCTGGCGCGCTGCCCCAATCCGGACCCGGTGGAAAACCCGGACATCCTGCTGCTGGTGTCCGAAGACATGGTGGTGTTCGACAACCTGGCCGGCCGGCTGTACCTGATCACCCTGGTGGACCCGGCGGTGGAACGCGCCCACGCCCGCGCCCAGCAACGGCTGGACGAATGGGTGGCGCGGCTGCGCGAGGGCCGTTCGCTCTACGCGAACCATCGTTCCTACCCCGACGCCGGCAAGATCGAGTTCGTTTCCGGCTTCACCCAGGACGGTTTCGAGAACGCGGTGCGGCGGATCAAGGACTACATCCTGGCCGGCGACTGCATGCAGGTGGTGCTGTCGCAGCGCTTGACCGCGCCGTTCCGGGCCGCGCCGCTGGACCTGTACCGGGCGCTGCGCGGCCTGAATCCTTCTCCCTATATGTACTTCCTCAATCTGGGCGATTTCCACATCGTCGGCTCCTCGCCGGAAATCCTGGTACGGCTGGAGGACGGCGTGCTGACCGTCCGTCCGATCGCCGGCACCCGCCAGCGCGGCGCCACCGAGGAACAGGATCAGGCGCTGGAGGCCGAGTTGCTGGCCGACCCCAAGGAACTGGCGGAACATCTGATGCTGATCGACCTGGGCCGCAACGACGTGGGTCGGGTCAGCGAGATCGGCAGCGTCCGGCTGACCGAGAAGATGGCGGTCGAACGCTATTCCCATGTCATGCACATCGTCTCCAACGTAATCGGGCGGCTGCGACCCGGTCTCAGCCCGCTGGACGCGCTGCGCGCCACCTTCCCGGCCGGCACGGTCAGCGGCGCCCCCAAGATTCGGGCGATGGAAATCATCGACGAACTGGAGCCGGTCAAACGCGGCATTTACGCTGGCGCGGTCGGCTATCTGTCCTGGTCGGGCAACATGGACACCGCCATCGCCATCCGCACCGCCGTGCTCAAGGACGGCCTGCTCCACGTCCAGGTGGGGGCCGGCATCGTCGCCGATTCGGTGCCGGACAGGGAATGGGAGGAAACCATGAACAAGGGCCGGGCGCTGTTCCGGGCAGCGGCGCTGGCGGAACGGGGATTGGACGAACCGCGGGCGATGGAGCAACGCGACTGACACGCCGGCACGCAACCGATGGCGCCGGCACGGACTGAGAACCTGTTCAAAAACTCCCCTCTCCCTCCGGGAGAGGGGTTGGGGGTGAGGGCGTTTTTTCAACGACTTAGCTGACCAGAGGCCGTACAACAACGCCTCTGAATCGGCGACTGAGGGGAACATCATGGAAACATTATTACTGTGGATCGGCCGGCTGGCGGGCCTGGCGGGCGTGGCGATCACCTCGATCGCCATCGGCGCGCGGCTGACGGGCGCGTTCTGGATCGGAGGATTCCAGGCCGGAACGCTGCTTCAGGCCGGCATGGCGGCGATGATCCTGGCGTGCCTGGCGCATCTCGTGGCGCTGACTTCGCGAGGGGGCGGCGACCGATCGTGACGGGCCGGATTCACCCCCTCTGCCCGTCGGCGGCACAGGGGGGATGAACGGTAGCCGTCAGACTCAACGGCCCGCGTCGCCGGCCTGCAATTCCACCCGGTTCTGCTTCTGGTTGTAGCCCAGCCGGGCGATGATTTCGTAATCCAGTTCCGCTTTGGCGCCGGCTGGCACGTCGGTCTCGAACTGCACGGTCTGGAAATCGTGCAGGGTTGGATTCAGCCGGCCGCGGAATACCACATCGCCCGGATATTCGCGCCGGATTTGGACGCCGATCGGCTTGCCGCTGTAGTTTCGAATCTTCTGCCGGTAAACCGTATGTTCGTCCCAACCCGCCACCTGACTGTCCAGTTCCAGCTTGAATCCCTCCTCGCCCAGCTTGCGGTAGAGATTGCCGCCCTTGATCTGGAACCAGAGGTTGTCGCGGTAGACCTTCTGCTTGACCAGTTCGAAGATCACCGCCGGATCGGAACCCAGGTTCAATTCGATCTTGTCGCCGATGGGGACATACTTGAGATTCTGGGTCGCCAAATAGCTCAGCCCGTCGCGGCCGTTGGCGCGGAACACCCGCAGCATCCCGTCCGGCAGCGGCGTGCTACCCAGTTTGGAGGCCGCGTCATTCTTCAATAGATACAGCCGCGTCAGTTGCTCCCCGTATTCGCGCGGCCGATAGCGGTACTGAACGGTCATCGGCACGGCCGCCGCCTCGAAACTGCGCAGGCGTTTGGCCCAGCCGTTGGGCACGGTTTCGGTGCCTTCGATGGTATAGATGAAATACTCGCTCAGCCCTTCCTTGATGATTTCCTTGGGCGCCGCCATTTGCGCCGCATCGGCGGCCATCGACCCGGCGGCCATCTCCAGCATCGGCGCGGGCGCGGCGGGCGCCATCATCCTGCGAGCAGCCTTCTGCCGCATGTCCCGGTATTCTTCCTTGCCGAGTTCGCTCACCCGTCCCACCGGCAGGCGCGCCAGTTCCGCGATCTTTTCCACCAGATTGATCGTGCCCACCACCAGCCGCACCTGGGCGTTTTCGTAATCCTCGCCGGAATTGTTGCGCACCCGCACGAAGCTTTCCAACCGCAGGGCTTTCTCGTCGGGATCGGCGATGGCCAGATAATCCGCCGCCCAGGAGATGCCGGAGGTGAAGTAGCTGATCTCGATCGCCGCCTCGCGGTCGACGTCGCTCTTCACGTTCCAGTACAGGGTCTGCGGCTTGTCGTGCGGAAAGGTGGTATCGAGCACCTCCAGCCCGGTCTTCGGCTCGCGGAATTTGAGTTCCACCGAGGTCGGGTCGATCAGCGTGTTGGCCCAGGAGAATTGCAGGGGATTGACGCCCTGTTTGAAGGTCACCACCCGGCTTTCCCGGACCAGGGTCAAATCCTCGGAGTTGTAGATGGTCAGTTGCACCGTCCGCCGCTCGGGGACGGTGGCGAGATCGACGTTGCGGGCCGGCAGCGCCAGCGGCAGCAGCAACCCGAACAGGCAGAGCAAACGGGCAATCCGGTTCGCGGTCATGGCGCTCACCACTCGTTGTTCAGCGTCAAGCGCAGGGTATGGATCTGTTTTCTGGCCTGGCCGTCGGCGGCGCGGGCCGGCAGATCGACATGGAACATCAGCTTGTCGGCATCGCTCTTTTCCGGATCGGGATTGCGCAGGCTGCCGTCGCCCAGTTGCCATTCCGGATCCCGGCCGTTGTCGCCGCGAATCTGGTTGCGGATCTGGCGAACGCTCTCGGCGATATCCAGGGTCGCGGGCGTGTCCTTGAAGTTCTCGATCTCGTATTTCAGCGTCACGTCGTGGCGATAGAGATTGCCGGCGATGCGCTGGCGTTCGTTGCGATCCACGGTGCGCCGCACGGCGATGTCGCGGGCCAGGCCCAGATACAGCGTCAATTCGTCGTCGGGAGGGGTGAACTTGCCGCGGTCCTCGCCGAGAAAGGCGGTGGTACCCTTGCCGTCGTCCTGGAAGATGCGGGCCTTGCCCTCCGGTAGCGGTTCCTTGCCGAGGTCGCCGCCGGCGTTCCTGACCACGTAGTGCATCGGCACGTTGAGCTTGTCCTGGGCGCGGTCGAGATAGCCAAACTCCACGGGATTGCTGGTGTAGGTCTTGCGCACCGGCACGGCAGCGAAGCGGCTCAACTGGACTTCCCTGGTCTCGTCCAGGCCGAGCGGCTTGTCGAACCGCGGGCCGACGCCGGCCCAGAACGTAGCGGCATCGTAGGCTTCGTTGGCGTTGTTGTTGACCCGCAGGTACTGCGCCAGGGTGAGCGCTTTCTCGTCGCGGTCGGCCACGGCACGATAGTGGAAATCCTTGCCCAGCCCGCCCAGCACGTAGCTGATCCTCACCCGCGCCGCGCCGGAGGCGCTGGCGGCCACCGACCAGACCAAAGCGGTTTCGTTGGGGGGATAGCTGACCGACAGCACCTTGGCGTCCGGCGCCTGCTCTCCGGCCGGGGCGAGGACACGCAAGACCAGGGTGTCGGGATCGATGCGGGTGTTGGCCCAGGAAAAATCCACCTGGTTGACGCCCTTGACCAGCGGGACGATGCGTTCCTCCTCGACCAGGGCAATCTGGGAATGGTCGAGTTGAATCTCCACCCGCTCGCGTACCGGCAGGGTGGTGAGCTTGATGCGGGCCAGCGCGTCCGGCGGTACGACGCCGAACAGCAGCAGGGCGCCGAGCGGATACAGCAGTCGGGTTCGGTTCATCAGTCGCGGTCTCCCAAGGTTGAGCGTGATCGGCATGATCCTAAACGCTCGAAAATGGATTTTGGGGTTGCGGCTATTGGCCCCATCCTTCGCGGTGTCCGCCCGCGCCCTCGGGGCCCCATCGATCGTCGGACACCCAAAGTACTCTGACGAAAAACCCGGCTGACCCGAGGCATAACGCCCAAGCCAGCCGGGTTGTCCATGGCGGCTCCGTCGGACAGGCCGGGCGCCGCCTAACCCTCAAACCGCCGGAACACCAGCGTGGCGTTGGTACCGCCGAAACCGAAGCTGTTGGACATCACCACTTTCAGGTCGGCGTTATCGATCCGTTCCCGAACGATGGGGAAACCTTCCGCCGCCGGGTCGAGGGTCTCGATGTTGGCCGAGGCCGCGATGAAGCGGTTGTCCAGCATCAGCAGCGAGTAGATGGCCTCGTGCACGCCGGCCGCGCCCAGCGCGTGACCGGTCAGCGCCTTGGTGGAACTGATCGGAGGAATCCGCTTGCCGAACATCTCGCGAATCGCTTCCAGTTCACGGATATCGCCAACCGGCGTACTGGTGCCGTGGGTATTGAGGTAATCCACCGGCTCGCTCGCTCCCTCCAGCGCCTGCCGCATGCAGCGCAGGGCACCCTCGCCCGAGGGTTGCACCATGTCGTAACCGTCGGAGGTGGCGCCGTAGCCGATCAGTTCCCCGTAGATCCGCGCGCCGCGCCGGCGGGCGTGCTCCAGTTCCTCCAGCACCACGATCCCGCCGCCGCCGGAAATCACGAAACCATCGCGGTTGGCATCGTAGGTGCGGGAGGCGGTCCGCGGCGTCGCGTTATACTTGGTGGATAGCGCCCCCATGGCGTCGAACAGGTGGGTCAGGCTCCAGTGCACCTCCTCGCCGCCGCCGGCGAATACGATGTCCTGCTTGCCCCACTGAATCAGTTCGCCGCCGTGGCCGATGCAATGGGCGCTGGTGGCGCAGGCGGAGCTGAGGCTGTAGTTGACGCCCTTGATCTTGAACGGCGTTGCCAGGCAAGCCGTGGTGGTGCTGCTCATGGTGCGCGGCACCATGTACGGCCCGACCCGCTTCAAGCCCTTGTTGCGCAGCAAATCGGCCGCCTCGACGATATTCTGTGGACTGCCGCCACCGGTGCCGGTCACCAGGCCGGCGCGCGGATCGGACACCATGTCTTCCGACAACTGAGCGTCGGCGATGGCTTCGCGCATCGCCAGATAGTTGAAGGCGGCGGCATCGCCCATGAACCGCAGGATCTTGCGGTCGATCAGCGCCGCCAGATCCACCCGCAGCGGCCCGCGCACGTGGGAGCGCAGACCCCTCTCTTTATAATCCTCGGCGTACTCCAGTCCGCTGCGGCCCTGCCGCAGCGATTCCAGCACTTCCCAGCGGTCGTTGCCGATGCTGGATACGATACCGATACCGGTGACAACCACCCGTCTCATGGTTCAGTTCCTCAAAAGCCGTCGGTGGAAGTAAACAAGCCCACTCGCAGATCCTTGCCGTTATAGATGGTCCGGCCGTCGACCTCCAGGGTCGCATCGGCGATGCCCATGACCAGTTTGCGCAGGATGACCCGCTTCATGTGAATGTGATACGTCAGCTTCCTGGCCTCGGGACGCACCTGGCCGGTAAACTTGACTTCACCGCAACCGAGCGCCCGTCCTCGTCCCTGACCGCCCATCCAGCCAAGGAAAAACCCGACCAGTTGCCACATCGCGTCCAGGCCGAGACAACCCGGCATGACCGGATCGCCGATGAAATGACAGTCGAAGAACCACAGGTCGGGATGGATGTCCAGTTCCGCGACGATCTCGCCTTTGCCGAATTGGCCGCCCTCGGAGCCGATATGGACGATGCGATCCACCATCAGCATGTTCGGCAACGGCAACTGGGCGTTGCCTGGACCGAACAGTTCGCCGCGAGCGCAGGCGAGCAGTTCCTCACGAGTGTAGCTGGGTTTTTTATTCACGACCGTGGATGTCCTCTGATGCGGTTGAGCGAGTCGGGATCGGGCCTGATCCAAATCGAAATCGTGAATTATAAGGTTTTCCCGAGCCGGTGGGGAGTTCGTTCGCTGGCCCTCCAACGATACAATGCCCCCCCTTGGCCCAATTTCCATGAGGAGCGCCGATGACCACCGCGCCCGATCTTCTCGTTCCGAACGCCATGCGGTTGGCGGAATACGCCCACCGCCAGCACGATCACCGCCGCAAGGCTCCGCCTGGCGAGGACCGTCCCGCCTATTTCCTGCATCTGACCGAAGTGGCCTGGCTGCTGCTCGACGGCGGGGTCCGCGACGACGAACTGATCGCCGCCGCCTTTCTGCACGACATCATCGAGGACTGCGACTACGACGAGGTCCGGCTGGCCGCGGCCACCGGCAACTCCCGAGTGGCGGCGCTGGTCGCGGCGGTTTCGGAACCCGACAAGGGCCACGGCTGGGAAACCCGCCAGCGATGCTATCGCGAGCGGTTGGCCGCCCTGAACGACCCGGCGATCCTGGCGCTGTCCTGCGCCGACAAGACCTCCAACCTCACGGACATGAACCGGCTGATGGCCCGAGGTCACGAGGTCGACAGCTTTACCAAACGCGGCTTCGACGCGCAACAGGCCAAGTTTGAGGCGCTGGACCGGCTGTTCCAGGGCCGGGTGCCGGAACGGCTTTACCGGCGTTTCGAGAAAGCGCTGGCGGAATTCCGGAAACGGGGTCGGGCGGCGGACTGAAATCTTCCTCGCGTCCGGCCAGTCACCCTTCCGGACGATCCGTCCCGATTTTGTCCTCCGTGCCGGCCAGCAGTTGCCGGATGTTGGAGCGGTGCCGCCAGACCAGCAACACCACCATGGTCAGAATGGCGGCATCGTAGGTGGACGGTAGGCCGAACCACCAGCCAAACAGCGGCGCCAGCACCGCCGCCGCCAGCGCCGACAGCGAGGAAATGCGAACGACGAAGGCCATCGTCAGCCAGGTGGCCAGCGCCGACAACGCCACCGGCCAGGACAGGCCGAGGATCGCGCCGAACGCGGTCGCCACCCCCTTGCCACCCTCGAAGCCGAAAAACACCGGATACAGATGGCCCAGGAACGCCGCCAGCGCGGTCAGGGCCAGCCCGGTCTCCTCAACCCCCGCCAGTCGCGCCAGCAGCACCGGCAACACGCCCTTGAGAAAATCGCCCGCCAGGGTGATGGCGGCGGCCTTCCGGCCGCCAAACCGCAGCACGTTGGTGGCGCCGGGATTGCGCGAGCCCTCGCCGCGCGGGTCGGGCAAGCCCATCAGCCGGCAGACGATAATCGCGGTGGAAATGGAACCGGCCAGATAGCCGAAAATGACAAAAGCCAGAGTCGTCAACATAGTACCGTCGAAAGCAGGTGATTCAGCAATACCGGCGCGGCGGCCGGCGGGGGCCGGAACGGGGCCGACGCGGCGATTTTAGGCTAAGATAGGCCACCGCGTGGAGCCCCGTCATGGACATCATCGTCATTCGCGAACTGCGCATCGAGACCACCATCGGCGTTCATCCCTGGGAACGCCGGAACCGCCAGACCCTGATCCTCGATCTGGAACTGGGCATCGACATTCGCCCGGCGGCCGCGACCGACCGGCTTGATGATACTCTCGATTACCAGGTCGTGGCGCAACGAATTGGCGATTTCGCCGCCGCCCGCGATTTTCAGTTGGTGGAAACCTTGGGCGAGCGGATCGCCGAACTGGTGCTGCGAGAGTTCGCAACACCCTGGCTGCGACTCGCCCTGCGCAAGCCCGGCGTACCGTCCGGCGCGCGGGAAGCCGGCATCATCATCGAACGGGGTCGCCGGGACTGAGGATCATGGCTCGGGTCTACGTCGGCATCGGCAGCAACATCGAGCCGGAACGGAACATTTGTTCCGGGCTGGCGTCCCTGCGGCGGCGATTCGGCCCGCTCAGCACGTCCACGGTCTATGCCAACGCGGCGGTCGGCTTCGCTGGCGATGACTTCCTTAACCTGGTCGCGGGCTTCCAAACCGATTTGGCGGTCCATGCCGTGCTCGCCCGGTTACGAAAAATCGAGGAAGCCCATCAACGTCGCGACGAGGGTCCGAAACTGGCTCCGCGGGCGCTGGATCTGGATTTGCTGCTCTACGACGATCTGGTGCTGCGCGAGGACGGGCTGTGCATTCCCCGCGACGAAATTACCCGTCATGCCTTCGTGCTGCGGCCGTTGGCCGAGGTGGCCGGCGACCGCCGCCATCCCCTGCTGGGCACCACCTTCGCCGAACTGTGGACGGCTTTCGACCAGTCCCGGGAGACGCTGCGGCCGGTGGCGCTGGAATGTCGATGTTAAGGGGACAGGTTACCGGCAGGCCGCGGGCCACGGGAAACGAACCCTGGGCCCCGCCACCTTACAACCGGCTCCACTGCGTGCGCCGCTGCTCCCGAACCCGCGGCATCAGCACCGCCACCACGAGGCACGCGCCCAGCAGTACCGCCCCCATCAGGAACCGGATGCCGTCGTTGTCGTTCCGCAACGACCGACTTTCCTGCTGGACGATCTGCAGTTCCCGCTCCAGGGTCACGACCCGCTCCTGCAAGATCTTGTTGCGTTCGTCGATCGCGACCGTATCGGTCGCCACCTTGCGGTATCGCGCCAGTTGCTGGCGCAGGCGCAGGGCTTCCTCGTAAAGCTGAGGATAGCTGACGGCTTCACCCTCCGGCTTGCTGATCACTTCGTTCAGATGCTGCTGGAGATCGCCGTGTCGCGCTTTCCACCGCTCCAGTTCCTGCCTGACGCCGGTCAACTGTTCCTGGCTGCTCGGCGTATCGGTAAGCTGGTGGCTCGGCAGCCAGCCCTTCACCCCCCCGGGCGCGCGAATTTGGGTGTAACCCTTGACGGTATCCACTTTCAGCACTTCGACCGCGGAACCGGTCCGTACCGAGCCGATCACCTTGTAGCGGTCGGAAGCACCCGCGCGCAGCGGTATTTCCAGCGCGTCGCTCACGTAAGCGGCGGCCTGGGCCGGCAACGGAGTTTGGGGTTGGGCCTGGATTTGAACCGGGACGAGGACGCACGGGAACGCGGCCAGCAACGGGATTATGGGCGTTTTCATCAGGTACGCTTGCGAATCAGGGAAAGCCAAGGGCTGGATTAATTTTAACGATTTTACCCTGTTCGCATCGCCGCTTGTATCAGTAAAAGCCACGGCAATCAATCGAACGCTGTTGTTTCAAAAAGATGGATAATAGCCAAAATAATATATATTTTTACTCTACGACAATTGCAAATAATGTAATTATTTTGAACATTCATAATTATGGATATACCTCACCTTCCCGGAGTTTGTGGTAAAAGTCCTCTCGTCAAGAACAATTCGCTCGAAATCCAGAGCCGCGACGGCAACGAGTCGGTCCGAATCATCTCAAGCCTCGTTCCATCACCACCATGTCCATCGACTACCGCCCGATTCTGCCCGACCCCGACCCCGCCGGCGCCGCGCACAGCGCCCGGTTGCTGGACGACATCCGCGCCGAAATCCTGGCCGCGGGAGGGGCGATTCCCTTCGTTCGCTTCATGGATCTGGCATTGTACGCGCCCGGCCTCGGCTATTATCGCGCCGGAGCCCGCAAGTTCGGTCCCGGCGGCGATTTCGTCACCGCGCCGGAATTGTCCCCTCTGTTCTCGCGCTGCCTGGCCCGTCAGTGCCGGGAGATTCTCGCCGCGCTGGGCGACGGTGAGATCCTGGAACTCGGCGCCGGCACCGGCATCATGGCCGCCGATATCCTCCGCGAACTGCGCGCGCTGGATGCGCTCCCGGAGCGCTACGCCATCCTGGAACTCAGCGGCGAATTGCGCGAGCGCCAGCGCCAAACCCTGGCCGAGCGGGCGCCCGACTTGCTGCAACGGGTGACCTGGCTGGACGCGCTGCCGGAACCGGGCCTGCGCGGCGTGATTCTCGGCAACGAAGTGCTGGACGCGCTGCCGGTCGAACGCTTCCGGGTTACTCCGCGGGGGCCGCGCCGGCTGGAGGTAACATGGGCCGAAGCCGCTCCATCGACGGGTGCGGGAACCGGCCTGAAATGGGCCGAAGGCGCCGAGGACCCGGCGGTGACGGCGGCGGTCGCGCGGATCGAGGCGGAACTGGGCTGGCGCCTGCCGGACGGCTATGCCTCCGAATACGCGCCCCGCCTGGAGGAGTGGCTGCGCGCCATCGCGGAGCCGCTGGCGGCGGGCGCGCTGCTGTTCGTCGACTATGGCTATCCGCGGCGGGATTACTACCATCCCGAACGCGCCGCCGGCACCCTGCTCTGCCACTACCGCCACCGCGTCCACGACGATCCGCTGATCCTGCCCGGCATCCAGGACATCACCGCCAGCGTGGACTTCACCGCCGTGGCCGACGCCGCGCTCGCCGCCGGACTGGAAGTCGCCGGGTATGCCAGCCAGAACCATTTCCTGTTCGGCTGCGGGCTGATGGACCTGCTGGCCGAGGTGGATCCCGGCGATTTGGTCCGCTATCTGGATCTGGCCCGCCAAGTCAAACTGTTGACCCTGCCCGGCGAAATGGGCGACCGCTTCCAGGCCATCGCTCTGACCCGGGGTCTGGACATCCCGCTGCGCGGCTTTGCCCTCCGGGACGGGCGCGGACGACTATAGTTTGGGAAACCAACCAATCCGGGGAGGCCGCGCATGGGCCAGGAAATTTCCCGCTCGACCTTCACCCGCCAGGATTTCCGGCGGTTCCGGGCACGCCTGCGCCAGGAGACGGCGAGGCTGGCCGACTGGTTCCGGGAAGAGCGGTTCGCGCCGAGTGGGAACATCGGCGGCTTCGAGATCGAAGCGTGGCTGGTGGATCGGCGGGGACAACCGGCGCCGCTCAACCAGGTCTTCCTGGAGCGGATGGCCGACCCGCTGGCGGTGCCGGAACTGAGCGTTTTCAACATCGAACTCAACACCCCGCCGTTACCCTTGCGCGGCGACGCACTGCGGCGGATGCACGCCAATCTGCAAGAACTGTGGCAACGCTGCCAGCAAGTGGCCGCCGAACTGGACGCGGCGGTGGTGCTCATCGGCATCCTGCCGACCCTGCGCGTTGGGGATCTGACCCTGGATCACATGTCGAGCCAGCAGCGTTACCGGGCCATCAACGACCAGATTCTGCGGCGGCGGCGCGGCCGGCCGATGGAACTGGCCATCCATGGCACCGAGACTCTGCGTCTGACCCATCCCGACGTGATGCTGGAAGCCGCCACCACCTCGTTCCAAACCCATTTGCAGGTCGTGGCCCATGAGGCCGTGGCGTTTTTCAATGCCGCACTGGCGCTGTCGGCCCCGATGGTGGCGGTGGCGGCCAATTCGCCGCTGCTGTTCGGTAGCGTGCTATGGGAAGAAACCCGTATTCCGCTGTTCGAGCAGGGCGTGGCGCTGCCGGGCGGGATGCGCTCCAACGACCCGTGTTACCGACGGGTGACGTTCGGCGGGAGTTATGTCCGGGAATCGCTGTTGGAACTGTTCGCCGAGAATCTGACGCACTATCCGGTCCTGCTGCCGGTCGACCTGAGCGCGGAACCGGCCGACCGGCTGCCGCACCTCCGTCTGCACAACGGCACCATCTGGCGCTGGAACCGGCCGCTGCTGGGCTTCGAGGCGGACGGGACCCCGCATCTGCGCATCGAACACCGGGTGATGCCGGCCGGCCCCAGCATCCCCGATACCATCGCCAACGCGGCGCTGTATTACGGGCTGGCGCACGAACTGGCGCGGGCGCCGGTCGGCGTGGCGCTGGACTTCACCCACTGCCGGGCGAATTTCTACGCGGCGGCGCGGGATGGGCTGCGGGCGGAGGTGGCGTGGCCGAACGACCGGCGGCAGCCACTGCGGCAACTGTTGCTGGAGGAACTGCTGCCGCTGGCCCGGCGGGGACTGCTCGCGCTGGGAATCGATGCGGCGGATGCGACGGACTATCTGGACATCGTCGCCGCGCGGGTGGAAAGCGGGCGCACCGGCGCCGACTGGCAACGATGCTTCCTCGCCCGCCACGGGCCAGACCCGAGCGAACTGACCTTGGCGTATCTCGACCGGCAGCGCAGTGGCCGGCCGGTACACGAGTGGGCGTGCTAGCGCCAGGCGGAAGCACGGACCCACGCCAGGCAGACCACCACCCCCGCCACCAATACCCCTACCGTCGGCATCCGTCGCCGCCAAGGGCGGTGAAAGCCGGCATCGCGGCGACCGGCGAAACGCCAACGGAATCCAATGCGGCTAATGTCATCGCGATCCCCTCACGGTTTCCAACGTCAATTTTGGCATGATGGCTTGTATGTTGTACAATAATAGTATAAATATAACCGATAATCATTGCGATAATACGCAATGTGTACATTAATTGTATAATTGAAAACAGCTTCTCAACCCTTGACCGCATCCCGAACCGCCGGAGGTCTCCGACATGATAATGGCCAGCTGCGGCCTGCCCGACCAAGGGCTGGTGCCCATCCGCACGGTGTCCAGCCTGACCGGCGTCAACTCGGTCACCCTGCGCGCCTGGGAACGCCGTTACGACCTCATCAAGCCGGTCCGCACTCCCAAGGGTCATCGCCTGTACACCATGGCCGACGTGGAACTGATCCATCAGGTGATCTCGCTGCTCGACAACGGCATGTCCATCGGCCAAGTGCGGCAAGTGCTGGACGCCGGCAAGGCACGCCTTAACTCCACGCCCACCCCCGGAGCGGGCAACGAGCGGGATTTCGACCCCTGGCAAAACCACCAGCACCGGTTGCTGCGGGCCGTCGCCGCTTTCGACGACGGCGTGCTGGGCGACATCTACAACGAAGTGCTCTCGCTGTACCCGGTGGACATCGTCACCAGCCGGCTGATCGTGCCCCTGCTGCGGGAGCTTGGCGAACGCTGGGCTCGGGGCCAGGGCACTATCGCCGAGGAGCATTTCTTCAGCACGTTCCTGCGCAACAAACTGGGTGCCCGCTTCCATCATCTCAGCCGGAATCGCCAGGGATCGAAGCTGCTGGCCGCCTGCCTGCCCGGCGAACAACACGAGGTCGGTCTGCTGCTGTTCGCGCTGACGGCGCTGGACCGGAACTACCAGGTCGTGCTGCTGGGACCCAACACACCGCTATCGGAACTGCCGCCGGTGGTGGAGCGGGCCACCATCCAGGCTATCGTTCTGTCCGGATCGGTGGAAGTCGCCGCGGCGACGGTCGAGGAGGAATTGCCCCGGCTCCGCGGGGCAGTCGCGATCCCGGTGTTCGTCGGCGGCCGGGTCGCGGACCGCTATTCCGATGCCATCGCCGCCGCCGGCGCGATCGCGCTGGGGGAGGATCTCAGTCTCGGGCTACGCCGGATTGACGCGACACTGGCTCGCCGCTGACGCTGGTCCGCCACAGGTCCCGCGGCTCCACCATTACCTCTTCCTCGGCGCCTCCCTGGAACACGTCGTTCCAGGCCACGTACAGCAGTGCCCCCAGGTAGACCGGCAAGGGCAACGCCAGCACTTGGGCCGGAATGGAGAACAGGTCGAGGAAGGGCAGCGCCAGCAGCGCCAGCCCGATCAGGCCCAGAAACGGGAACAGCCAGGGATTAATCTGCATCGCCAGAACACTGCGACGCCAGCACACCGACAGCGGCAGTTCCCGAAACAGTTGCAGCGGGATCGCGAACCAGGCCAACAGCACCTGCAAGACCAGCAGCACGCTGCCCAGGACGCTGAGTTGGGTCCCCAGAACGGTGCCGGCGACTCCAAAGGTTGCGGACGGCGGCGGAGCACCACCGGCAATGGTGGCGATATCGGCGGGCAGCAACTGATCCTGCACCCAGTAAACCACCAGATAGCCCTGCAGCAGCAGCGCGAACAGGAACAGGCTGGTCCTGGCCAGCGCCTTGAGCGCGGTCCAGTTGAACAACTGTCTGGATGCCGGCAACCGCTTGCGGTTGGCGGCGCGAGCCAGACCGCAGGCCAGCGTCACCGTCAGGCTCAACGGCAGGCCGTAACAGAACACGGTAGCGATCAGCGTGACCCAGCCACCCGCCAGCGGCAGCCACCATTCCCAGACCGGAAGCACCAGCAGCAAGGCGCTGCCCGACGGCGCGAACAGCGCCACGGCCACGAACAACGCCGGCCGCCGCCACATCAGTTGCCAGGCCTGCATCAGCCAATCCCGGCCATCGCGCGGGGTCAGCGCCCGCGGCCCGAAACCTCGCATAACCACCATCCTGTCGAAAAGTCAGTGGCTAGTTTAACGCGGACGGGCGTGGGGCATAGCATTACTTAACCGGGAATCGAGAGGGGGGACGGCGACCGCGGCGGGCGTTCGCGACGCCCGCCGCGGGCCTTTCTCCTGGATCATCCCAAGAGGATGATTTCCCTTCTCTTAATGCGCGGCCGCGCCGGCGGCGCCGAAGCCGGTCTGCGCGCGCACGTACTGATCCTCGAACGCTTCCTTCTCCTTCGCCGCGCGGGGGCTGCTGTCCGTCACCGAACCCAGCCACGCGAAGAAGAACGCAATCGGCATCGAGAAGATAGCCGGCTGCTCGTACGGGAAGATCGGATCTTTATTGCCGAGCACGACCACCCAAACCGCTTTCGATAGGACTACGATCGCCACCGCCGATACCAGGCCGGCGATGCTGCCCCAGATCGCGCCCCGCGTGGTCAGCCCCTTCCAGTACATGGACAGGATCAGCACCGGGAAATTGCACGATGCGGCCACGCCGAAAGCCAGACCGACCATGAACGCCACGTTCTGTTTCTCGAACGCAATGCCGAGCAGGACGGCCAACACCCCGAGGAACAGCGAAGAACGCTTGGAAATGCGCACTTCCTCAGCTTCAGTCGCCTGCCCCCGGCGGATGACGTTGGCATAGAGGTCGTGCGAGATCGCGGAAGCGCCGGCCAGCGCCAGCCCCGACACCACTGCCAGAATGGTGGCGAAAGCGACGGCGGATAGAAAGCCCAGCATCATGTTGCCGCCGACCGCGTGCGCCAGATGCATGGCCGGCATGTTGTTGCCGCCGAGCAACTTGCCACCGAGTTCCCCGCCCTCGAAATATTGCGGGTTGGTGCCGACGATGGTGATGGCCGACAGCCCCATGATGGCGACCACGGTGAAGAAGAAGCCGACGCAGAGGGTCGCGATGAACACGCTCTTGCGCGCTTCCTTGGCGTTGGGCACGGTGAAGAAGCGCATCAGGATGTGCGGCAGGCCGGCGGTACCGAACATCAGGCCGAGCGACAAGGAAACCGCCGTCACCGGATCGGCCAGCAGCGAACCGGGCCCCATCAGCGCCATGCCTTTCTTGGAATTCTCGACCGCCTTGGTCGCCAGCGTCTCGAAATTGAAGCCGAACTGGGAAAACGCCAGCAGCATCACCAGCGTGCCGCCGCCGAGCAGCAGGCAGGCCTTGATGATCTGCACCCAGGTGGTGGCGATCATGCCGCCGAAGGTGACATAAACCACCATCAGCACGCCGACGATGACCACCGCCAGCCAGTAATCCAGACCGAACAGCAGCTTGATGAGCTGTCCCGCGCCCACCATCTGCGCGATCAGGTAGAACACCACCACGGTCAGCGAGCCGATGGCCGCGACGGTGCGGACCTGCCGCTGGTCCAGCCGGTAGGAGGTGATGTCGGCGAAAGTGAACTTGCCGAGGTTGCGCAGCCGCTCGGCCATGATGAACATGATGAACGGCCAGCCGACATAGAAGCAGATGCAGTAGATGTAGCCGTCGAAGCCCTGGAAATAGGTCAGGCTGGTCAGGCCGAGCAGCGTGGCCGCCGACATGTAGTCGCCGGCGATGGCCAGGCCGTTCTGGGTGCCGGTGATGCCGCCGCCGGCGGAGTAATAATCGCTGGCCGTTTTGGTGCGCTTGGCCGCCCAGTAGGTGATGCCCAGAGTCGCCATCACGAAGATGAAGAACATCACGATGGCATGGACGTTGAGCGCCTGTTTCTGGGCTTGACCGACATCCGGGGCGGCCACAGCCAACCCCATCCAGCCCAGCGCCAGCGCGGGGGCGACAAACTTCAACAGTCGGTGATTCATTCGATGGCCCCCTTAACGATCTCCGCGTTGATGTCATCGAATTCGCTGTTGGCGCGCCGGATATAGAGGCCAGTCATCAACCAGAACAGCAGGATCATGCCCGCGCCGATGGGCCAGGCGATGGAGGCCTTGCCGCCTTCCCAGATGGGCGTGGCCAGCAGTTTCGGGTTGAACCCCACGACCATGATGAAGGCGAAGTAAATCCCCAGCACGATCGCCGTCAACAGCCACGCGAAATGGCTGCGCTTGCTGACCAGCTCGTCGAATTTCGGATTATTTCTAATCCGCTCATAAACTTCGGACGACATTGTTGTTGTTACCCCTCTCTTTGGATGGATGGAACCGCCCATGACGCCAATACCAGGCCGGGACCCATGAAATGTATAAGCCACCAGCAGGCTTGTCTATGGTGCACCGACAATCCTGCATGACTCGGCGGGCAAGTCATGCCTCGAACACATCCCCACGATGCAGGATGCCATAATAATGTTACCATGAGAGAAACGAACGAGATGGCGAACCGGGCACCACGATCAGCCCCCACATCACATTTTCCCATTTGCCGACGTGAACGACACTTTCCGATTCGCACTGGCCCTCATCGCGTTCCTGGCGCTGGTGGCGGGCCTGGAACTGGTGGCCGGCTACGCGTTTTACTACGTCCTGGAACCCGACGACAAACCGCGTTTGACCGAGATGCTCGCCCCGCGGGCCGAACTGCTCGCCGAGATTGGGCTGCTGTTGCTCATGATCCTCGGCATCGCCTTCGCCGCCGCCTGGCGGATCTACGTCAAGGGCCCGCTGAAGATTGCGGAAGGGATCCGCATCATGCTCAACGCCAATCGCGGCCATCGCATCCAGTCCGCCGGCCCGCCCGAGGTCAGGCTGCTGGCACGGGCGGTGAACGAACTGGCCGAGCACAGCGAGACGCTGGCCCGCGATCTGGAAGCGAAGGTGTCCCAGGCGAAGTCTTCGGTGGAGGAGGAGAAAAACCGCCTGGCGGCGCTCATGTCCGAGCTGTCCCAGGGCGTGCTGGCGTGCAACCGCGACGGGCGCATCCTGCTTTACAACGAACGCGCCCGCCAGGCGCTCGGCGCCTCGGCCAGCGCCGGCTCGGCCTCGCTGATCGGCCTGGGGCGACCGATTTTTGCCCTCATCGACCGCAGCCTGCTGCGGCACGCGCGAGAGACCATCGAGGCCCGGCTTCGAAAGGGCCAGCCCGATTCGAACGCGCAGTTCGTGTTCGCTACCCGGACCGGCCAGTTCGTTCGGGTCCAGATGGCGCCGGTCCTGACCGCCGCGCCGCCGGCGCCCCACGCCGGCGAGCCCGGCCACGCCGACCCACCGGTCACCAGCGGCTTCGTGATGACGGTGGAGAACATCACCCGCAACTTCGAACTCGACTCCACCCGCGACATGCTGCTGCAATCGTTCACCGAGGGCAGCCGGGCGTCGCTGGCCAGCATCCGCGCGGCGGTCGAGATGCTGGCCTATTATCCGGATTGCGAGCCGGCTCATCGCGACCGTTTCATCCGGATCATCAGCGAGGAGGTCAACCAGCTGAGCGGCAAGCTGCATCAGTTGACCGCCGACCACGCCGATTCGCTCAAGACCCGCTGGCCGCTGGAAGAGATGCTGGGGGCCGACGTGGTCGACGCGGCGCGGCGCCGAATCGAAAGCCGGCTCGGACTGACGGTGGCGGCGGAGGTCGTCGACCGGACGATCTGGGTCAAGATCGACAGTTACACGCTGATCCAGGCGCTGGGCTCTCTGGCCGGCCGGCTGAAGGAGGAATGCGGGGTCGGCGAGTTGCGCCTCGACCTGTCGCGGCACGCCCGGATCGTCCAACTCGATTTGAGCTGGCCGGGGCCGGTGCTGTTGCAGGGGATCCTCCATCAATGGGAACTCGACAGCCTGCGCGCCGGCGGCGAGGACAGCCCGTTGACCTTGCACGACGTGCTCGAGCGGCACGGGGCCGAGATCGTGTACATCCTGGACAAGGAGCGGAACCATCCTCTGTTCCGGCTGCTGCTGCCGCTGGCCGAGCCGATACGTCCGCTGCTGGGAGCGCCGATTCGCTACGGCGACAGCCGGCCGGAGTTCTACGATTTCGATCTGTTCCATCAGGCCGGCCAGACCCCCGAACTCGATCATACGCCGCTGAACCAACTGGCCTACACGGTGTTCGATACCGAGACCACCGGCCTCAATCCATCGGCCGGAGACGAGATCATTTCGATCGGGGCGGTGCGCATCGTCAACAACCGCCTGCTGCGCAACGAGATTTACGAACAACTGGTCGATCCGAAACGACCGATCGAGGCGATTTCGCAGACCGTTCACGGCATTTCCAACGAGATGCTGCGCGGGCGACCGGTCATCGACGAGGTGTTGCCCCAGTTCCATGCCTTTTCCGAGGACACGGTGCTGGTGGCGCATAACGCCGCGTTCGACATGCGGTTCCTGCAGATGAAGGAGGAATCCACCGGCATCCGCTTCACCCAGCCGGTGCTGGATACCCTGCTGTTGTCGGAGGTGCTGCATCCGAACCAGGAATCGCATGCGCTCGAGACGATCGCCGAGCGGCTGGGGATCAAGGTCACCGATCGCCATACCGCGCTGGGCGATGCCCTGGTCACGGCGGAGGTGTTCGCGCGGATGATCCCGCTGCTGATGGCCCAGGGCATCCACACCCTGGGCGACGCGCGCGAAGCCGCCGAGAAGATCTACGCCAAGGTGGAGTACTGACCTTTATCCGCCGCCGAACGTAGCGTCATGGCCAGCAATACCTGCCCTTATTGCTTTCTTCCCCCGGAACTCGTCGTCAGTCAGACTCCGCACATGGTGGCGATCCGCGCGGTCGCTCCGGCGTCGCAGGGACACACGTTGCTCGTCCCGCGCCGGCACGTCGTCTCGCTGTTCGGTTTGACCATCGTGGAATGGGTCGAGCTGGGTCAGTTGCTGACGGAAGCCCGCGCGGCGCTGGTGGCCGAATTTCAGCCGGATGGGTTCAACGTCGAAGTCAGCGATGGCGCGGCGGCGGGCCAGGTCGTCAAGCACCTGCACGTGCATCTGATTCCGCGCTATCGCGGCGACCGGCTCGATTCGCGCCGGCGGGGGATGGTGGATTTTTCCGGATAAGGCCGGCTGCCGGACGAATCGACAGGGCTCTGGACCCGGTATCGCCAGCGGCTTGCCCGCCTCGCGCCCGCACCCAACCGGGTCTTTCCAACCCAATCCATCCTGTCCAAAGTGAAGCAGCCCCCTACCCTCCCAGCGCCTGCCGATACACCGCGATGGTTTCCTGGATGCAGCGCTCCCACGAAAAATGCCTGGCCTGCCGCAATCCATGCTCGACCGCCACCATTCGCCACTCATCATCGGTCAACAGGCGTTCCAATCCGGCGTTGATGGCATCCACATCTTCCGGATCGACCCGCAACGTCGCATCGCCGCCGACCTCCGGCAGGGAGGAGCGGTTTGAGGTCAGCACGGGAATGCCGCTGGCCATGGCTTCCAGCACTGGCAGGCCGAAGCCTTCGTACAGCGAGGGATAGGCGAAGGCGCGGGCGCCGGCGTACAACAGAGGCAAGTCCTCCTGAGCCACGTAGCCCAGGCGCCGAAGCTGGCCGTTGCGCTCCAGGGGGGACAGCCGCCGCTCCAACTCCTCGCTCATCCAGCCCCGGACGCCGGCCAGAACCAGAGGATAACGTCGGCGCAGCGCGGGTGGCAGGCGACCGTAGGCCTCGGCTAGCCGTCCCAGATTTTTGCGCGGTTCCAGAGTGGAGACCCCCAGCAAATAGCCACCAGGTTGCAGGCTATAACGGCTCAACGGGGGTATCAACTCGGAGAGAGGGTACGGACGGAATTCCGGGTCGACACCGTTATGGACCGTAACGATACGGTGTTCGGGGACTCCCAGCAGATGGATAATTTCCTGGCGCACGAATTCGGATACGGCGATCAGGCGGGTGGCCTGTTCCAGCGTGCGCGGCAGGTAGCGTTCGAGATAGGCGATGCGTTCGCGAGGATGAAATCGCGGGTAGTGCAGGTGGGAGAGGTCGTGCAGGGTGGCGACGGTCGGGTTGGCGCAAGGTGGCAGAATGAAGTTCGGAACGTGCAACAGGTGGTTGGGAAAGCGCTCGACCTGATGGCGGAACCAGCGCGACTGGATCGCGCCGTAGAGCAGAGCAGCCAGGGGTTTGCAGGGGAGCCAGCGCCGGCTCCGGTCGAGCAGGCGATTAGTGGAGAGCATCTGTTCCTGGTCGTTTACCCAACGATATGCCGAAAAGTAGCGAATGTCAGCGATGTCGGCACGAACGCGCAGCTCCCGCGCCAGGCGCAGCGCGTAGTGGCCGATGCCCGTGAGTGGCGGGCGGATGATGTCCACGCTCAGAATGACGTTGATTCCCATGGTTGGTTAACTAAGTGCAACCAACAGATTTTGAAAAGAATTTGCCCGTACCGCCCAGGAATGATGGTCTACAATGCCGGGATCAGCCGAATATAGAGTGCTTAATTGACAATCCTGCCAACATTCGACAAGCGATAGTAATGCCGCACCAATTTTTTCGGGATCATTGAAGACGACCAAACCGGCATGCAATTGTTCAATCAGATCGGCCCCTGGATCATGCATCCCGGTTTTGATGTGCAAGATAGGTTTGCGAGCACCAATATATTCGTAGATTTTTCCCGGCACCTGATAGTCCTGGATATTACCGATGTTTAGAAGCAGATCGGCCTTATTTTGGATGGCAAGACATTCAAAGTGACTGATCTTCCCTATAAATTTGATATTATTAATACCTTCAAACATCGATATGAATTCAAAATTATCGCCAATCAATGTAGTCATTATTTTATTTGTTTTCAGTGCGCGTAAGGCTGAAGCGAAGTTTGTTGGACTGCGAAAATCCCGATAGAAAGTGCCAGTAAAGACGATATTCATTATCCCCCTTGGAAGGGCAAAATCAGTTCTGACTGTTGAAAATCGATGATGAGGGAAACCCTGCGGAATACACACAAACTTGGATGGATTCGTCAAATGATGCCGCTTGCACAACAACGGCCTGATCTGGTCGGTAGTCAATACTATTCGTTCGGCGCGTTCGAGCACTCTTTTTTCAAACCAGGAGTCGATTTTTCGGCGCCATCTTGGCGTGTAGGGCGCAAGAATTGGATCACCGAGATCAACAATCCATTTCACTCCATATTTTTTTTGCGCCCACAAGCCCAGAAGCAGGTCAACACCAGGCTCGTACGAACTGATCAAAGCATCGAATTGATAACTATTTAACAGGCTACGCAGGCTTTTTTTTGCAAAAAAATACCATTCAGTACGTAGATCAGGAAATAACAAATTATCAAGAAATTTGCGAATCGATTGGTAAATTTTTTGTGGTAATGAAGGACCCTGAATAACATCCGTGGCCCACTTTGAAGAGGAGCGATCAATTTTCTTTGCCAGGGACTGGGATAAAGCCACATAGGGACCTGGCCAAGTCCGATGGACAGTCACTTTGTTATTGAATGCAAACGGGAACGCCTCGAGCGCTGAAAATTCGGGACACAATACATGAACCTCAACTCCAAGCCGGGCCAGTTCTTCAGTCAAATAGAACCACCGCAGCGACTGGGCGGCAATAATGGGGGGAAATTCGTAGGCAATGACCAGAATTCGCAAAAGGATCACCCACGCAAAGCGTTATTCAGCACCGAAACGATTCTTTCAGCCGCGTGCCCATCGCCATAGGGAGAAACACCCTTGGCCATTTTCCGGTAGGCATCGGCATCATCCAGCAGGCGTTGGGTTTCCGAAACGATGCGGGGGTAATCCGGACCGACCAGTTTGACCACGCCTTCATCGACCGCTTCCGGCCGCTCGGTTTCCCTCCGCAAAACCAACACCGGTTTGCCCAGCGCAGGGGCTTCTTCCTGCACGCCACCGGAATCGCTGAGGATTAGATAAGCCTGGCGCATGGCGCCGACAAAGGGGAGATAGTCCAGAGGCGGGCAGAGGATTATCCGTGGATGTCCGGCCAGCATTTCGTGGACGACATCATGGACATTCGGATTGGGATGAACCGGATACAGGATCTGGATATCCTCGTTGGCGTCGGCAAGGTGGCGGATAGCCCGACAGATTTCCCGAAACGGTTCACCAAAATTTTCCCGCCGGTGAGCGGTCACCAGGACCAACCGCTTCGCTGGATCAAGCGGCAGGCCAACTTGCGGATGCTGTTCGACCACACTCAGAAGTGCGTCGATGACAGTGTTGCCGGTGACATAAATCCTTTCATCTGGGATACCTTCCCGTAGCAGGTTATCCCTGGCGCTGTGGGTGGGCGCGAAATGCCAGCGAGCCAGACGGCCGGTCACCACCCGGTTCATTTCTTCCGGAAAGGGGTTCAGCAGATCCCCGGTGCGCAGGCCAGCCTCGACATGTCCGACCGGAATCCGGTGGTAGAAACAGGCCAGCGCCGCGCTCATGACCGTGGTGGTGTCGCCCTGAACCAGGACCACGTCAGGCTGTTCGGCCTGCAACACGTCGTCGAGATCGAGCAGCAACCGTGCCGTGAGTGTGGTGAGCGCCTGATTGGGACGCATAATATCGAGATCGATGTCGGGTTCAATACCGAAGATCGACAGTACCTGGTCCAGCATGTGTCGGTGCTGCGCCGTGGCCAACACCCGGACATCAGCCCAAACCTCTTTCTTCAGGGCTAAAATGACCGGGGCCATTTTAATGGCCTCGGGGCGGGTGCCGACGACTCCAATTATTTTATGCTTTCCCAATCTTAACTTTGCCTCGCGATGATGCATCACTGAAAAAACCGTGGACTCGCATAGCTTTGACCTCCACCCTGGCTGAATCGGGTCTTCCAAAACATCCTAGCAAATTGTCAAGGAACTTGGGTTACGGCCGACTACGCGCTGATTCGGCGGACACTTCTCCATCTCAGCTCGGAAACTCAGTTTTCAGTGTTCCATGCCTGACCATCAAAGGGAAAGCCAAAGCCCGAAGGGAAGTTGAATTACTGATCTGTGTTACGAACCAAGCTACTGCGGTATAAACAAACGGCATGAATGGAATGTGGTATCTACCTTGCACTTCAATGAAGAAGTGAAGTATTGCAAGCATCGCCGCTGGAATAACACAAAGTGCCAAAACACGAGTTTCCAGATGAAAGACAAGGAATGGAAAAGCAATAACGAAAATAAAGAGCGAAAGAAGATAGAAAGAATCGCAGATCCGACTAAGGAATGTAAGCAATCCAGATTCAATAAACCGAGACTTCTGCAAGGATGCATGTAGACTCCAGTACAGTCCTTGCGTATCAGTGCCCCACATTGATGACACCTTGTCGGTAGCCGCAAAACGAGCGAATCGAAATGGATCGGATCTTATCCGATCAACGGCAATCCTTATAGCGTTGCGAGAGGCTTCCCCAAGCGAAACAGCATTTGATCCGGAGAATCCAGCAAGCTCACCATCCTCCGCATTCCATGTTCCTTTCGAAGAGTAATTCGTTCCGCTTAGAAAATTGTAGGCACCATATGGATGCGGGTTAATCTTAATAACTCCTAGCATCAAATAGTTAGCTATCGCCATCAGCACAATAAAAACTAAAAAAGGGGCAACAGCGGAACCGAGCAATAGCGCTTTGGTAAGGTTCGACTGGCTAACAGCCTCAAATGATAGTAATACGTAGGCAAGAAATCCAAAATAATAAAACAAACCAACAGGACGGGTTAGAAAAAGAAAAGCTAACAAGCTGGAACTAGCCAATATTGGCATGAGGGAAAAAGGGTGTTTTTTGGATAGTGAAAGCATGAAAATAGAGGATATCAATAACAACTGAAACACCGCCTCTGGTGAAACCAGCGACGAATAAAAAACGATTCCTGGAGACAATCCCATGAAAAGACCAGCAAGCGAACATATCCGTTTATGAACGCCGAAATTTTCCAAAGCTGAAGTTAGTAAAGCTGCTGAAACTGCCCATGCAAAGGCACTACCTATAAATGTCGATACATAACTATTTCCAAATAGATTAAGAAAAAATGAATAGTAAAGTATAGTCGGTGGACTTATTGTATTTAATAACTGCCTAGCATCTCGTTCCTTGGCAAACATCAATGCCTGTTTCCAATAGGTAAATTCAAAATCCGATACTTGGACTGTGCCAGAAATGAACGCCCAAACCAAATAGATTATGAAAGCGCTGACTCCGATAGTAATCGGAGCCAAGGTCATCCTGGATGCTCTGACCGCGACCCAGAGGAGGATAAGTGGCAGTGCAACGATACTGTATCCATAGGCTACTTGCTGCTTTGCTACGATATAAAGCACGTCAACAAAATATAAGCCAACAGCCAGAGCGACTACAGCTAACAAAATCCTACTTGAAATAAACATGAATTTTTCCTGATTATTGCTACTTTACATTATCAAATCCCATGAAAAGCCCGTGCTTCCACCATATAGATATGGTGAAAATGTTGCCAAACGACAACAGGGACTGCTGCTATTTCGGCATCTCGATAAGTGAGAAAATTTAAAGACCGATCACCTTCTCGATAACATACCTCGGCCGCGCCTTAACTTCCTTGTAGACCTTTCCAAGATACTCGCCCAATATGCCGACACATAAGATCTGTATGCCCCCGAGAAAATAGATCGGTAACACTGTCGAGGCCCAGCCAGGTATAGCTTGATTGGTGAACAACCGCACGCCGACAGTATAAAAACTCATTAATATCGTTAGAGCAAAAATTGCGCCACCGAGGACCGTCACGATGCGCAGCGGCACTACTGAAAATGAAGTGACACCATCCCAAGCCAGCGAGAGCATTCTGCGCAGAGGGTATTTTGACTTCCCAGCGAGCCGCTCGTTGCGCTTGTAATAAACAATGGCTGATCGAAAGCCAATCAGTGGTATAATGCCCCGAAGAAATAGATTAACCTCGTGATAACCCATTAGAGTATCAATTGCACGTCGTGTCATCAGGCGGTAGTCCCCGTGATTATAGATAATATTAACTCCCAAAGCCCCCATCAGACGATAGAAACCGTGCGCGGTACCGCGCTTGAAGCGGGTATCTGTTGTACGATCACCCCGCACACCGTAAACGATATCTGCTCCATCCAAGCATGCGTCGACCATCTGCTCTATCGCATCGACATCATCCTGGAGATCGGCATCAATCGAAACGAGTGCATCACCCGGAAGAGTATACAATCCAGCGAGGAGTGCATTTTGATGGCCATAATTTCGCGATAACTTGACACCGCCGGTGCGCGCATTCTCAGTGACCAAACTTTCGATCAATGCCCATGTGCCATCACTACTACCGTCATCAACATAGTAGACAGATGAATTATCAGCGATTTTTTCTGAGCTTATAAGCCGATTTAGCAGCAATAACAAATGGACTGTTGTCTGGCGCAGAACCTGCTCTTCGTTATAACAGGGAACGACTATGCTAAGTCGGATCATGGTGACTGCTCCAAGATCTGAATACGATCTGAAAAGACGTACCAACGGCATCCGAGGTAGGAAACAACCGTATATACGGGTATACCCAATGCCTGGGCAATATAACTATTAATTCTGAGGATAAAAATTGCGCCCAAAACAACCGCCAAGTTCGCAACATAGGCCAGTCCAATCACGACAATAAAGCGCATTATTTTGCTTAAGACAGGTCCGTCATATCGAAAAGTCCACCGTTTGTTGAGAATAAAACTCTGGATCAAACCTGCACCGTAACCCATTGCATTTGCTGCCATGTCACTTATGTCAACCGCTTTAGCCAAGTAAATTATTACTAAACCTGTTAGTGTATTTCCAACGCCAACTACAAGAAAACGTGCGACTGATGCGTCAAAAGACAAGGGCTTTCCAACCTATGACATAATATTGGGCACCGAACGGCAGCCAGCCTAAGAACGGCTCGATTATTCGCAATGGCCTAAGGATCCAGGAAAAGAAGATCCGGTACCTTTGCTGAGCGCTTGCGAACCACACTATGGTTACGCGTTTACGGAGCGTATTGGCATCAATGAGCACAGCGTTTTCATCAAAATGGTACGAGTTCACTGCGCGCACCGTCAACTGAATTATACAGGTTGTGTTCAAACACCATGAACAAGCCTCATGATCGAAGCACACGATAAATCTCCCGCAGCAGTCTCTCATGCTCCTCTGTAGGAATGTGATGGAATACACATGGGCGTTGGTGCATAAATCGTAAGGCTCAATATGGATTCCGGACTGTTGAGGACGGATCGCGCTGGCGGAGGTTG
>JAVMKJ010000031.1:0-35508 GCA_031732855.1 Candidatus Competibacter sp.
CCGATCCGTGGATCAAGATGATCGGCGGGGCGGTGGAGAACGTGGCGCGGGTGTTCGAGGCGGGGGGCGGGCATTAGACGAGTATCTTTTTATCGCCCGTCGACCAGCTACCCAGGAAAATCCATGGATATTCACCTAGCTCTTACCGAACCCGAGATAGCAGCCTGTTTTCCCGCAATATACGAATTGCGACCATATCTGACGGAAACCGATTTCGTGTCGCGGGTTCAACGCCAAATGAAGAATCACGGCTACGTTCTGGTCCATGTCGTCTCGCAAAACGAGGTGGTCGCGGTGGCGGGTTATCGCGTCGCCGAATTCCTGGCGTGGGGACGGACTTTCTACGTCGATGATCTCGTCTGCCGAAGCGCGTTCCGCGGGCGAGGTTATGGCGGAAAACTGCTCGACTGGCTTTTGGAAAAAGCGCGGGAGTTGTCCTGCGACCAGTTCCATCTCGATTCGGGCGTGACCCGGCACGATGCCCACCGCCTGTATTTAAGCCGAAAACTGCAAATCAGTTCCCACCACTTTTCCAGGGAGCTTGGCAAGCGTGTCGCCTAATCTCGAACCATTGGCCGCCGCCGATCCCATCGGGTTTCCGATTCTGACCCTGCTGATCGTGCTGCCGCTGGCTTGGGCGCTGGTGTTGCCGTTCCTGCGCGACAATCGTGCGGTGCGCGTCGTGGCGCTGGTGGGCGCCGGACTGGAACTGGTCCTGGCGCTGGCGATGCTCGCGGTGCTGCGCCCGGAGGTCGCCACGATGCAACTGGTGGAACAGGCATCCTGGATTCCCAGCCTGAACGTCCAGTATCTGGTCGGGATCGACGGCATCGCGGCGCTGTTTCCGCCGTTGACGGCGCTGCTGTTCTGCGGCGTCATTCTGGCCTCCTGGACCAGCATCCAGTCGATGCCCCGGTTGTATTTCGCTCTGCTGTTGGGGTTGGAGAGCGCGACCATGGGCGTGTTTTGCGCCCTGGATCTGATTCTGTTCTTCCTGTTCTGGGAACTGACCCTGATCCCCATCTATTTTCTGATCAGCCTGTGGGGCATCGGGCCGGAACGACGCTTCGCAGCCGTCAAATACACCCTGTTCATGCTGGCAGGTGGGATTCCGCTGCTGTTCGCCATCCTGTTGCTCGGGCTCTATCACACCAGCGGAATCGACGTACCGGGTTTGGGCGCACTGATTTTCGATTATCCGACCCTGCTGGAACGCCCGCTGCCCACCCAGTTGCAGGCGACCGCTTTCCTGCTGCTGTTCGTCGGTTTCGCCGTGAAGGCGCCGCTGTTTCCGTTTCATACCTGGTTGCCGACCGTACTGCGGGAAGGGCCGGTGGGGTTGAGCGCGTTGCTGGTGGGGCTCAAGCTCGGCGCTTTCGGCATTCTGCGTTTTGCCGTGCCGCTGGCGCCGGTGGCTGCGCGCGAGTATTTCTGGCTGATGGCCGGGCTGGGCCTGTTTGGGATGCTGTACGGGGCTCTGGTGGCGCTGCGGCAGTCCAACCTGCGGCCGATGCTGGCTTTCTCCAGCGTGAGCCACGTCGGCTTGGTGATCGCGGGGATCGCCGCCCTCAACGTCCAGGGCGTGCAGGGAGCGATCTTCCAACTGGTCAATTTCGGGATCGTCTCGGGTGGTCTTCTGCTTCTCACCGGCTTTGTGCATCATCGCCTGGGCTCGACCGACCTGGCGAGTCTGGGTGGACTGGTCCGGCCATTGCCTCGATTGACGGCCTTTTTCCTGCTGCTCGGCATGGCGGCCATCGGATTGCCCGGCACCAACGGTTTCGTCGCCGAACTGTTGATCCTGATCGGCGTGTTGCAGGCATCGCCCGGCTTGGCGGTCGTTGCCGTGCTCGGGGTGATTCTGGGCGCGGCGTATTTCCTGGGCTTCTTCCAACGGGCTTTTCTGGGTCCGGTGACGGATCCCGCGGTGGCCTCGGCGTCGGACCTTCGACCGCGCGAGTTGCTGGTCGCTGGTACGATGGGGTTGCTGGTGCTGGCTGGCGGTTTGTTCCCCAATTGGATTCAGGGTATTACGGCGAACGCGGCGAGCGTATGGGTGGAGCGGATGGCGGTGGGCCTCGACTCTGGCGACGCGATGCGGTCAGCTTCTTTATTGCGGTTCGACAAGAGCGGACCACGGCCATGACTCCAGCCTTGAGTCCCCTCCAGGCGCTACGCGCCTTGCGCGCGGTTGTCCGGGAGCCGTAATGCAAGGTGCGGGGCGGCCGGTTCCTTATATAATGTCGCTCCCATCCGTGGTGGCCAGAGCCTCGTACCGTGACCAATATTAATGAATTATTACAAGGTTTTCAGCGTTTTAGAGTGAAGAGTTTCGAACCGAACCGGGAATTGTTCAACCGGCTGGCGATGCAGGGGCAGACACCGCGCACGCTGCTGATCGGTTGCAGCGATTCCCGGGTCGATCCTGCTATCCTGACCGATTCCGCGCCCGGCGATCTGTTCGTGATCCGCAACGTCGCCAATCTGGTGCCGCCCCACGAGACCACCGGGCGCTATCACGGCACCAGCGCCGCGCTGGAATTCGCCGTTTGCAACCTGAAAGTCTCCAACATCATCATCCTGGGCCATTCGCGCTGCGGTGGGATCCGGGCGTTGCTGGAGGGTTACGGCGAGAACGACGAGGGCGAGGGTTTCATCGCGCCGTGGGTAAAGATCGCCGCGTCGGCCCGCGACGAGGTGTTGCGGCGCTGGCCGGACGCCAGTAACGAGTTCAAGCAACGGGCTTGCGAGCGGGCGGGCATCCGCGCTTCGCTGAACAATCTCATGACTTTTCCGTTCATTCGCCAGCGCGTCGAGCAAGGCCAGTTGAAGTTGTATGGCTGGTACTACGATCTGGAAAACGGCGAGCTGATGCAGTACGACCCCGAGAAGGATCGATTTTACGACCTGTATTTTGGCCTGATGCCGACGGATGCCGCTTGAGCGCGCTCTGACTGTTTGGTTCTTGCGATGCGATGCCGTCAGTCTCTTTAGCTTTCCAGTTAAATCATTAAATTCGACTTCGGCCATGATTCCAGCACTGAATAACTCCCCAGCGATTCCAGTCGAGTACATCGACCAGCGCGTTCGCCTGCACGGCATTAGCTGGGAAGGTTACGAATCCTTCCTGGCTCTGCGCGGCGAGAAAAGCAGCGTGCCGGGACACCAACGCTTCCAACTAATCCCATTCTCTCGGACACAACGGACTTTCGCATGAATTCAACAACCGCTCATCCCATCCGCCGCGCCCTGATCAGCGTTTCCGACAAGACCGGCATCGTGGATTTCGCCCGCGCCCTGGTCGAACGGGGCGTGGAGATTCTGTCCACCGGCGGCACCGCCAAGTTGCTGGCTGGCAATGACATTTCCGTTATCGAAGTCGCTGACTACACCGGCTTCCCGGAGATGATGGATGGCCGCCTCAAGACCCTGCACCCGAAAATTCACGGTGGCCTGCTGGGCCGGCGCGGGGAGGACGACGGGGCGATGGCCGAGTACGGGATACCGCCCATCGATTTGCTGGTGGTCAATCTCTACCCGTTCGAGGCCACGGTCGCCAAACCGGATTGCGCCTTGGCGGATGCCATCGAAAACATCGACATCGGCGGACCGGCAATGCTGCGGGCGGCGGCCAAGAATCACGCGGCGGTCACCGTGGTGGTGGATGCCGGCGACTACGAACGGGTGCTGGCCGAGATGCGCGATAGCAACGGCTCGGTGAGTCAGGCGACCCGCTTCGATCTGGCGGTCAAGGTATTCGAGCACACCGGCCGCTACGACGGGGCCATCGCCAATTATCTCGGTTCCATCAAGGTCGAGGGCGGGCGCGACCCGTTTCCCCGCACTTACAGCGCCCAGTTCCGCAAGGCGCAGGACATGCGCTACGGCGAAAATCCGCATCAGGGCGCGGCGTTCTACGTCGAGCCGAAGCCGGCGGAAGCCTGCATCGCCACCGCCCGCCAGTTGCAGGGCAAGGAACTGTCCTACAACAACGTCGCCGATACCGACGCCGCGCTGGAATGCGTCAAAGGCTTCGATGCGCCGGCCTGCGTGATCGTCAAGCACGCCAATCCGTGCGGCGTGGCCATCGGTTCGAGTATTCTGGAGGCTTACGACCGGGCGTATAAAACCGATCCGACCTCGGCCTTCGGTGGCATCATCGCCTTCAACCGGCCGCTGGATGGCGCGACCGCCAAGGCCATCGTGGATCGGCAGTTCGTCGAGGTCATCATCGCCCCGGAAGTGACGCCGGAGGCCTTGGCCGCGACCGCCAGCAAGCAGAACGTCCGGGTGCTGGCCTGCGGCAACTGGGGTGCCGAACGCGCGCCGGGTTGGGACTACAAGCGGGTCGTGGGCGGCCTGCTGGTCCAGGATCGCGACTTGGGTCAGGTCGCCAGGTCGGACTTGAAGGTGGTCACCAAACGGCAGCCGACCGACCGGGAAATGATCGACCTCCTGTTCGCGTGGCAGGTGGTGAAGTTCGTCAAATCCAACGCCATCGTCTACGGCAAGGACGGCATGATTCTCGGAGTCGGCGCCGGGCAGATGAGCCGGGTGTTCTCGGCGAATATCGCCATCATGAAAGCGCGGGAGGAAAAGCTGGACTTGAAAGGCGCGGCGATGGCGTCCGACGCCTTTTTCCCGTTCCGCGACGGCATCGATCTCGCCGCCGAACAGGGCATCACCGCCGTCATCGAACCGGGCGGCTCCATGCGCGACAACGAAGTGATCGCCGCCGCCGACGAGCACGACATGGCGATGGTGTTCACTGGAATGCGGCATTTCCGGCACTAAAGAATCTATACAAAAACTCCCCTCTCGCTTTTGCTCCCCTCTCCCTTCGGGAGAGGGGTTGGGGGGTGAGGGAGAGAGGGGTTGGGGGGTGAGGATTAACTTATGAACATCCTAATCGTCGGCGGCGGTGGCCGCGAACACGCCCTAGCCTGGAAAGTGGCGCAATCCAGCTGGGTGAGTAACGTCTACGTCGCGCCGGGCAACGCCGGCACCGCCCGCGAACCCAAGGTCACCAATATCGCCATCACCGCCGACGATCCGCCGGATTTGCTCAAATTTGCTCAGGGCCATCATGTGGACTTGACCATCATCGGTCCCGAGGTGCCGCTGGTGCTGGGGATCACCGACCTGTTCGCCAGCGCTGGCCTGCGCTGTTTCGGGCCGAGCCAGGCGGCGGCGCAGCTGGAGGGTTCCAAAGCCTTCGCCAAGGATTTCCTGGCCCGCCACCACATCCCGACCGCCCGCTACCAGAGTTTCACCGATCCCGATGCGGCGGAGGTTTATATTCGCGAGATGGGCGCGCCGGTGGTGGTCAAGGCGGACGGACTGGCGGCGGGCAAGGGCGTGATCCTGGCTCAGAGCAAGGACGAAGCCATTGCCGCCACCCGCGGGATGTTGAGCGGTGCCCACTTCGGCGAGGCCGGCCGGCGGGTGGTGGTCGAGGAATTCCTGCGCGGCGAGGAAGCCAGCTTCATCGTCATGACCGACGGCGAGCACATCCTGCCGCTGGCGTCTTCCCAGGATCACAAGGCCCGCGACAACGGCGACCGGGGTCCGAACACCGGGGGCATGGGCGCTTATTCTCCCGCGCCGGTGGTGACCCCGGAACTGCACGAACGGATCATGACCGAGATCATCGGGCCGACCGTGCGTGGCATGGCGGCGGAAGGCTGCCTCTACGTCGGCTTCCTCTACGCCGGAGTGATGGTCACTACCGACGGTCCGAAGGTACTGGAATATAACTGTCGGTTGGGCGACCCTGAAACTCAGCCGCTCTTGATACGGCTGCGTTCCGATCTGGTGGAACTGTGCAAGGCGGCGCTGGACGGGCGATTGCATGAGGTCGAAGCCGACTGGGATCCGCGCCCGGCGCTGGGTGTGGTGATGGCGGCCGGCGGCTATCCCGGTCGTTACCGACAGGGCGATGTCATCGAGGGTTTGCCGGCGCGCGATGGGGAACTGGGCAACGATGCGAAGCTGTTCCATGCCGGCACCCTGGAGTCGAAGGACGGCCATATCGTCACCCACGGCGGGCGGGTGCTGTGCGCCACGGCGCTCGGCAACACGGTCGCCGAAGCGCAGAATCTGGCCTATAACCTGGCTAAACGGGTGCGCTGGGAAGGCGCCTACTACCGCACCGACATCGGTTATCGAGCCATCGCGCGGGAGCGGGGGGAATAGAACCAGGGAATGGGCCGTGAGTAGCGTTTTCGCTATCGCCGCAATTGGCGCGAACGTGTATGTCCGCAGTCGGGATCATTGCCCGCCTCATGTTCATATCACCCATAGAGGCGAAGGTTGGGAAGCACGCTTGGCATTTTCCTTTCTTGATGGTTCGATTCGTCTATTGGATGTGATGCCGCTGGCTCGTGCTCCACGATTGGCGGTTCTCAACATGGCGGCCTCGGCTGTCGTGGCGGTCTTGCCCGCCTGTCGGGCCACGTGGTGGGATATTCAGGGAAAAACCTGTCTTGATGGACGATGGATGAAAATCGCGGAGGATGATGCCTGTCTGCCAGCCAGTCGGATGGAAGTTGGAGCCTTACAGGTTGATCGTTCTCACTATGATGTCCAGCGAGCAACCGTGGTGGTGTTCTTCAAGAACCAAACTGAATCGCGATCCTGGAGGCTGGCATGACCGACCTGATTTCCGAAACCGATTATTTGAAAGCGTTGCAATCCGGCCACCGGCGATCCTTTCGGGAACTCCGGGCCTTGGCCGTTGCTTATAACACTGCTCAGGATATGGTCGATATCATCATGGCCGAGGGTTGGCGTATCCAGATCGAACGAACGAAAATCGCCGAACTTGCGGGGTTGTCGCCATCCGCTCTGGAAAATTTGTCTTTGTCACCCGCCGGCACGGCCATCGAACTGGACGCAGAAGACGTGCATATCAGTCTTAAGGGATTGTTAGCGACCATCATTCCCATTAAGGCGCTGGCTCGCCGTGCTGCCCCGTTAACGAAACCCGTGCGAAAAGCACTTGCGGATAAGTTCGCGTAATTCCGCAAGCTGGGTCATCCGCATTAAATTTCTCCAAAGGTCTACTGACTTTATGGCCGTTTCCACTCCATCCTCCCCGTCCAAACCCCTGGAACTGGTCTGTCCCGCCGGCAATCTCCCCTCGCTGAAAACCGCCGTCGATCACGGTGCCGATTCGGTCTACATCGGTTTCCGCGATGACACCAACGCCCGTCATTTTCCCGGCCTGAATTTCGATATGAAAACGGCGGCTCAGGGCGTGCAATACGCCCACGCCAAGGGCCGGCGGGTGTTCGTCGCGCTCAACACCTTTCCGCAGCCCAGCGGTTGGGAACGCTGGCAGCGAGCGGTCGATCAAGCGGTGGATCTCGGCGTGGACGCTGTGATTGCCGCCGACATCAGCGTGCTGGAGTACGCTTGTCGCCGGTATCCACAATTGCCGCTGCATCTGTCGGTGCAAGGCTCCGCCACCAATTACGAAGCCATCCGCTTTTATCACGAGCATTTCGGGATTCGGCGCGTGGTATTGCCGCGCGTGTTGTCCTTGCCGCAAGTGAAGCACGTTTTGGAAAACAGTCCGGTGGATATCGAGGTGTTCGGCTTTGGCGGTTTGTGCATCATGGTGGAAGGGCGCTGCCTGCTGTCCTCCTACGTCACCGGCGAATCGCCCAACATGTGTGGAGTGTGCTCGCCGGCCAAGGCGGTACGCTGGGAGGAAACGCCGCGCGGGCTGGAATCTCGACTGGGCGGACTGCTGATCGACCGCTACGCGCCGGGCGAGCCGGCCGGTTATCCGACCCTGTGCAAAGGCCGGTTCGAGGTGGCCGACCAGACGTATTACGCTATCGAGGAGCCGACCAGCCTGAACACGTTGGAGTTGTTGCCGGAACTGTACGAGATGGGCATCGCCGCCATCAAAATCGAAGGCCGCCAGCGCAGCCCGGCCTACGTGACCCAAGTGACCAAGGTTTGGCGCGCGGCCATCGACGCCTGCCGGCGCAATCCGGCCGCCTACGCCCCCAAGGCCGAATGGTTGCGGGAATTGGGCAAGGTGTCGGAAGGCCACCAGACCACCTTGGGCGCCTATCACCGGACTTGGCAGTGAGGGCGGCGATCATGACCGAACATCAGCCGAAATTGGCGCTGGGGCCGGTGCTGTACTACTGGCCGAAGGAAAAGCTGCTCGATTTCTACGAGCGGACGAGCGCCGCGCCGGTGGACATCGTTTATCTCGGCGAGACGGTTTGCTCCAAACGCCGCGCTTTCAATACCGATGAGTGGCTGGAACTGGCCGAACGACTGACCGCCGCCGGCAAGGAGGTGGTGTTGTCCACCATGGCGCTGTTGGAGGCGGAGTCGGAACTCAAGACGCTGCGCCGCTTGTGCGAGAACGGCCGATTTACCGTAGAAGCCAACGACATGGGCGCGGTGCGGCTGCTGTCCGAGCGGAAAACGCCGTTCGTGCTGGGCACCGGCATCAACGTCTACAGCGGTCGGACCCTGCGCTTTCTGGCTGGGTTAGGCGCCAAGCGCTGGGTGATGCCGGTGGAGTTGTCGCGAACGACGCTGGCGGCGATTCAGGCCGAGCGGCCGGATAACGTCGAAACCGAGATATTCGTTTATGGCCGGCTGCCGCTGGCGTATTCCGCGCGCTGCTTCACCGCCCGGCATCATGACTTGCCCAAGGACGACTGTCAGTATCGCTGTCTCGATTACCCGGAAGGGCTGATCTTGAGCACCCGCGAGGGGGAGGCGTTTCTGGCAATTAACGGCATCCAGACTCAGTCGGCGCAGACCTGCAACCTGCTGCCGGAATTGGCGGAATTGCGGGAATTGCAGGTAGATGTGCTGCGAATTAGCCCACAGGCCGAGGGGACGGAAGCGGTGATCGAGGCGTTTGCTGCCTGTCTGCGGGGGGAGGGTGATCCTTTGGAGACGGCGCGGGGTCTTAATGCCGCTTTGCCATACGGCGCTTGCGATGGGTATTGGCAGGGACAGCCGGGATTGAGGCAGGTGGTGGAGGTGGTGTAGCAGTTCGGGTAGTGATAAATCGAAAAGATAAGATGACGATGGCCCTCATGAGGCTGTCGATTCCACACATCTTGATCCCAAGAACCGCCGTTCCCATCTGAAGGGGTAGGCCAAGAGGCATGAGGCGGATGTGCGGGTAGTGCTTCAGATGTGGATACCGACTCATTAAGCTGCTTAATAAGCAACGCATGGTAAGCATTTTACTGATATCCATATCCAGGTCGGGAAACACCACCCGGAACGATACCGGTATGGGTATTGGCCATGGCGGCGAGTTCGTGGGCCATGCCGTTGCGATGGGGACCGGTAATCCGGTCGCCGCTGAATTCAACGGTTGCTGGAAGACGAACCATGCGCCCCCTCAACCGCTCAACCGCTCGTAAGCCCCCATCAAGCCATTGGCCGCGCGCAGCAGTGGCGGCAACGGCCCGCCCATCGCCTCCAGATCCATCCCGTCCAGCCAGTTCTTGAGTTCCAATCCCAGCGCGGTATCGCCTTCCATCACCACTTGGCGGTTGAAAAACAAGGTATCGGAATCCTCGCGGCGGGTGGCGAGCGCCAGGAAATCGTAGATCGTTCCAACGATGCTTAAATCCGGCTTGCGCCAGTCTTGACAGGGTACGAAACCGGCCGGGCCGGCGTAGCGAAATCGATATTCCAGCCGGGCGTCGCGCACCCGGATCGCCAACACCCGGTCGCGCAAAAACTCGAACTCATCATCGCGGATGCGCGCGGCGAACAGAACGTTCAGCGCCGTGGTCAGGACGGTCGAATGGACCGGGCCGGGAACCAGCGCAAACGGCAACGAGAGCAGGGCGGGCAGGGTCGGGCGGCGGGGGAGTCCAAAAGGCACGGCGGTTTCAACGGTGGCGTTCATGAGGATGTCGGGGGCGGAAGGGGAAGTCCCAGGGTCAACGCTTCATCGACTCGAAGAAGTCCTTGTTGGTCCTGGTGTTCTTGAGGCGCTCCAGCAGGAATTCCATCGCCTGCAATTCGTCCATCGGATGCAACAGCTTGCGCAGGATCCACATTTTCTGCAGATCGTCCGGATCGGTCAGCAGTTCCTCGCGGCGGGTACCGGAACGGTTGATGTCGATGGCCGGAAATACCCGCTTTTCGGAAATCCGCCGATCCAGATGGATTTCCATGTTGCCGGTGCCCTTGAATTCCTCGTAGATCACATCGTCCATGCGCGAGCCGGTGTCGATCAGCGTCGTGGCGATGATGGTGAGCGAACCGCCCTCCTCGATGTTGCGCGCCGCGCCGAAGAACCGCTTGGGCTTTTGCAGGGCGTTGGCGTCGACGCCGCCGGTCAGCACCTTGCCGGAGGCCGGCACCACGGTGTTGTAGGCCCGCGCCAGCCGGGTGATCGAATCCAGCAGGATCACCACGTCGCGCTTGTGCTCGACCAGGCGCTTGGCCTTGTCGTTCACCATCTCCGCGACCTGGACATGACGGGTCGCCGGCTCGTCGAAGGTGCTGGCGATCACCTCGCCGCGCACCGAACGCTGCATTTCGGTCACTTCCTCCGGCCGTTCGTCGATCAGCAGCACGATCAGGTAGCATTCGGGATGGTTGGCGGCGATGCTCTGAGCGATATTTTGCAGCATCATGGTCTTGCCGGCCTTGGGCGGCGACACGATCAGGCCGCGCTGGCCCTTGCCGATCGGCGCGATCAGGTCGATCACCCGGGCGGTGATGTCCTCGGTGCTGCCGTTGCCGCGCTCCAGCGCCAGCCGTTCGTCCGCGTGCAGCGGAGTCAGATTCTCGAACAACACCTTGTTCTTGGAGGCTTCCGGGGGCTCGAAATTGATGTCGCCCACCTTGAGCAGCGCGAAGTAGCGCTCGCCTTCCTTGGGCGGGCGAATCTTGCCGCTGACCGTGTCGCCGGTGCGCAGGTTGAAACGGCGGATCTGACTGGGCGAGACATAAATGTCGTCGGGACCGGCCAGATAGGAACTGTCGGCGGAACGCAGGAAACCGAAGCCGTCCTGCAGGATTTCCAGTACCCCATCGCCGGAGATGTCCTCCCCGCTCTTGGCCAGCGCCTTGAGGATGGCGAAGATCACATCCTGTTTTCGGGATCGCGCCATGCCTTCGAGTTTCAGTTCCTGCGCGATGGCGATCAGGTCGGCGGCGGATTTCTTCTTGAGTTCGGTCAGATTCATGGACGCTACGTGCTCGGGGCGGCGGGCGCCGACATGGGGCGCCCGTAGGGGGAAGTGGATGCTCGCGTATCGGGGAAAGAGTCAGGCAACGGCCGAGCGTTGCGGAAGAATGATACAGGCAGGGCGGCCGCGATGGCGTCGGCGGATAAACTTAACATGGCCGCCAAGCGGCGTCTACCTTCGGCGGACGCCGCGCCGGAGGTCTCAGCGCAGGTTGCTGTCGAGGAAGGCGACCAGTTGGGACTTGGACAGGGCGCCGACCTTGGTCGCCTCGACGTTGCCGTTGCGGAACAGCATGAGAGTGGGTATGCCGCGGATCCCATACTTGGGCGGCGTGCCCTGGTTCTCGTCCACGTTCAGCTTGCAGACCTTGACGCGGCCGGCATATTCCGCGGCAACCTCGTCCAGGATCGGCGCGATCATCCGGCAGGGACCGCACCACTCGGCCCAATAGTCCACCAGGATCGGCTGCTCGGCTTTCAGTACTTCGGCTTCGAAGGTTTCATCGGTGACATGTACGATTCGCTCGCTCACGGAAGGGCTCTCCGGTTCGGGATGGGATTGGACGGCGGGACGACCGAAAGCGCCAAACGGACAGGCGCGGCGCGGTCGAACGGATTCGAGGGAAGCGCCGCCAAGGGGCCGGTCGCGAAAATCGGTGGCGCGCGGCGTTCGACAAACGATATTGTGGCAAAATAACCGGCCGGGGCACAAATTGTTCTTTATCCATTTCAGCCCAAACCGGGCGTTCGTGCAAGCCCCAAAACCCTGCTCACCCGGGATTGTCGCCAACTCATGCAAACAGATCATCTGACCCACATCCCGTTTTCCTCGCTCGGCCTGACCGATTCGCTGCTGGAAAGCCTGGAAGATGCCGGCTTCGCGTATTGCACGCCGATTCAGGCCGCCACCCTGCCGCTGGCGCTCAAGGGACAGGATATCGCCGGTCAGGCCCAGACCGGCACCGGCAAGACCGCCGCCTTCCTGCTGGCCGCCCTGCACCATCTGATGGAGACTCCCATCGCCGAGGGCGCGGGCGGTCCCTGGGCCATCGTGATCGCTCCGACCCGCGAGCTGGCGGTACAGATTCATCGCGACGCCGAATTGCTCGGTCGCTATACCGGTCTCAAGTTCGCCGTGGTGTATGGCGGCGCCGGCTACGAAAGCCAGCGCCGCCAGCTCGAAAGCGGCGTGGACGTGCTGATCGGCACGCCGGGGCGCCTGATCGATTACTTCAAGCAGGGCATTTACAAGCTCTCCCATATCGAGGTGGTGGTGCTGGATGAAGCCGACCGCATGTTCGATCTTGGCTTCATCGCCGATATCCGCTACCTGCTGCGCAAGATGCCGCCGCCCGGCCAGCGCATCAACATGCTGTTCTCGGCCACCCTGAGCAACCGGGTCATGGAACTGGCCTACGAGCACATGAACGATCCCCAGGTAATCCGAATCGAAGCCGAGCACGTCACCGCCGACAAGGTGCGCCAAGCGCTCTATCACGTCTCGGCCCACGACAAGATCCCACTGCTGCTGGGGGTGTTGCGCCAGCAGGAACCCAAACGCACCATGATCTTCGTCAACACCAAGCGGGCGGCGGACCGGGTGACCGGCTATCTGCTCGGCAACGGCTACGAGGCCGGCGTGCTGTCGGGCGATATCCCTCAGAACAAGCGCCTGCACCTGCTGGAATCGTTCCAGCGCGGCGAGTTGCCGATCCTGGTGGCAACCGACGTGGCGGCGCGCGGCCTGCACATTCCGGACGTGACCCACGTCATCAACTTCGATCTGCCGCAGGATCGGGAGGACTACGTCCACCGCATCGGTCGCACCGCGCGGATCGGCGCCAGCGGCGACGCGATCAGCTTCGCCTGCGAGGAATTCGTCTACTCGCTGCCGGATATCGAGGACTTCATCGGTCAGAAGATTCCAGTGCTGTCGATTACCGAGGAACTGCTGCCGGAGTTCAAGCCGCCCAGGCGGCTGGAGCGCCGTCGGCCGCCGCTGACCGGCGGCGAACGCGGTCGGGGTCGCACGCCGCACCGGCGCCCGGCCAATCGCGGTTGAGCCGCCCGCGCCGGATGGTCCGATCGTGACGCAAAACCAGTCCTTGCAGGGCGGCGTGGCGGCCGGGCATCCGCGAACGACCGAAGCGGCCCGCGACATCCTGCGCGCGGGCGGCAACGCCTTCGATGCCGCGGTCGCGGCCGGCTTCGCCGCCGTCGTGGCCGAACCGGCGTTGACCAGCCTGGGCGGCGGCGGGTTTCTGCTGGCGCGCACCGCCCAGGGCCAGGCGGTGGTGTTCGATTTTTTCGTGGACACGCCGGGGCGAGGCCTGCGGGCCGGCGAGTTGGAACCGCATTTCCTGCCGGTCACGGTCCGCTTTCCCGGCAGCGAGCAAATCTTCAACGTCGGTCTGGGATCGGTGGCGGTGCCCGGCGTGCTGCGCGGCTACCTGCACGTCCACCGGCGGCTGGGCCGACTGCCGTTGCGGGAGGTGCTGGCGCCGGCCATCCAACTGGCGCGCGCGGGCGTGGCCATCAACCGCAAGCAGGCCTATTTTCTCGATCTGCTGGTGCCGATCATGACGCTGACCGCCCCCGGCCGGGCGCTGTTCGAGCCGTGCGGCCGCTATCTGGGCGAGGATGATGTCCATCGCAATCCTGACCTGGCGGCGTTTCTGGAAACGCTGCCGCGGGACGGCGAACGGGAATTCTACGAAGGCGAACTGGCTCGACGCATCGCGACCGACATGCGCGAGGGCGGCGGATTGCTGACCGCCGCCGATCTGACCGCCTGCCGGGTGATCGAGCGCGAGCCCCTGCCGGTGGACTATCGAGGCCGCCGGCTGCTGACCAATCCGCCGCCGTCGTTCGGGGGCTCGTTGATCGCCCTGTCGCTACGGCTGCTGGAGGCGCGCGAGGTAACCGAACTCGGGTTCGGTTCGCCGGCCCATCTGGCGCTGCTGGTCGCGGTGATGCGGGAGGTGGACCGCCGTCGCGCCGAGGGTTATCTGAGCCCGGCCGATCTGGGCCGGCCCGGCCTGACCGAGAGTCTGGAGCAGGTGCGCGCCGCTTCCGGCGGCACCACGCACGTCAGCGTCTGCGACGCCGAGGGCAACGCCGCCAGCATGACCACTTCCAACGGTGAGGGCTCCGGTTATTTCGCGCCCGGCACCGGCATCATGCTCAACAACATGATGGGCGAGGACGACTTGCATCCCGAAGGATTCCACGTCAGCCCGCCGGGGATGCGGGTAGCTTCGATGATGGCGCCGTCGCTGCTGCTGGCCGGGGATCGGACGCGGTTGGCGCTCGGCAGCGGCGGCAGCAAGCGCATCCGTACCGCCATGCTGCAGGTGATCAGCAACGTGGTGGACTTCGGCATGAGCCCGAGGGCGGCCGTCGAGGCGCCCCGCCTGCACTGGGACGGCCAGCATATCCAGATCGAGCCGGGTTTCCTCGAGCCGGCGCTGGCGGCCCTGACGGAGCGGTGGCCAGTTAACCGCTGGGCGGTCCAGGACGTGTATTTCGGCGGCGTTCATGCGGTGGCGCCTGGCGGTGAAGGGGCCGGGGATCCACGGCGCGGCGGCCACGCGGCGACGGTCGACTGAAGAGGCAGTCCGAATATGAGGGTTGCCGCCGATCCATCTCCGGCGCTGGAAGTGCCCCCCTGGGTCCGGGGCCTGGTCTTCGACTGCGACGGTACTTTGGTCGACACCCTGCCCCTGCATTACGCGGCGTGGGAGGAGACGTTCGCGGAGTTGGGATTGTCTTGTCCGATGGAGTTTCTGATCCGGCACAACGGCAAGCCGACCGATCTGATTGTTGCCCTGTACAACCTGGAGTTCGGCCGGTTTATTGATGTCGAACGATTTACGGCGGACAAGGAACGGCGGACTTATGCCCTGCTGGACCAGGCTCGGCCGATGGAACCGGTGGCGGCGTTGGCGCGACGTTACCACGATCGGTTGCCGATGGCGGTGGTATCGGGCAGCAACCGTGCCAACGTGGAACGGGCGCTACGGGCGACCGGGTTGCACGAGTTGTTTTCGGTGGTGTTGACCGCCGACGATGGCTTGCCGCCCAAGCCGGCGCCAGAGTTGTTCCTGGAAGCGGCCCGCCGGCTGAGCGTCGAACCCCGCGACTGTCAGGTGTTCGAGGATGCCGACGCGGGGTTGGAGGCGGCGGAGCGGGCAGGGATGCTGGCGACCGATGTCCGGCCGTTCCTGGAGACCGCTCGCTGATCGCGACATCGCTCGCGCCAAAACAGTTACCCCCCTACCACGGCGTTGACGACCACCTCCAACAGGTCGTGCACGGTGGTGGCCCGCGCCACGTGCGTCGAACGTGTGATGCGGATGATTGCGACCGCCGACACGATCGGCGCTGCCACCCCGTTGCCATCAAATCCGTCATCTGGTGAATGCCAGCACACTCGGAACCCGTACCAAAACTCCCCTCTCCCTCCGGGAGAGAGGTTGGGGTGAGGGCATTTTTTCAACGAGTTAGTTCACCAGAGGCCGTACAAAAACGCCTCTCAGTCAGCCTTTATATTGAGAATCATTATCATTTGTACTAGGATATCGTTGAGGCGTGTCAGGGGCGACCGTAACGAGCCGCGCCGACATCGCGGATCTCGCGCCGGACGAGACGCGGTCACGTATTTTCTTGCGACGAAAAGGCAGCACGAACATGACTCAAGCAATCGACAAAGACGCCGCCATCGGCGTGTTGAACCGAATTCTCGAGCTGGAACTGGCCGGGGTGGTGCGCTACACCCACTACGCGCTGATGGTGTACGGCTACAACCGCATCCCGATTGTCAGTTGGCTCAACGCCCAGGCCGATGAAAGTCTGCTGCACGCCCGTCAGGCCGGTGAATTGATCACCAGTCTGGGCGGCCATCCCTCGCTCGGTATCGGCCCGCTGCTGGAAACCCACCAGCACGACATCGGCGACATCCTGCGCGAATCGCTCGCGCATGAGGGGGAAGCGCTCAAGGCCTATTACGAACTGCTGGACCATGCGCGGGACAAGGACGTGCGCCTGGAGGAGTATGCCCGCACCCTGATTGCCGAGGAGCAAACTCACCTGGATGAAGTGAACAAGATGTTGCGGGTGCCGGGTCAAACCAATTCCTACGTCGCCGGGGAGATTTAGATGAACGAGCACGGCGGGCAAGAGCGCCAACTATCGGAGTTGGGCCGCCTGGTGAAGGCGGGCCTGACGCAGCCCTTGGGATTGATGCGGCCGGGCGGCGTCGGTCGCATTTTGGCCGTGCAGAGCGGTGAAGGCGACGTCGAACGCGGTCTGCTGGAAATGGGTTTCGTCGAAGGCGCCTGTGTCGAAGTGCTGCACCACGGCTTGCTGGGTCGCGACCCGCTGGCGGTGCGGATCGATCAGAGCATGACCGTGGCCTTGCGTCGCAGCGAGGCCAACGCCGTGCTGGTCGGGCCGTTGCTCGATCAAAGTACCGCCGCGGGGTCGGCCAGTCACCAGGAGGGACGGCCCTCATGACCGCTGGAACGCTCGCCGCGGAAGGTTTTAGACCCGCCCGCATCGCCCTGGTCGGTCCGCCCAACAGCGGCAAGACCACCCTGTTCAACACCCTGACCGGCGGCCGGCAAAAGACCGCCAACTACCCCGGCGTGACCGTCGAGCGGAAAAGCGGTTTGCTGAAAACGCCGGGCGGCCACCCAGTCGAGGTGCTCGACCTGCCGGGCAGTTACAGCCTGCGCGCCCGTAGCCCCGACGAAGCCATCACCCGCGACGTGGTGCTGGGCCGACAGGCCCAGGAAACCTTGCCGGATGCCATCGTTTGCGTGACCGACGCCACCAATCTGGGCCAGCATCTGCGGCTGCTGCTGGAACTGCGGCAACTGGGCCGACCGCTGATTCTGGCGCTGAACATGATGGACATCGCCCAGAAGCGCGGTTGCCAGATCAGCATCGAAGCGTTGTCGTGGCAGTTGGGGATTCCGGTGGTGACCACGGTGGCGATGCGCAAGAGCGGCGTGCAAGACTTGCTCGGCCAAATCGACGCGCTGTTGAATCAGACGCCGGCCACGGATGGAACCGCTGCGATCTCCGACTGGGTGGAACCCTCGCCGGACGCGATTCGCGCCTACCACCGGGAGGTGGAGCGCCTCCTGCAAGAGGCCGTGGTCCGCGAGGGCGCGCCGGAGCGCCTCACCCGGCGGCTCGATCGGGTCTTGCTGCATCCGGTGGCGGGACCGCTGATTCTGCTTGCCCTGCTGTTCCTGATGTTCCAGGCCGTGTTCGGTTGGGCAAAAGCACCGATGGACTGGATCGACGGCGGCATGGCGAGCCTGCAACAGTGGCTCTCCGCGCACCTGGAAGAAAGCCTGCTCAAAAGCCTGCTGGTCGATGGGATCGTCGCCGGGGTCGGTGGCGTGGTGATTTTCCTGCCGCAAATCCTGATTCTGTTCCTGTTCATTCTGTTGCTGGAGGATTCCGGCTACATGACCCGCGCCGCGTTTCTGATGGACCGGCTCATGAGCGCGGTCGGGTTGAACGGCCGCGCCTTCATCCCCTTGTTGTCCAGCTTCGCCTGCGCCGTACCCGGCATCATGGCGGCGCGCACCATCGCCCATCCGCTGGATCGCCTGGTCACGATTCTGATCGCGCCGCTGATGACCTGTTCGGCGCGCTTGCCGGTATACGTGTTGCTGATTGCCGCGTTCGTGCCCGCGACCACGGTCTGGGGCGGGATCGGTTTGCAAGGTCTGGTCATGTTCGGCCTGTACGCGACCGGCATCGTCGGCGCGCTGGTGGTGGCGGGCGTGCTGCGGTTGACCCTGTTGCGCGGGGGCCGGCAGCCCTTGCTGATGGAACTGCCCAGCTACAAATGGCCGAGTCCGGCCAACGTGCTGTTGGGTTTGTGGGAGCGCGCCAAGATCTTCATCCGCCGGATCGGCACGATCATCCTGAGCGTGTTGATCGTGCTGTGGTTTCTCTCAACCTTTCCCGCTCCGCCGGACGGCGCGACGGAGCCGGCGATTTATTACAGCTTCGCCGGCCTGATCGGGCGCACGCTGGAGCCGCTGCTGGCCCCCATCGGTTTCAACTGGCAAATCGCCATCGCCCTGGTGCCGGGTCTGGCGGCGCGCGAGGTGGCGGTGGCGGCGCTGGGCACGGTGTACGCCCTGAGCGGCGACGAAGGCGCCGTCACGGAGGCCCTGACCGCGACGCTGGCCCAGAGCTGGACGCTGGCGACGGCCTTGGCGCTGCTGGCCTGGTACGTGTTCGCCCCACAATGTCTGGCGACGCTGGCCGCCGTTCGCCGCGAGACCAATTCCTGGCGATGGGCGGCGTTCATGTTCGTCTATCTCATGGCACTGGCTTACATCGCCGCTTTCGTCACCTATCGGGTGGCGCTGGCGCTGGGAGGCGGCTGAGATGTGGCAGGACGGTTTGGCGTTGCTGATCGTGGTGATCGCCGCGTTGGCCTTGCTGCGGGTTTACCTGCCGTCCAGGCTGTTTCAGTTCGGCGCGCGCCGGGGGGATGACGGTTCGGCGCAGAACGCGCCGCCCACGAGCGGCTGCGGCGGCTGTGCCTCGGGATCGCCCTGCGCCAAGGTCCAGATCAAGGCCTATCCCGTCCCTGTCGGGCGGCACAAGCGATTGTCGTCCGACCCTTGTTGAGCGCTGCTTTCTTGCTCGATCCCCTCGCCCGCTGGCGGGCGAGGGGAGGCGAACGATTGCATCCAAAGTTCCATCCGATCCCGTTGCGAGGTCATTGCGATGAGCTACTACATCCATCATGTTCCGGGTCGTCTGCGGATCCAGACCGCGCGTCTGCGCCGGGCCGAATGCCGGGCCAGGCTGGGCAAGATGCTGGAAGAACTGCCGGGCATCGACAGCCATAGCCACAACGACAACGGCGTGGCCTCGACCGGGCGCGAATAATTCCAGCCAACTTCATGCGGTAAGTTGAGGCCACGCCCCCCTCAGTGTGCGCGGTGTTGCACGGAACTCGCCGCCATGTCCGAACGTCTCGCCGTTTATCCCGTCCCGACCAGTCCCGCCGTGAGCGAATACATCCGCGTGGTGTTGGAACGGCATTTGTGTGGAACGCTGGTCGCTCCACGCGGCTGACCGCTCGGCGGTGTCCTGAATCAACATTGGCGCTCTGCCGGCGTAACGCTATAATTGTGACAGAAGTCCAAGTGATCGCGCGTCCCCTGGGGAGTGGTGCTGGGGCTGCTGTGGGGGACGGCGGGCAAGGCGGGATTTCCGGGGTCAAAGGGCCTGTGATGTTGTTAAACGACAAATAAAATCTATCATAATCAAGCAATTCTTATCAAAGATCGCAGATCATGGCAGATAAACGGAAATCGTATAATCACTGGTTAGGTCAATAAAGAGGTCACGATGAAAATCCAGGATTTATTTGAAAAGTGGAACCTTGCTGGATTAAAGGTAAAAACACCTATTATGGACATGGAGTGGAAACCATCTGATCCTGATAGAGATGCAGCATGGGACCTTTATGTTGAATTACTTACAAGAATAACTACACAATCTTTACCAAAGGAGCATGGTGTAGAACTTACAGCACTTGAGAGCGTTCATGATTTGTTCAAGATAACAAGAAACACACTTAAGGAGCATGGTCGTTCATGTATTGAGTTTACTAGAATAGCTGTAATCGTACTTAATCAAGTAGTACGCCCCTTCACGGCCAAATGGCACAAACTCAGCCAGAATAACGGCTTTGAATCAGAAGAGTTATGCAAAGAATTCCGCTCAGATCTTGAAGGATTACAAGTTAAGTTAAGAAACTACACAAAGCTATTGGCTGAGTTGGCAAATGTAGAAGATTTAACAGAGGTGGAGGCAGAGCAATGAGAAAATTATTTGTTAGTTACTCTCACAGGCTCGACCAAAATGCGGCAGATGATTTTAGGGGTTTCTTCTCTGATAGTCGAGATGTGTTTATTGACAAATCGATCAGAGATGATATAGGTGATCTTCAAAAAGAAACAATAAAAGGGCATCTTAGAAAACTAATTGCTGATAGCTCAGTAACAGTAATTCTTATTGGTTCACAAACTGGAGGTAGATGGTGGATTGATTGGGAGATATATAACAGCTTGAGAAAATCTCAAGGTAATGAGCGAAATGGGCTATTGGGCATAAGAATTCCATATAAACAACATTGGGTTCCTCAGAGGCTCGAAGACAATATACCGGAAATGGGCCACATAATAGATTGGCCCTCAAATTACCGCACCTTGGCAAACGAAATAGAAGCTGCCTACGATAAGAGATGGAACACTCCGTCATTATGGAGAGAACTAAGAACACGCAATTCATAAAAACATTCACCTAACATGTGCATCCAGCGGACGCGCCAAAGGCGCGCGCCGCTGATGCTTAACGTTGTCGCGGACGCTTCGCGCCCGCGACAACGGGGTGGCGGATATTATCCGCTGCTTGCGCGGCGCAAAGCGCCGCACAACCACGCGGATCAAGCCGACATCGGCCGTCAAAGTCTGCGACTTTTCCGCCCTCGCGGCTTATCCGCCGCCCCGTTAGACAACAGTTCCATGTGCACTCGTATACGGATGTAATATCACATGAGTTCAAATCAACAGCGTCCCCGCGTTTTCATTAGTCACAGTCATCACGATAAGCCGTTTGTCCGAAAGCTTGTTGAAGATCTACGTGGCGCCAACTTGCATGTCTGGCTGGACGAACAGGATCTGGCAGTCGGCGACTCTATTATTGCAAGAGTGTCCGATGGGCTAAAGGATAGTGATTATCTTGTGGCCGTTCTCTCCCGTTCATCGATGCAATCGAAGTGGGTGCAGGCCGAGCTCAACGCGGCGCTGTCTGGGCAATTGTCAGGCAAAGGCACTGCTGTTTTGCCTGTGCTCATTGAGGACGTGGATCTCCCTCCATTGCTTGCGGATAGGTTGTACGCGGATTTTAGAGTGAATTACAAACATGGATTGGACGCACTCATCACGGCATTTCGCCAGGAAGATATGGTTCCATTGCTAAAGACAGCGCCTACGCCGCTCGCCCCTAGCGACAGCCCGTGTATTACCACGCTTGACTCACTAACAAAGGCTGATCTACGCAGACGAATCAAGAAGAAAATGAATCGGACGGAGGTGAGCGTTGTTTGGTACGACACGCTTTTTTCCGACATGGACAACGACTTGCCAGGGACCAATATCGATAAATGCATAATCGAACTAATTGAACGAACTGTCAATAGAGGACTCACTTTTAATCTACTCGACGCTATTTGTCACACGCGGCCGGATGTTGCTAATCCTTAGTGTCGGTCTAACATGCGGATTCAGCCTGCCGCAAAAGGCGCCGCTCCTATCGTCGCTTTGCTTTTTGCGTCGGCTGATCCTTGACGTTGTCGCGGGCGCGAAGCGTCCGCGACAACGGGGCGGCGGATACGATCCGCTGGTTGCACGGCGCGAAGCGCCGCACAACCACGCGGATCAACCGGACATCGCCCGTCCAAAACTGCGTTTTGTCCGGGCTCGCCGGTTATCCGCCGCCTCGTTAGACCACACAATTCGTCTGCCAAGACCTAATCGAGGACTGCACATGCACACGGTCACTCTGAATAACGGGATAGCGCTGCCAATCGTTGGGTTCGGTGTATTCCAGATTCCAGATGCACGCGAATGCACTCGGTGCGTTGTCGACGCCATCGGGGTTGGATACCGCTTGATTGACACGGCCGCCTCCTACATGAACGAGGCGGCTGTCGGTGAAGGCATCAAGCAAGGCGGCGTCCCGCGCGAGCAGTTATTCGTAACTTCAAAGCTGTGGGTGCAGCACACTGGTTATGAGAACACCAAACAGGCCATCGACAATTCTTTGCGTCGCCTAAAGCTTGACTATCTAGATCTGTACCTAATCCACCAGCCTTACGGAGACGTGCATGGATCGTGGCGGGCCATACAGGATGCCTACCGAGTAGGAAAAGTGCGCGCCATCGGCGTCAGTAATTTTCAGCCGGACAGATTGATGGACCTCGCTGCATTCAATGAGATCAAGCCTGCGGTAAACCAAATAGAAGTAAACCCATTCCAGCAGCAAGAAGAAAGCGTGCAATTCATGCGAGAGTTGGGAGTCCAGGCAGAGGCATGGGCACCTTTTGCGGAAGGTCGAAATGATCTGTTCCAGAACGAGGTCTTGCAAAATGTCGCTGCCAAGCATGGCAAGACCGTCGGCCAAATCGTCCTGCGCTGGGTAATCCAACGCGGCGTTGTCGCATTGGCCAAGTCTGTTCGGAAGGAACGCATGTCCGAGAATATCTCAATCTTCGATTTCGAACTGAGCGCCGACGATATGGCGCAGATATCGAAGCTGGAAACCGGGACCAGCAGCTTCTTCTCGCACCAGGATCCCAAAATCGTCAAGTGGATGAGTGAACGCAAGCTGGACATATAGATGTTTGAGCGAGTGCGGTCTAACCAGCGCTTCCAGCGGACGATCCTCATGCTGTGCGCTCGACCCGCCGCTAAAGCGCCCCGTTAGGCTATTCCCACGTCTCGATACCTTTATGAAGGCTCAACTCAAGTTCTTCTTACTTGGGCTTCTTACCGCAGTACTTCTCTTCGTCGGCGCTTTCTTCTCTCTCTTCTTCGTGGCCGGTAATCAATCGGCCATATTCAGGGAGCAGCGTCTAGCATCAGGGAAGATCATTAAGGTCACCTCTTTTCTACTGGCATGGGGTATTGAGCACAATGAACGATTTCCCGAGCAAGACAGCCTCTCTCTTGAGTATGTCTCCTCAATGCCAGATGCCGACAGCGAGTTAATAGACAAAGAAGCCTTGGAGGTATTTGAATTGGTTCGCCCCATATCCGAGCAATGGGGATTTAAGAACGCTACGCTATCAGCATTTCCATCAACCGCTCGCAAGGGTCAGTACTACATCTTTTCTTTCAAGCAGACTCCGAATGGGTCGTGGTCCTTTCAACGTTCAACCGCCAAGGTCCATATCAATGACTGATCGTTTTGCATGGAACGCACAACGGTCCAACTCTCGGTCCATCGAATCGCCCGCAGGCTGTGTTTTCCGGTTCGCTCCAGGTTTCTCCCTTCGCCGGCTCCTGAACTTGGTTGTTGTCGCGGGCGCTTCGCGCCCATCACAGGTTGTGCTTGCGTTTCGGGCCAATCACGGATCGGTATCCAACACCGGAGGGATTATGAAGGTATTTCCCCGGGTTCTCGTTTTCCTGATGTTCTTCCCCGTCATGCCGCAGTTGGCGGCTGCGCCAAGGATCGTTACCGCCGCCCAGGTGAACGGGACGTGGCGCACCCCGACCAACGAGTTCAAGGTGCTCGCGCTTGGGAAACAGAAGCTCCGGGTCGAATTCGACGGCACTTACGAGTACCGGGTGAACGGTGAGTGGATGGCGAACACTGGGACCGGCGCGGGGATCGCGGTCATCGCGGGGGATACGGCGACGTTCCGGCCGGAAGGGGTGGAAATGGATTGCGCCATCACGATGCGGTTTACGGCGGGCGCGCTGCTCGTGACCCAGGAGGGAGGTTGTGGCTTCGGCCACCATGTCACGGCCAGCGGGACGTACCGCAAAGTCAGCGACCGTCGGCCGACGTTCTCGGGAGACTGATCCCAACGAACGCCGCTGAACCCGCGGTAGATGCAGACGTGGCGTTGAGGTGAGGGTAAGCGGCCTTCAGCCAGGGCCATGAGCCAGTTTCAGGCCGATGATCCCAGCGATGATCAACCCTACCGAGACCAGCCGTCCGACGCTCGCGGAGTCCCCGTGGAACGCGATGCCGACCGCGAAGGTTCCCGCCGCGCCGATCCCGGTCCAGACCGCGTAAGCGGTGCCGATGGGGAGGTCGCGCTGGGCTGGCTGGTGTTGCTGTACAACGGCATGACCCTCGGCGTATTGATCAACTCGATAGCGGGCGTCAGCCTCAATACCGACCGCCTAGAGGCGTTCAAGGACAGGCTGGAGATGCTGAAAGCGGCCTATCGCGGTGAGTGATTTGGATCGCTTGGGTTTTCCATCCGCCCGCGCCTATCGCGGCAATGACGCATCCATCGACCGCCGCACTTGGGCGACTTGCTCGTCGCTATAGCGGCGACTGTCGGTCAACTCGAAATCGACCTTCAGATTCAGGCGACGCACGAAAGCGTCCACCGCCGCATCACGCAACCGCCGGCGCGGTCCAGCGCCGGATGGAATGCCGCCAGCAATCTCCCGGTCGTCGTCCAGCGCTGTTTTGATGGCGTGCAACACGGTCGGCGAGTCGATGTCGCGCAACACCGACAAGAAAAATTCCATTTCGGCGACGCTCGCGCGGTCGATGGTCCGTAACAACGCCTCGCGGGCAGCGCCGTCTCCAAGTTGCGAGAGCGCGACTTGCGCCGGCAGCGCCACCGCCACCACCGGTCCCCAGTCCGAGAGTTTGGTACGTTCCGCGCCGAAACCCTCGATCACGGCGCGCAGCGCCTGTTCGTTCTCGGCGGCGGGGAAATACCCCAGCAACAGGAGGCAAGCCGCCACGTGATTGCCCGCCAGGACGCTGGCGCGCAACGCCGGGCCAGCCGCTTTGTCGCGCGCCAGCGTCGTCGGCTTGTAGCGGGCGTAGAGCGCGCGGCCCGCGCGCTCGCGGATATCGGCGTCTGGATCGCCGAGTGCTTCCAGCAGCAAGGGCAAGGCCGCCTTACCACCGACGGCGGCGAGTACCACGACCGCCTCGCGCCGGATATCCGCCCGATCATCGCGGAGATAGGGCGCCAGCAAGGGAGCCACGCGCGGCCCCAGCGCCGGCAATTGGCTGATGTGGCCGAACTCGCCTTCGCGCGCCGCGCGAAACGCCTGCTCGACCTGGTGTTCGACATCGACGGCCTGTTTTGCCATGACGAGATTCCCATCGAAAAGATGGGCCGCCAGCATTAGAGCGGGCGCGGCCCAGACCAGCAACGACTTGATCGACGTAGTCGCCAAGCTCTTGTCTCTGCGTGGCTCAAGGATTGGCCGTGTTGGCGTGGTCCTTGGGGATAAAGGAACCGCTGGGTGAACCATCGAACATCAGGTCCCGGCGGTTGTTGGTGTGATCGACGCCCAAATGATGCAACAGCTCGTGCGCCAGCACCAACCCCGCCGGGTCCACGGTGTTGTCCTCGAAAATGCAGCTTCCGCCCAGGGTGCCGGCTTCGGTGTCGTCGCGCAAGGGCGTTCGGTCCTGCTCGTACTCCTTGACGAAGAACACATTGAAGTCGGCGGTTCTATCCGCGTGACTGGTCACGATATCCCATTCGTGCTGGCGCGCGGCGACGCCGGGAAGATGGGAGGAAAAACGCACCACCCGCCTCAGGTTCTGCGCGATCCGCAGCGGCGCGGCGCCGTGGCGCGAGATTTCGATGTTGGCTTGCGGCGACAAGATACGATTGGCGGCGATGATCAAATCATTCAAGTCGGCGATCTGGCGCGCGGTCTTTTGGACACGGCCGTCATCGACGTAATGAAATGTGGTCCGCACTGTCTTTTTGTTTTTGACCGAAATGTCGAGCACGGCATCGAACAACGGTCCTAAACCCACCTGAATCTGACAGGTTCCCGCGCGCACGCCGGTGATCGTAAGGATTCTTAAGCCCAGGATGCTGGAAGTCCGCACCGTGGCGACGGCGGTGTTGCTGCTGGCGACGGAAAGTCCCGCGGCATCCAACAGGAAGACCATTTTGAAGCCGCCGACGGGCACCATTTGCCAGTTCGGCGAAGCAAATCTGTCGAAACCATCGTTCGGGCGAACTTCCGCAAATCGGGCGGCCATAGCGATCTCCACTGTGATTCATGCTCATGCTAACGATGGTTGAGGCACGCTGTGTGCCACATCCGATTCGTTATCCGCGCATGGTCGATTACGGCAACGGACTCGACGATATCGCGGGGTCGGCGCGGAAGTTCCTCAGGCCAAAATGATCCGTTCGGTCTATTTTGGCGTGGGCCAGACAGCGCGACCGGACCCAACGTCCACTTGGGGCACCGGCGGTGGCGGCGGTGGGTCGCGCGCCCGACCGAGATCGTCCATCCGAGTGGCTTATCATTTCAGGCGCTCATCAATCCAGTCCCAGCGCTTGTCCTTGACCATCACGAACCGGCAGCGTCCCTCGGAAAGGCTGGCCCATAATCCGCCGATCAAACGGTCATCCTCCGCGGCAGCCCAGCGATCCGCGCCTTTGTACTCGACGGCGAGAATGGGGCCGGGATGGTCCCCGGTTTCCGGCAACCGACACAGAAAATCGGGATAGAAACGGCCGTCTGCTTTCTGGAGGAAGAAGGAACTGCCCTCGCGTCGAACGAGATTGCGCACCCAGAACTGGATGCGGCCCTGCTGCGCCTGAATGTCCAGCCAGCAAGCGCATTCGAATTCTTCCCTGCTGTCGAAATCGCCGATGCGCCCGTAGTAGTGCTTGCGAAAGTCGAAATGCCCGAAACGACCATCATAATCGCGGCTGGGGGCATAGCCTTGTGCGTGGAACTCGAAAGCATGGAGATCGGTCACCGCGACCCGCGAAGCGGCGTCCTCTCCGAACAGGGTTTGCTGGAACGCGCGGCTCACCGCCTGCTTGCGCAATTCCCGGATACGCGCTTCCAGCAGATCGCGAATCAGGAATTTTTGCAGGTTGACGCGGGCCAGCGCGAAGCCTTCCCGGCGTAGCAACACGGTCAGCCAAGCCGCCACGAAAGCCCGTTTGCTGGCGTGGGTGAGGGACGGTTCCGGCAGGTTGCGGCACAACCATGTCGCCAGGCGCACTTCGTTCCAGTGCTCGGATGGGTAGACCAGGCCCAGGTCGCGCTGGAGGTCGGGCAAAAAGCGCGACACGATTTTGCCACTCGCGCCATCGACGTCGATCTCGCCGCCCTCCGCAACCTTCAGTCCGGCGCCCAGCGCGGCCAGGTCGTCGGCGGTGGGCGCGGCGTCGTAGGGCGACAAATCCCACGGGTAATCGAGGATTTCAGGATCGTCGAACACCACCCACAGACTCCCCTCGCCCTGTGGGAGAGGGGCTGGGGGTGAGGGCGTCTGTAAAGCCAACCGCGGCACGCGGAAACGCTCGCCGAGTTCGGCGGGGGTCTGGAAGAACTCGATGGCCGTCGTGCGACTGACCTCCGCCGCCGCAACGATGGCGGCCGCCGCGGTCTCGGTGGCGACGGAAGCCGTGAGCGATTCGGTTTCGTCTTCGGTCAACGGCGCACTGATGGTTAGCGTGTTGAGCTTGCCGTCCCAGGTGACCTTGTCGCGCACGGGTTTCGGTACGCTTTTGAGGTCCGGTTTCTCCGGCAAGGTAATCACCACCGGCCGAACGACCACGCGCCCGGCGTGGCCTTCCAAATCCAGCCGCGCCTGCTCGGCTTTGGCCGCCGTCACGAACTCGGTCACCTCGCGTCGCTCGAAGCCGGCCCCCGCCACCAGACGGTCGCGCAAGGCGCTGGCGGTCTCGGCAAAGCCGCGGGAGACGACGAAGGCGTAGGACTGATTCAACGCCCGCGCCTGGGCGTGTCTCGCACCGGGTTGCCGCAACACGCGACCGAGCAACTGTTCCACCGCCATGGCCGAATGCAGGGCTGCCATGCTGACCAGGATGTAGGCGAACGGACAATCCCAACCTTCGGCCAGCGCCTTCTGGGTGATGACGAACTTGACCGGGCACGCCGGGTCGGCGATGCCGAGTTTGTAGTCCGCGTCGATCTGCTCCAATCCCTTTTCCTCGCCGGTGGCGACCACGATCTCGTTGGCCGGAATGCCGTGGTTCGCGATCAGTTCCTTGCGGACGCGCTCGAAATCCAGTGTCTCGACACCCGCTCGGCGCGGCTCCGACTGAATCAGCACGATGGGGCGCAGGTAAGCGCCGCCGGACCGCCGCTCCTCGTCCGCCAACTTGTGCAGGGCATCGCGGCGGCCGATGGCGTCGGCCAGGCATTGCCGCCAGTTCGGCTCGGTTTCGAGCACGACCGGCAGCTTGATCATTTCCTCGGTCTTGAGTTCGGCGGCGGACACGCTGTGCAGCACGTTGCTGGGCGTGCGTTCGAGATCCGGGGTGGCGGTCAGCTCCATGACTCCGCTGGGACGGAAGCGCGCCAGCATGTCGAAGGCCAGTTCCGTTCGGCTGTTGTGCGCTTCATCCACGATCACGAAGGGCCGGCGCAGTCGCAACACGTTGGCCAGCGAATACGGAATCGTGCGATCCGCGCCTTCGCCCTCGGTCAACAGTCCGTCGCGCTGCGTGGGCGACAGGTTGTCGAAGTGATGCATCAGCGCGCCGCTGGACTGGTAGACCTTGCGGCATTCTTCTTCCTCGACCTGAAACGCCTGCCGGGTGGCCACGATGAGGGTAGTCGAGGTGTCCAGGGTCGCTCGGGCGACGCTCTTGGCTTCCTCCAGATCCATCACGGTGATCGGTCCCGCCTCGCGCAAGGCGCCGTGGTAGGGATGTGGTCGATCCTTGAGCGCCTTCAGGGTTTGCTCGCGAATCGGCTTGCTCGGCACCAGCCACAGGATGACGCCGTGCTCGCAACGCAACAGATGCGTGTTGACCAGCGCCACGCTCTTGGCCGCGAGCCAGGTCTTGCCGCCGCCGGTGGGCACGCGCAGGCAGAAATACGGCATGTCCTTTGGGAAACCTGACAGCGGGTTGTAGGGCAAGCCGCGGCCCCACAACCGTTCGGTGGTGGCGGTATAGGCAATCGAGGGGGAGGGCAGTTCGTGGCAAGCCTTGAAGTAGGTCTCCACGCTGTCGAGGACTTGCTGCTGGTAGGTCTTCGGCGCGAACGTGGTCATGGTCTACACCTCCAGCGCGTAAGGCGTTTGCTTGAAGATGATGCCTTCGCATCCGGAGCGGGCGCCCATGCGGTTGGCGGCGGCGTAGATCACCTTCGGCCCGGCGAACTTCGGGAGCCGGTCGAACACGGCTCCGGTGAGCACGTTGCCGCCGGCAGCCGATGGGTCCTTGAGGATGCCGTTGTAGAGGAGATAGATCGCGCGGCCGTCGTGCACGCCCAGCATGGGCGATAGCGTTCCTCCCTCTCCCTCCGGGAGAGGGCCGGGGTGAGGGAAGCCGGTTCCGGTTTCCGCGAACCAGACGAATTCCGCGAGCTGTGCAAAGGTTACGTCGCCGCGAATCTGGCCGTCGGCGTCGAACAGCGGTTCGGTCGAGAGGCGGCAGAACTGGAAGCCGCTACCGAGACCCTCCACCGCCTGCCCCTTGGCGTTGGTGTAGCCCTCGCTCACACGCCGCACGCGCTCGGCAGTGACAGTGCGGGCGATGCTATCGTCCATCTCGACGAGGATGAAACGGCGGTTGCCGCCGTCTTCGGCGTTTTGCTTGAGCACGGCGTGGGCGGTTGTGCCTGAGCCGGCGAAGCTGTCGAGAATCAGGGAATCCTTGTCGGTGGCGATTTGCAGGATGCGTTGGATCAGGCGGGTGGGCTTCGGCGTGATGAACACGTCATCGGAGGTATCGAAATCGACCAGTTCCAGTAGCTCTTTCTTTGCCTCCTGCGTATGACCAACATCCTTGTAGAACCACATTGTCTGTGGAACGATACCCTCCTTAACATCGGACAGATACCGCTTCAGTCGAGGCATGTTGCCGCCCGACTCACCCCACCAGATGCGCCCCTCTTGGTCGAGTCTCTCAAAGTTGGCCTTCGATACGCGCCAGTACATCCCTTTGCCTGGACCTGAAATGACGCGACCAGATGGGCACGTCACTGGGTAGGTCCCCTCTGAGTAGTAGTTGCGCGCCTGTAAATCGCCAGACGTCCAAGGACCACGCTCATCATTATCCGGATTCTTGTAGCGTGCCATCGCGTCATTGCTGCGCGGCAGCAGGTGCGGCTTCCACGCATTTGCATCGAGCGCGTAGATCACCACATAGTCGTGATCCTCCGATAAGTGTCGCGCAGAGTTCTTGGGCGAGAATATCTTTTGCCACAGGACTGTCGCGACAAAGTTCCTCGCCCCGAAAATCTCATCCATCAACAACCGCAGCGTCGCCACCTCGTTGTCGTCGATGGACACGAAGATCGCCCCGTCCTCGCGCAGAAACTGCTTCAGCAGCACGAGGCGCGGATACATCATGCACAGCCAGCGGTCGTGACGGTCCAGCGTCTCGCCTTCCTTGCCGACCACTTCGCCCAGCCACTTGCGGATTTCGGGGCTGTTGACGTTGTCGTTGTAGACCCAACCCTCGTTGCCGGTGTTGTACGGCGGGTCGATGTAGATGCACTTGACCTGTCCGGCGTAGCGCGGGAGCAGCGCCTTGAGCGCGTGCAGGTTGTCGCCCTGCACGATCAGGTTGCCGCCAAAATCGCCCTCACTCCGACGGGGCGAGGGGAGCGAGAGTTCACCGGTCTCTTTCCCAAAGGGCGAGGGGAGCGAAAGTTCCGGCACCGGCTCCAGCAGCCGGAACGGCACGTCCTGGTGGTGCTTGACGACGGCTTCCTTGCCGATCCAGTTCAATGTAGGCATTCAGATTCTCGGCTCCGATCAGACCTGCCGCGTCGCGCGGTCGCGGACCGTGCGCGCGGTCCGGACCTGACCTCGAACGAGCTTCAGGCTTTCAGGTGGGTGAACCGCGAGCGCGCAAGCAGGCGCTTGAAATCGGCGTCGAAGCTGACCAGGTGTTCGCCCTGCTGGATGACCGCGGCGGCCAGCCAGGCGTCGGGCACATCGTTGGCCACCAATGCCTTGTCGGCGCACAGCTTGCGCAGACTCGGCCATTCCGCGCCCAACGCCGGCTGGTCGACGCCGGTCGCGGCCAGCAGTGCATCGATGAAGTCCAGGGCCACCTCCATCGGCGTGGGCTGAACGAAGATCCTGGAATGAGTGGCCAGACGCAGAAAGCTGGCGATCACCATCGGTTGCAGGCGCAGCGGGGTGCCGCGAGCGGCGGCGGCGACCGCCTGTTCCAGCCAGCCGCGGGCCACGGCATGGTGCGGGTGGTCGCTACGCAACGCGGCGAGCAGTACGTTGACATCAGGCGTCATGATCGGCGGCATCCAGCAGCGCCTTGTTGCCCAGGCCGTCCAGCCCCGGCGCCAACCCGCCCTTTCCCCGATGGATGGGAATGCACGTGGGCTTGCTTTCCGCGCGTTGCGCGCGCAGGCGTAATTGCAGTCCTTCCTCGATCAGGCGGGTCAGGCTGGTGTGCTGTCGCGCGGCCAGCGCCTTGGCCTCGATCATCAGCGCATCGTTCAAATCAAGCGTCGTCTTCATGGCGTGTATTTCCAGCGGATGCCCGAGCATCCATACAGATTTCTGTAGTGTATATCCCACCTCCCCGGTGGACAAGTTCGAGTCCGGGGTCACCAGCAATTCTCATTTTGCTGTAAATCGTAGGGTGGGTTAGGCGCGCCTTGTGAAAATTCATCCATGGAACGTCACGGTCGAGGCGCGCCGTAACCCACCGTTGCGCGATCGTTGCCGGTCTGGTGGGTTACGGCGCGCGGAACGCCCGGTGGTAATCTCGGCATGGGTAGGGGGCGCGCCTAACCCACCCTACGGCGGACGTACCTTTCAGGCCAAAATGAGAATTGCTGCCGGGGTCAAACATCGATGCGGGGTTCGACGTCCGCGCGTCCGTCGTCCGCCGCCATCCCCCGACCGGATTGGAGAAATCGTTGCATTCCCCGCCGTCGCGCCGTATATCTCTGGTCGTTTGGGACAGGAGTGACGGCCATGTCCACCCGCCATCTGCGGTATCTGTTCGACCCCGCCTCGGTCGCGCTGATCGGCGCCAGCGACCGGCCCGGCTCGCTGGGCGCGGCGCTGACGCGCAATGTGTTGGACGGCGGTTTCAAGGGTGAGGTGTTCCTGGTCAACCGCCGGCATCGGCGCGTTCGGGAAATGCCGGCCTATCCGCATCCCGCCGATCTGCCCAGCGCGCCGGACCTGGCGCTCGTCGCCACCCCGGCGCCCACCGTTCCCAAACTGCTGGCCGAGCTGGGCCGACGGGGGACGAAAGTCGCGGTGGTCGCAACGCCTTCCAGCGTGCCCGGCGCCGATCGGGCACGGATTTTTCACCAAACCCTGCGCGAGGTCGCCCATCCTTTCGGCCTGCGCCTGCTGGGTCCCGACAGTCTCGGCATCATCGTGCCGCGCCGTGGCCTCAACGCCTCGCTCGGCCATCTGTTGCCCCAGCCGGGCCATCTGGCGCTCGTCGCCCAGTCGGGAGCGGTGCTGGCGCCGATGCTGGAGTGGGCCACCGCCCAGAATATCGGCTTCTCCTGCGTCGTCGCCCTGGGCGAACGGGCCGATATCAATTTCAGCGATCTGCTGGACTGGCTGGCCCAGGATCCCGAGACCCGCGCCATCCTGCTGTATCTGGAAAACCTGAGCCGGGCTCGCCCGTTCCTGTCGGCGGCGCGGGCGGCGGCGCGGGTCAAGCCGATATTGGTGGTTCGCGCCGGCCGGGGCGGCGATGCGGTCTCCCATCAAACCGACGCCATCTACGCTGCCGCCTTCCGCCGGGCCGGAATGCTGCGGGTCCAGTCGCTGCGGGAACTGTTCTGGGCCGCCGAAACCCTGGCGCTCGACCTGCCGGTGACCGGGGACCGGCTGGCCATTCTGGGCAACAGCCGCGGGCTGGGCCTGCTGGCCGCCGACACTCTGTTCGCGGAAGGAGGACGTCTGGCCGAATTCGGCCCGGCGACCCGGGAATCCCTGCGCCAACTCCTGCCGGCCGGCGCCGCCCCGGACAACCCGCTCGATTTGGGCGGCGACGCCGGTCCCGCCCGGTTCGCCGCCGTCCTGACGCTCTTGCTGGAAGAACGCGATCTCGACGGCGTGCTGGTGCTGAATTCGCCGAATAGCCTGGTTCCGGCCGAGGATGCTGCGGCGGCGGTGATCGAGACCGTCGGCCGATTCGGCGCCTGCGGGGGGCGGCGGCCCGGGGTGTTGACCTGCTGGCTGGGAGTGGACAGCGCCCGCGCTGCCCGGCGGCGTTTCCTGGAGCGGCGCATCCCCACCTACGACACCCCCAACGACGCAATACGGGCCTTCATGCAGCGCTGGCGCCACCAGCAGAACCGGGCCGCATTGCGGGAAACCCCGCCCGACATTCCGGAATTGTTCTCCGCCGATTCGGTCGGCGCGCGCCGGATCCTCCAGCAGGCCCTGGTGGAAGGCCGCGATGTGCTGGCTCCGACCGAGACCGCCGCGCTTCTGCGGGCTTATGGCATCGCGGCTCCCCCTCCGGCGGTCGCGACGGAAAATGATGCCACCGATCCGGCCTTGCTGGAGTTGGCGATTCGGGTGGTTGGCGATCCGGTATTCGGTCCGGTGCTGCTGCTGGGACCCGGCGGTCGCGCCGCCGCTCTGTTCGACAATTGCGCCGCCGCGCTCCCTCCGCTCAATCCGGTGCTGGCGCGGGAGGTGATCGCGCATACCCGGCTCTATCGACTGCTGCGCAACGCCGACGCCGCCGCGACCGGTCTGCTCGACGGCGTGATCCTGTTGCTGGTCCGGATCGCGCAATTGATCGTGGATTTGGGCGAGGTGATCGAACTGGAATTCAACCCGGTGCTGGCGGGCGCCACCGGCGCCACGGTGGGCGCCGCCCGGATCCGGATTGCCCCGGCGACCGCGCCGGCTCACGAGCGGCTGGCGATCCGGCCCTATCCGCAGGAGCTGGAGGAAACCCTGTCGTTGCCGGATGGCTCCACTTTGCTGATCCGTCCGGTGCGGCCGGAGGACGAGCCGGCTTTTATCGAAGGATTCGCGCGACTGAGCACCGAGGACGTGCGAATGCGCTTCATGCATGTAGTCAAGGAACTGACCCACGAGGAAGCGGCCCGGCTGACCCAGATCGACTACGACCGGGAGATGGCGCTGGTGGCCCTGCGGCAGTGGGTCGGGCAGTCGCCCGAGGGTTGCGGGGTGGCGCGGATCGTCAGCGATCCGGACCGGGAACGGGCCGAATTCGCCATCATCCTGCTGCGGGAAGCCACCGGCATCGGCCTCAGCAGCCTGTTGCTGCGCCGGCTCATCCACTACGCCCGCGATCAGGGCATCCGCGAGCTGTACGGAGAAATCCTGCGGGAGAACGAACCCATGCTGGAACTGTGTCGGGCGATGGGGTTCACCGTCGAGGTCTGTCCGGAGGATGCCGGGGTGATGATCGCCACGCTGGCGCTGGGTTGAGGGTGAGCATCCCTGAGATCGACGATTTGGGCGAGGTGAAGGCGATGTTGGCGGAACGGTGGGAACAGGTGCTCGCTGTAAGACCCAGTGCGCGGTTTTCCGCGCTACCACAAACACACCCCGGGCCTTTCGCGGCAGGCCGGCAGCGGAGCGGGAAAGATTGAAGACGGACAAGCAAATCTACCTTTTGCTGGGGACTGGCACGGATGCTTTCCGATTTTTGACCGGCGGCATCGAACTGCCTGGCCCCTATCGAGGCCGATCGGTGGCGTTCAAGGAACTGGAGCGGCGGGCCGATCATGTGTTCGAGCCGGAAAGCGGCGCGGGACCCGCGTACATTATCGAGATTCAGGCCCAGCGGGGCGGGGATGTTTATGACCGGCTGGTGCTGGAACTGGTCTTGTATCGCAAGGCGCATCCGGGGCGGGCGGTGTACGGACTGGTGATTTTTCTGGATGCCGGTTGCGACGAGCCGGATTCACCGTGGGTGGATTCGTTGGGAACGGGACCGCTGTTGCGGCCGGTGTATCTGGATGCGGTGCTGGAAAAAGCGCGGGAACGGGAACCGGATCACCCGCTGCTGGCGGTGTTTCTGCCGCTGCTGGCCGACGAGCGGGATTTGGCGGGACGGGCGCCGGCGGCATGGCGGCAGTTGGAGAGTTTGACCGAACCGGGGTCCAAGGTATTGCTGGATGTCTTTCTGTCGTGGCTGATGGAGCGCCACAAGGGTCGAAATTTTGAGGAGATCATGCGCATGTTGCAGGTATTGACGCCGTTGGAAGAGACCGTGGCCTACCAACAACTGGTGGGTATTGGCAAGCAAAAAGAAGCGCGGGTCATTTTGCGCAAGCAACTGGCCCGGCGATTTGGGATGCTGCCGCCGTGGGCGGTGGCGCGGCTGGAGGAGGCCGAGACCGCGCAGTTGGAGTCCTGGGCCGAGGCGATTTTCGATGCGGCGAGCCTGGAGGGGTTGCTGGGCCGGGAATGATTGATGTGAAGTAAAGGCGATGTTGGCGGAGCGATGGAAACAGCGCGTGCGGCGAAACGGCGAGGTGGGTGGTGGTGGGGCATGAAATCTGATGCGCACGGATAGCCTGTTTTACCGGCTGTTCCAGGACTGGCCG
>JAVMKJ010000032.1:0-35204 GCA_031732855.1 Candidatus Competibacter sp.
CCTCATGAAAAGTTATATCTTAACAAGGAGTTGAAAATTGTGGGTAATCGGGTGTTTCCTGGTGGGGTTCCGGTCGGATTTGGATGTTGAATGGGCTTTTCCGGAGCCAACGCACTCTCAGGACGCTTTGATCTGGGAACAAACCTGGTCCTGCGCTTATTGGAAACGTCATGGAATTTCGAACCCTGGAAGGAAATTACCGGAATCGATAGGCCCGCGGGCTGAAAAATTAAAGGAAAAGCCAGTCTTGGCGCCATGGCGCACGGTCAGGGACGCCATATTCGATCTTCCTGATCCGGAACGGAATCCGCTTGCCGCTACCCAGTATCCGAACCATCGTTTTCAGGGTGGCGCGCGTTGCTATCCCGGTCATACGGGGAGTCCGCTCGACGAACCGGCGAAGACCCTCAAGGCTGGTGTTCACGGCGTTCCTGGAGGGGAAAACATGCTGCTCAGGCCGGATGGCTCGGTGCGCTATCTGACCGTGCGGGAAAGCGCCCGTCTCCAGATGTTTCCGGATAATTTCGTCTTTCATGGTTCGTGGACGGAAACGATGCGGCAGCTTGGAAACGCCGTGCCGGTCGGTTTGGCCGAACTTCTGGCAAGCTATGTTCGAAAGCATCTGGAGCGGTCCTCGTGACCGCAAGCGCGGCTCCCTATAATCCGCTCGACAAGATGAATCTTGGCAAAAGCGTCGCGCAAGCATTGCTGGGACAGGCCGTGATCGCAATGACTGCCATCGAGGAAGTTCGGGGAGCCGGGGTTTACGCGATCTACTACACCGGTCCATTGCCAGCCTACGACCCCGTGGCGGCTCGAAATCGGAACGGCGAATTTGGTCAGCCCATCTATGTTGGAAAAGCGATCCCCAAGGGAGGCCGGAAAGGCGGCATCACCCCCGACGCGAGCATGGGAACGGCTCTACGAGACCGTCTCCGGCAGCACGCCGCTTCCGTCGAGCAGGCAAGCAATCTGGATCTTGGGGATTTTTACTACCGATGTCTGGTGGTGGATGACATTTGGATTCCCTTGGGAGAGAACATGCTGATCGAAACCTTCCGGCCGATCTGGAATATCGTAATCGACGGTTTCGGCAACAAGAACCCCGACAATCGCAGGGCGACGCAATACCGCTCGCCGTGGGACGTACTGCATCCCGGCCGATCTTTCGCGGACAAGTTGGCCGATGGTGGAATGACTCCCGTGGATGTCGTTCGCAAGCTCGAACAGTATTTCGCTGGATTGCCCGCATCCCGAATTCCGGAATTCAATCATGTCCGCTGGGAGAATTGATGTGGCGGATGACGTTGAAAATATTGTTCTCGAAATGCTCGGGGTGCTCCGCTTCGAATAACGCCAAAGCGTCAGCCCGTTACTGGTGAAGCCCCCCACCATGGCGCGTCGCCCAAGTCAGGGCCATGTCCAGGCGGTCGTTGCCCCAGAACATCTCATCGCCGACGAGGAACGTTGGGGCTCCGAAAATTCCCAGGGCAACCGCTTGTTCGGTCTGGACGCGGAGCAGGGCTTTGTTGGCGGGCGACCGCGCTTCCTGGAGCAGTGCCGCGCCCGGCAGATCCAGCCCCGCCAGACAGCGTTCCAGCACCATCGGCTGGCTGATATCCCGATCGTCGGCGAAGTTGGCCCGGAACACGGCTCGCACGAAGTCGGGCAGCCACGGTTCGGCGGCGAACCGGCAGGCGACCCGCGCCGCCAGGACGCTGTTGCGGGGAAACTGGCTGGGCCGGCGAAACGGCAGTTCGAGATCGGCGCAGATGCGTTCCAGGTCCCGCCACATGTACCGCCCCTGGACTGGAAACAGGTTGAATGGCGAATCGTTCCAGCCCTGGGCCTGAAAAATCGGGCCGAGCAGAAACGCCTTCCATTCCAGCGAAATTCCTTGTTGCCGGGCCAGCGCTTCCACCCGCAGGGCAGCGGGATAGGAATAGGTGCTGGCGAAATCAAACCAGAATTGCATGCGGTCGATCCTCCTCAAAACGCCCCCGTTTGACCATCCGATCCACACCCTGCCCGGCGCGGTGCCCGCAAGAGAGCCCCAACCCTCGACTACGAGCCGGCTTGCGCTTTCCGCCACGCGGCCGGCGGCAGGCCGACCATTCGCCGAAAGGCGCGTGAGAACGCCGCCTCGGAGTCGTAACCGACATCGAGCGCGATGGTTGCCACGGTGCGATTCGATTCGCGCAACAGCCGCGCGCCGAGCTGGATGCGCCAACTGGTCAGATAGTGCATGGGCGGATGGCCGAGGAAACTCACAAACCGCTCGTGAAGCGCGGAACGCGACAGACCGACTTCGCGGCCGAGGTCGTCGACGGTCCACGGGTGGTCGGGACGTTCGTGCAGGAGCGCCAGTGCCTTGCCGACGAAACGGTCGCGCAGTCCCGCAAGCCACCCGGTCGCGTCCTCGGGCAAGCTATCGAGGTAGCGGCGGGCGACGTCGACGAACATCATCTCCGAAAGGCGTTCGAGCACGGCGTCGCCGCCGGGCCGACGTTCGTTCGATTCCGTCACTGCCTGGTCGATCACGCGGGCGACCCAGTCGCCGGCGCGCGACGCTGGCAGATGCAGGATGCGCGGCAACGCGGCGATCAGTGGATTGAAGGGTTTGAGGTCGCAGCCGAGAAACCCGCACACCAGAACCGCCTCGGCGTCTTCGATCGGCATGCTCGCCCGGTCGTCGACGACGCCGTGACGAATCGAGATCGGCAACGGCTTCGGGTCGTTGCGCCGCGCGAAGACCCACTCGGGCTCGCGCCGGTTTGGCTCCAGACCGGGCGCGCTCGAAATCACGTGGCGGTCTCCCTGCGGAAACATCACGATGTCGCCGGCGGCGAGCCGTACCGGCGGCAATCCCGACACGGCCGCCCAGCCCTCGCCCTTGGCGATCATGTGGTACTCCATGACATGCTCGCAACCGGGCATCACCGCTACGGCGATCTCCTTCGCGGTCGAGGCCTCGGCGGACCACTGATCGCGCAGGCTCACATAGAAGAACACCGCGCCGCGCAGGCGCACGCTGCGCAACAGGTCGGAAAGCGTATCTCGGCTCATGACAAGGGACCGACGGTGGACGGCTGATCGAACAATATGGATGAGCGATTTGGTCGTGGATTTTTCGCGACACTCGATCAAGTTTGGTGGACGCCTGGTGAAGCGTCAAGGCCGCTTTCCCGGAACAATGGCACTCACCGGCAGCCATCGGCGGGGCGGATGAGGACAGTGTCTTTCCCATCGACGCCGCCAGGGTGGCGGGCAGGCCTGATTTCCATCCACCATCGGGAGAACTGACATGGGTTTTGAACTGAATGTTTGCACGCCGGCAGCCTCGGCGAAAACCGCGACCGTTACCGACGCCGCCGTCGATTTCGCCGCCATCAAGCAGCGCCAGCAGGCCACCTGGGCCAGTGGCGACTACGCCATCGTCGGTACCACGCTGCAGATCGTCGGCGAGATGCTGGCCGAGGCAGCCGACGTGCGTGCCGGCGAGCGCGTCCTTGACGTCGCCGCCGGCAACGGCAACGCCTCGCTGGCGGCGGCACGCCGCTTCGCCAGCGTCACCTCGACCGACTACGTGCCGCATCTGCTCGACAAGGGTGCGGCGCGGGCAAAGGCCGAGGGACTGGACATCCGCTTCCAGGTGGAGGACGCCGAAGCCTTGCCGTTCGCCGATGGCTCCTTCGACGTGGCGCTGTCCACCTTCGGCGTCATGTTTACGCCGGATCACACGCGGCCTGCGCGGGAAATGCTGCGTGTCGTCCGCTCCGGCGGCCGCATCGGCCTCGCCAACTGGACGCCGGACGGCTTCATCGGCCAGCTCTTTCGCCTCATCGGCGCCTATGTTCCGCCGCCCGCCGGCATGAAGTCCCCGGCTCTTTGGGGCACGGAACCGCACATCGTCGAACTGTTCGGCGCGCAAGCCGGGGATATCCGCACGGAGCGCAAGTTCTACAACTTCCGCTACCGCTCCGCCGCGCACTGGATCGACGTCTTCCGCAACTACTACGGGCCGGTGCACAAAGCCTGCGCGGCGCTGGATCCCGCTCGTCAGGCGAGTTTGACCGACGACATGACCGCTCTGCTGGAACGCCTGAACGTGGGCGGGCCGAACTCGCTCGTCGTGCCCAGCGAATACCTGGAAGTCGTCATCACCAAGCAGTGACGACGCAACCGTCGGGCGGGGCCGGAGCGAGCGACCGTTGCTCCGGTTCCCGCTACGCCAGCAAACCCGAACAGGAGGCCCTATGAATAATGAGATCGCGCAGTCTCATGCGAGCCAGGAACAAAAAGTGCTGGACGTCTTCCATCGACACGTCGCGGCCTTCACATCCGGCGATCTTGAAGCGGTATTGAGCGACTTCGACGAACGGTCGGTGGTAATCACGCCGGACGGCACTTTTGAAGGTCGGGAACGGATCCGAGTCCTGTACCAAGGACTGCTCGCGGAGTTCGGCGTCATCGACCGGGGCGATTCGCCAGGTTTGACACTAGACGCGCTGCACGTGCGACACGACATGCTTTTCATCGTATGGCACGCCGAGTCGAAGCGTCACGTATACCCATTCGGGACGGACACCTTCATCTGCAACGGCGACAAATTCGAGCGCCAGTCGATTGCCATCGGTCCGCTGCGGCCCAAGAAATATGGAGGACAACGCCATGTTCCGCAATAGAACTCCGGGCCTGGAATCGCCCGCCGACCGTCCGTTCGACGTTCGCTCCCACTTCGCCGCTGGGCTGGCCTGGCTGCGCGACGGGTATGCCGTCTATCACCAGCGCCGCGCCCTGCTGGGCCTCAACGACGCGATGTTGAAAGACCTTGGAATCAGCCGCATCGATGCGCTTCAGGAGGGTAGCAAGCCGTTTTGGCGCGCGTGACGGATATCGAAGTGTTCTGACACTTGAGCGCCGTCGGCGCCAGCCTATTCAATTCTTATCATCATCAAGGAGTCTAACGTGCCAACCTCACCGTGGAACTATGCGAACTCAACCTACCTCAACCTCAACGCAAAGCTCGATGACGGCAAGACAGGGGTGGCCCTGAGGATTGACCGGTACCTCAACAACAGTCTCAAAATGCCGCGGAATATAAACGCCGGCAAGGCGCTCTCTCAACTGCTCGGCAACATCGTGGGCGAGTTGAAGGTCAAATATCCCGGGCCGCTGAAATTCAAGATCGGCGACATAGCGTACGACCGTTACAAGCTCCAGCGCGTCTTCTACGGCAAGGGCTCGCCGGAGGATATCCGCAACGTCGTGCGGCTCGCCTCGCGTTATCAGCTCACCGACGCCAAGACGGTCAATCAGTATTGCACCACGAACATCGGCCTGGATTGCAACGGCTTCGCCGGGAACTTCTGGGGCATCGATCCGGAGACCATCATCGGATCCTACAACGTGAATCGGCGCAAGGCCGTCGCGGACGTGGCCTCTGGCGACGCCATGATCTACTACCGAAAAGGCGGCGGCGACCCTGTCCACATCGCCGTCGTCGATGAAGTGAAAATCGTCGGCAAGGACTTCCAGGTCATCGTTGCTCAATCGGCTGGCCCGGACCAAGGTATCAGTCGCTTTGATTGCGGCAGACTGAAGCCGCAGAATACCAAGTCTGGAGACCTCTATGTCCAGAGAACCGTCATCGGCTACGGTGAATGTACAGTCTTTTTCGCGGCGGGTCCGCCGAGGGGTGCGCCTAGCACGTGAAGGAACTCCCGATCTACCGGCTGAGTCGCTCTATTTTTTCGCGCTTTCTGCATAAGATCGCCATAAGTGCCATCAAATGCGAATTACGTGCTTTGCGGCCGGACGCTCAACAGAAACATGGCGGCGAGTCGGGCGAAGACGTGGACCAGGAGACCCCAAAAGGAGCGGACCTCGCTGGCGCACTCGATGCCGGTCTTCTCCTGAATCCCGTTGAACAGCGATTCGATAGGCTGACGAAGCCGCGAGACCGGAGCGGAGTAGAACCTGTCGGCGGAATCCAGGCGCGCTTGGCCTTTCTCTTTTTTGATGGGAGTCAGGACCGTGAACGGCAGGTTGGCATTCCGAGTGAGGTATTCGTAGCCTGGTCGGCATAGAGCTTTCGATAGGCGAGAGCGGGCGCGGGCGCCACGATCTCCACGGCCGGGCTGTCGTTCATCCTGGCCGGCGTGACGCCGATATCCGGGGGAATAGCAGGGTGCCCGGCCGGTAGTCGCGCCGTGAGCGAATACATCCGCGTCCTGCTGGAACGGTATCTGTACGAAACGCTCAGCGCAGGGCGCGGCTGAACGGCCAGAGTCCCCAGAACGACGGCGCTTTGCGCCAACGAACATTGCTGACCTGAGGGGGGCCACTGGCATTGAACGGTGGTTGCGACTAGACTGTCTAAAACACCGTCTAATCACTCCGGAGAGCCGTCCGATGTCCGCCGCGCTTGGCCACTGGCCCAACGCCCCGTTGGCCTATGTGTTGGCCCAGGTGCGTTTCGAGCCGTTTCTGGAAATCGAAAAGTACATCCCGGCGCTGCAATCGAGCCTGCGGGAACAGTATCCGCGGTTCCTTCGCACCGAAGAGGTGATTTTTCAAGTGTTGCCCCAGCCGGAGGGGCAACCGCCCCGGGTGCAACCGGCCAGCCTGCCACGCTGGGAGTTGGGTTCGGCTTCGAATCGCGCCAGCGTGATCCTGCAACGGGATTCCCTGGTGCTGCGGGCGACGGAATATGAAACCTATGCGACGTTTGGCCAGCGGTGGCGAGACGTGATGCGCCGGGTGAGCGAACAGATCCCGAATCTGTTCACCAACCGGATCGGGCTGCGCTATATCGATTTCATCTTGCCGAACCCCGGCGAAACCCCAGAGGCCTACATGGCGGAACGACTGCGTTGCGACCCGGAGCCGGGCCTGCCGTACCGGAAGCATCGTGGGCTGACCGCCGCCGAATATCATTTGGAGCACGGATCGCTGGCGGTGCGTTATTCCAGGCTGACCGGCCAGCCGACCTTGCCGCCCGACCTGGAGCCGTTGGCGTCCCTGGCGCTGGCGCCCTCGGCAATCATGCAGCGCACCGTGAGTGCTGATCAGCCGACCGCCGTGCTGGATATCGACCGGTATATGCCGTTCAGCAAGGGATACGACGCCGATGAGTTGGCGGACCTGTTTGACCGGCGGCTGCATCAGGATATTCAGATAGCGTTCCAGGCGCTGACGACCGATCACGCTCGCGCCGTTTGGAACGGAGCACCCCCAGCATGACCAGCACGACGTTCTGCGAGCCATTCGCCACCGGGAGCGGGTTTCGTGATACCGCGCTATTCGTGGCGTTCGGGTCATTTTTTTTGCTCATCGGCACCGGCGGCAGTTTGAGCGCAAACACGGCCCAAGCCTATCCGGCGCAGGATTCCACGGCGTCGGTTACGGAAATCACCCGGGCGCCGCCACCCGAAACCGCGCTGGCGGAATCAGTGCCCGCCGCGCAATCCCTCGCCGAGCGGGTCAGTTCCATCAAGGCGGCGTTCGGGCTGACGATCAGCCAGTTGGCCCAAGTCCTCCACGTGCAGCGGCAAACCATCTACGACTGGATGGATGAGGACCACCCCCCGCAAGTGCAAGGGCACAAGCGGGAACGGCTGGCGGCGATTCAGCGCTGGGCGTTCCAGTGGAACGCGCTGTGCCCGTGGCCCGCCGGCAGGTGGGTCGCGTCTTATGCCGTGGAGGGGAATACCCTGTTGGACCTGCTCGCGGCGGACATGCTGGACAAAGCGCGCCTGACCACCGTCCTGCACGGCCTGAGCGAACAGGTGAAAGCCGAGTGGCAACGCCGGGAAGAACGTTCCCTGGCGAACCGATTGCGGGCGCGCGGGTTTCAGCCGGTGCCCGAACCGTCGCTGCGCGGGGTGTTGGCCGGCCTGGGCGGAACGGTGTCGCTGAATGACGATGACTCTTGAAGATGAGGAGTTGCACAGGATCGAAGCGCAAGGATGGCGACAAGGATGCGTGCTACCGGTGGCGTGCCATGCGGAAGTGGCGCAACGGCCGGAGCTGGATACGCTGCTCGGGCCGGACGATGCGTGCATCGTGGTCAGCCAGACTTGCGACTTGGTGCACCACGATGCCCGGCAGGAGCCTTACGCGGAATTGTTGCTGGCTCAGCCCTTGACCGGCCCCGCCGACTCGCGGTTGCGGAACCGCCGCAATCCGCGCCGGTTGCATTTTGAGTTGTCGGTGCGCGGGCGCCTGGTCGGGTATGAAGCCTGGGCTTGGCGGCGCTGCCGGCTGCGACGGGCCGTATTGGCGCACTATCAACCGGATCCGGAGCGGCGCTTGCCCGACGAGCGAGGGCTGCGGATGATCCAGGAATGGCTGGCGGCACGCTATCAACGGGCGGCGCTGCCCAGTGCGTTTCAGCGTCGGCTCAAGTCGGTACAGGATAAACTGCGGAAGTTGGCCGCGAAGTTGACCGATGCCAGTATTCTCTTCATCGCCTTGAGTTCCCAGGATGAGTTGAGCGACGAAGAAACGTATCGGCTGAGCTTGATTTTGGCCTTGCCCGCTGAGGAATATGCCCAGCAGGCCCGGTTGCGGGAGATGGAAAGGTTGCACATGGAATTGATGAGGCTGTTCGCCCAGTGCGCGGGCATCGAACTGGAGGAAGCCGAGTCAAGAGTGGAATCGGAAGAGAACATTTCCCTGGCGGCGCTGCGTTATCTGCTGCACTGGGAAGAATTCGATTACGTCAGCTATCAGAATCGCGCCGCCCACCAGCCGCCGTACCCAAGCATGGGATAAGCCACGCTGCCCGCCACCCTGAAAGAGGCCAGCGTCGCCCGGAAACGGGCAATGGCGCAGCTTTTCGCGGCGTGGTCGGCGGTTGCACGGATCGGAGTCGACGACCAGGATGGCCAGCGGGTAAAGCCACGCGAGATGGGTAATACCGCTTTTGCGGTGGATTCACGCCAGAAGGTCGATGCTCGGAACGTTCGGGTCGCGTCGGGCACGGCATCGGGTATGGGTCCAGGCGGCATGGCGACAAAGTTGGCCAGTTACCTTTCACCATTTAACCCGAGGAGCGACCGCATGGCCGGTACCAGTCTGTTAGCCCTGATCGACGACATCGCCAGCGTGCTGGACGACGTGGCGGCGATGACCAAGGTGGCGGCGACAAAGACCGCCGGCGTTCTGGGCGACGACCTCGCGCTCAACGCCGAACAGGTCTCCGGAGTGCGGGCGGAGCGCGAGCTGCCGGTGGTGTGGGCGGTCGCCAAGGGCTCGATGAAAAACAAGCTGATCCTGGCTCCGGCGGCGCTGTTGATCAGCGCGGTGGCGCCGTGGGCGATTACTCCGCTCTTGATGGTGGGCGGCGCGTTTCTGTGTTTCGAGGGATTCGAAAAGCTGGCGCACAAATTGTCGCACGGCAAAGCCGACGTTCGGGCCGAGCACGCCGCGATAGCCGAAGCGATCGGCGACTCCGATACGGATATGGTGGCTTTCGAGAAGAAGAAAATCCAGGGCGCGATTCGTACCGATTTTATCCTCTCCGCCGAAATCATCGTGATTGCGTTGGGCACCGTGCAAGACGCCGCTTTTCTCACCCAGGTGGCCGTGATAACCGGCATTGCCGTCATCATGACGGTCGGTGTGTACGGTGTGGTTGCCGGCATTGTGAAGTTGGACGACGCGGGCCTTCATCTCATGCAAGCGGGCTCGGCCGATGTTTGGGGCGGTTTCAAGCGCGCCCTGGGCAGGGGGATTTTGCGCGTGGCGCCGTATCTGATGAAAACGCTGTCCGTCGTCGGCACGGCGGCGATGTTTATGGTGGGCGGCGGCATTCTGGTGCATGGCCTGCCGAACTCGCACCAGGTGCTGCATCACATAGCGGAAGTGATCGGCGGCGTGCCCGGCATCGGCGGCGTGTTGGCGGCCCTCGCGCCCGCGTTGGTGGATATGCTGGCGGGGATCGTCGCGGGTGGCCTCGTGCTGGCGGGCGTCAACGGGGCAACCGCCGTTATGGGGAAGCTCAAAAAGCGTCCTGATTCGGTGAAAACAGGGTCGGATGCTCATTGAATCCACCGCTTTGAGAGTTTTTGCGAACGCCGACGCCTTTTGGAGCGGTTGTCATTTTTCATGATTGCACGGGTCAATCACCGAATACCTCCCTCTTGTGGACCATCGAGTGTTTCACCCCGTATTCCGCATTCCCGCCGCCAGCGCGTTGATCGACCGCAGGAGCGGCCGCAGCCACATCTCCGCCTCCGGCGAATCCGCGCCGTGCTCGCGTACCGCCCGTCGGTAGCGCGGAATCAGGGCGACCTGAATGTGGTTGAGCGGGTCCAGATACGGATTGCGCCGCTCCAGCGACTTGGCCAGGGTCGGGTTTTCCGCCAGCAGCGTCGGGATTTGCGCCACGGCCAGAATCTCGCGACAGGTCTGCTCGTATTCGGCGCGGAACCGCTCGTAAATGCCGGTTTCGGTATCGGCGCCCGCGCACAGCCGGGCATATTCGCGAGCGATGCCCGCATCCACCTTGCTCAGCGACATCTGACTGTTGTCGAGCAGGGCGCGGAAGAACGGCCAGTCCCGGTAAAGCCTTTGCAACAAGGCGAGCCGCTCGGGGTCGTCGCCGCGCCAGGCCGCCAGCGCGCCGCCGATCCCGTACCAGCCGGGCAGGGTGTGCCGCGACAGGCCCCAGCCGAACATCCACGGAATCGCCCGTACCGAGTATTTGGAGCGGTCGCCCTGGGCGCGATGCGAGGGCCGCGAACCGATATTGAGCCGGCCGATCTCGGTGACCGGAGTCGCCTCGTAGAAGTAATCCATGAAGCCCGGCGTGCGCTCGGTCAGCTCCCGGTAGGCCGCCTCGCCGTGCCGGGCCAGTTCGGCCATGACCGTCGCCGCTTCCGGCGGATCGGCGGGAACTTCTTGAATCAGATGGCGGCTGGCCTTGATCAGCCCGGTGAGACCCAGCGTCAGTTCGTAGACGGCGGTTTCCAGGTTCTGGTACTTGAACGACAGCACCTCGCCCTGTTCGGTGATCTTGATCCGGCCGCGCACCGTGCCCGGCGGCTGGGACAGGATAGCGTTGTGGACCGGGCCACCGCCGCGCCCCACCGTGCCGCCGCGGCCATGGAACAGCCGACAGTCGAAGCCGCGCGCCGCCGCCAGCGCCACCGCCTGTTGCTGGGCTTGGTATAGACCCCAGTTGGAGGCCAGAATGCCGCCGTCCTTGCAGGAATCCGAGTAGCCCACCATCACGTCCTGCACGCCGCCGGCCGCCGTCAACAATGCCCGGTAGGTCGGTTGATCCAGCAGCCGGGTCAGCAGAATTTCGACCCGATTCAAATCCGCGATCGTCTCGAACAGCGGAGCAACGCGGATTTCGCAATGCCAGGTTCCGTCGGCGCGGCGACCGGCCAATCCGGCGAAGCTGGCCAGGAACAGCACCTCCAGCACGTGGCTGGCTTCGTGGGTCATGGAAATGACGTAGTTGTCGAAAGCGCGCGGGCTGATCTCCGCCCGCATCCGCGCCATCACCTGGAACACCTCCAGCGTCTCGCGCGTGGCGGGGCTGAACGAGTCGCAGTACAACAGCGGCGTGCCGGGTTTGGCCAGCAGGTCGCCCAATACATTCAGCCGTTCCTCCTCGGTCAGCCCGGCATAATCCGGCAGGTTGGGGGCCATGGCGAAGATGTCGGCGACCGCCGCCGTGTGTCGGCCCGATTCCTGGCGCACGTCGAGCGCGGTCAGAAAAAAGCCGAAGGTTTCCGCCAGCCGGATCAGGTCTTTCAGTTCGCCGTCGGCGACCGCGCCGTCGCCGTGAGCGATCAGGGAATCGCGAATCAGGTACAGGTCTTCGAGAAATTCCTGTTCGGAGGCGTAGCCCCAGAACGGAACCGGAACCGCTTCGGAGCGGTTTTCCGCGCGTGCATGGATCTGTGCGAGGTTGTGTTGCAGCCGGTGGTACATCAGAAAGAATTTGCGCCGGTACGGTTCCTGGGCATACTGCCGGGGGGCGTCGGCGAACAGGGCAACCATGCGCTGGGCATCTGCTTCCAGACTGGCGGCGAACACCGGTGAAGGCGCGACCAGCGAACTGGAATAGGTGAGATGGCGGTTCAACTCCTCGACCCGTCGCAGGTATTCACGCAGGATTTCCTGGGCTTGCAGGCGCACCGCCAGCGCGGTGGTTTCCGGGGTCACGAACGGATTGCCGTCGCGGTCGCCGCCGATCCACGAGCCGAACCGCAGCAGACGGGGAATGCGGATCGCCGCCTTGCCGCCCTCGTCGCCATAGACGGCGTCCAGCGCCCGCTCCAGGTTGCGGTACAGGATCGGCAGGGACTGGAAGATCGACTCGCGGAAGTAGTACAGGCCGTTCTTGATCTCGTCGCGTACCTGCGGCTTGAAGCTGCGCACCTCGTCGGTTTTCCACAGAATCTGGATCTGGCTGCGCAGTTCCTCGACTACCTCGGCCCGCTGATACGCGTTGCGCGACGAATCGTCGAGTTTGCCGATGGTCAGGAAGACCCGCCGCTGCGCGCCCAGCAACACCCGGCGTTTGGCCTCGGTCGGGTGGGCGGTGAATACCGGCATGAAATCGATGCGGTTCAACAACGCCTGCAATCGCGCCGCGTCGACGCCACCGGCGCGCAGGGTGCGCAGGGTCTCGTCGAAGGAGCCCCGCCACAGCGGCTTGTCGCGTCGAACCTGCTCCCGGCGCAACAAGTGCTGGTCGTGCTCCTCGACGAGGTTGGCCAGGCTGAAGTATGCGTTGAAGGCTCGCACCACGTGATTCAGCATGTCCGGGTTGAGCGCGGCGATGAGGCGCATCAACCGTTCGCGGCGGTCCGGCGCCAGCTCGGGCTGACGGCGCAACTCGATGAAGCCCTGGCGCAGGGTTTCCACGGCATCGAGGACCGAGCGGCCTTCCTGGTCGCGCAGGGTGTCGCCCAGCAGTTGGCCGAGCAGTTTGACGCGGTCGCGCAGCGGTTGGTCGGATGGGGTCGGCATGAGTGAACTCCGTCGGGTCGGTATGGCGAACTTTCCTAGCAGTTGACCACGACCGACGATTTTGTTTCACCCATACGTCGCATGAGGCCCGCTGACGTAGAATGGCATCCCATCGAAAGATCCAGGATCGGAGGACGTCGTGAAGCACGGGAGTTGGGGTTGGGTCATGTTGCTGGGCCTGTTGGCCGAACCGGCGCTGGCGGCCAACAAGTGCATCGATGCAAGCGGACGAATCGTCTATCAAGCCGCGCCGTGTCCGGCGAATACGCGCGGCGGCGACATGAGTTTGAACGTCAACCGGCCATTCACCGGCCAGGCTAAAAGTCCCGCCGCGGGGGTCGCTCCCGCCGCCGTGACCGGAAGCGGGGAGCCGCCGATCGATCGCGAACCGGGTCGCGACACCCGGCCGGAGAAGGACGCCGAGCGATAGCCATGTCGGCGGCGGCGGATTCGACCCAACGGGCTCACGACCGGAACAGGCGCGAATACTGGGTCTCGTGCAGCGCCCCGGCCAGCGCCAGCCCCGGCGCGGCGGCGCCGATCTCCTCGTCCGTCAGGGTCAGACCCTCCGCCACCGCCGCCGCGATGGCCGGGCCGGCGGCGACCAGCAACCGCTGGCTGGCGGTTTGGCCGAGTGGAATCAGCCGGGTGGCGGCGGTGACCTGGTTCTCGGTCCAGGCCCAGGCATAACCGGTGGCCGCTTCCGGCAATGGAATCTCCCACTTCACCGCCGCCAGGCCGAACAGGGTGGCGAAACAGACGCGAGGCGCGTTCCGCCAACGTTCGGCCTCCACGATGCCGAGATCGCTCAGCAGCCGGGCCAGGGCCGTGCCGAGATGATGGTCCTCCCGCTGCAATTCCGCCGCCTCGCGCGAGGCGTGCAGCCGGGCGTTCCAGCGCCGAGCCGCTTCGTCGTCCTTCGCCCGCCACGCTTGGTGCAATCGAGCGAAGATCGGTAAATCCAGTCGCCGCATGGTGTGATTGAGAAGACCGAGAATCCACTCGCCGGCGCCAGCTTCGTCCCGCGCCCAGCCGCGCTCCACCGCGTATTCCAGCCCCTGCGAATAGGCGTAGGCGCCCACCGGCAGGGCCGGGCTACACAATTGCAGCAGCCGGGGCAGGGCGACGGGATTAATCGTCATGTCCGTGGTGGTGATGTCCGCCGCCATAGGCGCCCACTTCCGGCTCGAACGGCGCCCGTTCGCCCGTCACCTCCAGACCCAGTTCCCGCGCCATCCCGTCCAGCACGTGATCGTGGAGATAACGCAACCAGCCGGGACCGATCTGCAACGCGACATGGCGGTTGCCGAGATGGTAGGCGGCCCTCGCCAGCAACAGGGCATCGTCGGTTCGGGCGGTGGACACGGCCTCCGGCGCGGCGCGCACCTCGACCACCAGCCCGCTGGTGGTTCGCAGTCGGTCGCCGTGGCGCAACACCGAGCCGCGCGCCAGAAACAGTCCCACGTCGCGACCATCGTCCAGCCGCGTTCGCAAACGGCTCTTCCGGCGCGAGTCGAACGGCAGGGTCAGCGTGGCTTGAGCGGGTAATTCCTCGCGCAGGCGCTCGATAATCTGTAGCTCTGAAGTGTCGTCGATATCCATGGTCGGCCTCGCGGCAGGGGATCAAACGATCCGGTAAGGGGGGTTCCCCTGACAAAGGGCAAATAACGCGCCAAACAGTCGTCGCTCGTGGAGCCGTGGCGCCTCGCCGTGTCGGATAGCGGGCGCGAAGGCGCGGGGGTCATGGAAAAGAGGCTCCCAATCAAGCATAATCGCGCGTCTTTTGGATCGTACGGGCTCGGCACGCTGCGTCAGGATACGAAATCGCGCTCGACCCGAATACTGCCTCAAATTGGCCAAACGGGTGCAACATGGCTTCAAATCCCACATCTCTGATACCGTCCCCCCATTTCGCCGGGTTTCATCGGGCGTTCTGGATCGCGATGCTTGCCCTGCTCGCGGCGGGTGGTGTCCGGGCTGATATCTTCGTACCCGGTGATTTGTTGATGCTGCAAGCGGCACCGGGTGCCATTCACTATAGTTACAGCCCCGATCATGCCAAATTTTCGTGGTTGGTCGGCCTGGAATGGCAGTCTCCCGAACGCTGGCTGGTGGGGGGAGCCTACTTTAACAACAGCTTCGACCAAAAGTGCCAGTATTATTATTTTGGAAAATCCTGGACGCTGGATTTCATCAGCGACAACGAGTTTTTCAAGAGCTTGTACTTCAAGTTGACCGGAGGCTTGCTGCTTGGCTACAAGGAGCCCTACGAAGACAAGATCCCGTTCAACAACAACGGCGTGGCGCCGGGCGTCGTACCGGGGCTGGGTTACAAATACGAGAACTTAAGCGTACAACTCAATGCGCTTGGCACGGCCGGCCTCATGTTCACCTTTGGCTACGACTTCAAGTAGCCAAGGAGATTCCTTGAGTCAGTTAATGAGTAGTATGCCGGAATTTTGAAGCTGATTGAGTATGATCAAGCAGACAACGGGACCGGCAGGGTCTGACAGTGTGCCATCGGGCAAAGTCCGTTTCGTGCTTGTCGGACTGCTGACATTCGCCATCGATCTGGCGATATTGAATTTTTTTTACAGCCAGGGTTTTTCATTAAGTCTCGCCCATATTATAAGTTTTCTGGCAGCATCGGGAACTGGCTATTTGCTGAATTTGATCGGGTCGCATAAAGATACGTCCCATCTGGCTATAAACCGGGTCTTAAAGGTAATCATCACAACTTTGTTGATATTATTTTTACGTGGAGGGATCCTGGCGTCTTTGATGCGGATCCGGGATTTCCCGCCTGAAGTGGCCATTGTGATCGGGGTGACCGTGTCTTCAGGATTGAATTATCTGGGTAGCGTTTATTATATTTTTCGGCGGGAAGCGGGCCCTGTTGGATCTGAATCAGAACGATATTACTTTGTCATTGCCATCATTATCTATTCAATTCTGCTGCGATTGTTTTATTTGGGACTGCCGGAGCTTTTATACGAAGAGGCTTATTATTGGAATTATGCCAAACATCTGGATATCGGATATCTGGATCACCCGCCGATGGTTGCCTGGATAATAGCACTATTCACGAAATTGATGGGCGACAATGAGTTTGCCGTCCGTTTTGGCGCCTTTTTATGTTGGTTTATCGCGGCTTATTTTTCCTGCAAGCTGACCCGGGACGTTCGTGACAGGTCCAGCGCCAGTCAAGCCGTGCTGTTGGTCGCAACCCTGCCGGCTTATTTCGGCGTCGGATTCTTGATGACCCCTGATGCGCCGCTGGTGGCCTGTTGGGCGGCGGCGCTTTACTTTTTGCATCAAGCGCTGATTCATGGTCGACGCATGGCTTGGGCAGGGGTAGGAATCTCCATCGGATTGGGGATGCTTTCAAAATATACCATTGCCCTGCTGGGTCCCGCCGCGCTGCTGTTCATTCTTGTTGATCGCCCTTCCAGGAAATGGCTATTTCGACCCGAACCTTATCTGGCCGTTATCCTCGCCCTCGCCCTATTTTCGCCGGTGATCGTTTGGAACGCCGAGCATGAATGGGCCTCATTTTTATATCAAAGCTATGATAGGGTGACGGGCCGTTTAAAATTTTCCCTGCCTATATTCCTTTGCAGCATGATCCTGATCATAACGCCGACAGGGATCCTCTCGTTCATTGCAATTCTATTACATAGAAAAGTGGTTATTTTCAGAAATGATGCCCTTTCCGGGGATACGATTTCCAGGGTTGCGGATCGTGGCTATTATTTGCTGATGACGCTGACTTTATTGCCAGTCATCGTGTTCGGGGCGCTGAGCCTGTTCAGAGAAACCAAATTTCATTGGACCGTTCCTTGCTGGCTGAGCATCGTTCCTTACATGGCTTTGATCGTCACTCGTAAGCCATTTCCTAATAACGAAAAATTACTTGAATGGAGCCGGCGCGCATGGCCAGCGACGATGACGATCTGTTTGATCTGTTATGGTGCTGTATTACATTATCTGGCACTGGGATTTCCTGGGGTTCCCTATCCGCAGAAGCTGTATCTGTTGGGATGGCAGGGTTTCGGGCGTGAAATCGAAGCGCTCGTGGAGCAGGTCGAGCACGAATTAGGTGAGAAAATTCTGGTGGTTGGCATGGACCGAAACAGGATTGCCAGCGGACTTGCGTTTTATCGTACAACGGCCATCGATTCCTCGAGCGATTCGGTGATCCGCCAACCTGCGTTTCAAACTTCCAGTTGGCATCTGTTCGGTGCGAGAACCCTGATGTATGAGTACTGGTTTCCCATCGGTGAGCAAAATGACAAGACCCTGTTGCTGGTCAGCAGGGGCATCGATAACATGACCAGTGATAATGTCCGTTCGCGTGTACGGCAGATGGGGGATGTCAAGGAAATAAAACTCTCGAAAAACGGCAAGCCGGCGGGTCATTATTATTACTCTCTGGTGAAGGGATACCAAAGCAAACAACCGGACGGTACTATACTGACGGTTACACCAGGCGATTGAGTGAATAATATCCCGTGCTTGTCTTTAGCCAACAAATCAAATCCTTTATCTCTTCGAATTCGATCAAGCGACTATTTCGAATTCTGGTGACGATATCGATTTTTGTGCTTATCCTGCGTTCCATCGATATCCATCAGGTATGGAGTACGCTGAGACAGGCCAGACCCGACCTGCTGTTGGTGGCGTTGTTCCTGCAATTCGGCAGCACCAGCGTATCGGCCTATCGCTGGCAACTGATCATGCGCAACCTTGATTTCGGTCAGTCCTTTTCCTTTTACTGGCGCAGCTACTTCAAGGCGATGTTCTTCAATCAGGGACTGCCGACCAGCATTGGAGGCGACGCGCTCAGGGTGCTGGATGTCGCCGGCCAGGGATTTCGCAAGCGGGATGCGTTGTACGGCGTCATGCTGGACCGAATCGCCGGCCTTGCCGCCTTGCTGGTGCTGAACCTGGTCGCTTACCTGTTCGATCCCGATCTGCTTCCCGACCCGATTTATCACCTGACCCTGCTCCTGGTCGTGGGCGGGGTGGCCGGTTTTGCGGGCGTGTACTCCCTGAGATATCTGCCGTGGCTCGATGCCTGGCCCCGACTGAGCGTCCTGAGGACTCTGTCGGAGAGGTTGCGCCAGGCTTTTCTGGTCGATCGCCTCCTGTTGTTGGCGTCGTCGCTGCTGATTCCTCTGCTGGCCATGCTGAGTTTCTTCGTGACCGGCCGGGCGCTGGGTCTGCGCTACGATCTGGTAACCTATTTCGTCATCGTGCCGCCGGCGATTATTCTGACGATCATCCCGATTTCCCTGGCTGGATGGGGGGTGCGCGAGGGCGCCTTGGTGGCGTTGTTTTCCCTGATCGGCGGGGATAAGGCAATCATTCTGGCCATGTCCATTCTCTATGGACTGATGCAGATCGTCGTGAGTCTGCCCGGGTTCATCATCTATCTTGGTGGTCGCAAACGCCTGTTATGAAAATCGATACCATGCGGAAAGTGGATTATTTTGCCGGAATTCCACTGTGCTTTCTGGCCACTCTCCTCAGCCGCTTGGTCGGTCTGTTTGCCGGACGGCCATTTCAACGTCCCCGCAAGGTATTGTTTATCGAATTATCGGAGATGGGCAGCGCCATCCTGGCCGATCCCGCCTTGAGAAAAATGCGGCGGGAGGGTAATGCGGAACTGTATTTCGTGATTTTCAAGTCCAATGCCGCCAGCCTGCGCTTGTTGAACACCATACCGGAGACGCATGTTTTCACGATTCGCGCGGATGGATTGTCGAACCTCGCCGTCGATAGCCTGCGCTTTCTCTTCTGGACTCGCCGGCGCCGCATCGATACGGTCATCGATCTGGAACTGTTCTCGCGCTATAGCGCTCTTTTGACCGGATTGTCCGGCGCGGCCAACCGGATTGGGTTCCATGCGTTCCACAACGAGGGGTTGTATCGGGGCGACATGTTGACCCGCCGGGTGGCCTACAACCCGCGCCTGCACATCGCGAAGAATTTTATCGCGCTGGTCAACGCCGCCCTGGCGGACCGGGAGGAACTGCCGTTTTCCAAGACCCTGATCGACGACGGTGAAATCGGGCTGACCCGCGCCGAAGTGGGCGAAAGCGCCACCGCGGCCATGCGGGATCGCGTTCGCGCCGAGTATCCCTCGTACGATCCGATGCGCCACCGGATCGCGCTGATCAATCCGAACGCCAGCGACCTGCTGCCGCAACGCCGCTGGATGCCGGACTATTTTGTGGCGGTCATGCGCGGCCTGCTGGCCGATGACGCCGATCTGCTGGTGTTGATAACGGGCGCTCCAGCGGAGCGCGAGGAAGCGGAGATGCTGAAACGGCGGGTCGGGCACGAGCGTTGCGTCAATTTCGCCGGCCGCCAGCAACTGGAGGAACTGCCCGCGTTATATGGAATTTCCGCCGTGATGCTGACCAACGATTCGGGGCCGGGCCATTTCTCGGCGGTGACCGGTCTGCGCACCTTCGTCATTTTTGGTCCGGAGACGCCCCATCTGTACGGTTCCCTCGGCAACAGCACGCCGATCTATGCCGGTCTCGCCTGTTCGCCCTGCGTGAGCGCAGCCAACCATCGCAAAACCCCCTGTACCGACAACGTGTGCCTGCAAGTCATCCAGCCGGAGGCGGTGCTGGAACGGTTGCGCGAGGCGCTCAAGGAAGGGCGTTCCACATGACGGCATCGCGTGAATCGTTTCATCGTCCGAAGGCTTCATGGTTCGAGACGAAAAAATGCTGACCGGCGGCGGCTCCGATCCATCCGCTTTCACTCGGGCGCCAGATCCCACTCGGGGGCTTTCGGCCCCACGCCGGTTACCCAAATCCCTGCTGTCGGGACTGCTGGTCGTGCTCGCCCTGGTCTGGTTCGGCAATATCGAATACCGCAAACTGACCCGCCCCGACGAGGGGCGCTACGCCGAAATCGCTCGCGAGATGGCCATGTCCGGCGACTGGATAACGCCGCGGCTGAACGACCTCAAATACTTCGAGAAGCCGCCCATGCAGTATTGGGCCACGGCGGCGGCGTTCCGGCTGTTCGGCGAGCATCACTGGACCGCGCGCTGGTGGCCGGCGACCACCGCCTTCGCCTGCGTGCTGCTGATGTTCTGGGCGGGCCGCCGGCTGTTCGATGAGGAGGTCGGCCTGATGGCGGCGGCGGCGCTGGGGGGATGCACTGGGTTCATCATCGATTCCCATATCCTCACTCTGGATGCCGGGCTGGCAGCGTTCCTCACCGTAGCTCTGCTCGGCTTCCTGCTGGCCCAGCGCTCTGGCGCGACGCCGGCGGAGAACCGCAACGGGATGCTGGTGGTCTGGGCGGCGCTGGCGCTGGCCGTATTGAGCAAGGGCCTGATCGGTGTGGTGCTGCCCGGCGCGGTATTAACCCTCTACGTCCTGGTCGAGCGCGACTGGCGACTGCTGGCCCGCCTGCACGTCGGTAAGGGGCTGGTGTTGTGCCTGCTGATCGCCGTTCCCTGGTTCGTCGCCGTATCGCTGGCCAACGACGAGTTCGCCCGCTTCTTCTTCATCCACGAGCACTTTGCCCGTTTTCTGACCAAGGTTCACCACCGCGAGGGCGCCTGGTGGTATTTCTTTCCGATCCTGCTGTTCGGGACGATGCCGTGGTTGCCGTTCGCCGCCGTCCGGTTGCGGGACGGCTGGCGGCGCGAGGGCGAGCCGGGAACGTTGCAACCCTTGCGGCTGCTGCTGATCTGGACGGTATTTATCTTTCTGTTCTTCAGCGCCTCGCATTCCAAGTTACCCTCCTACATCCTGCCGGTGTTTCCCGCGCTGGCGCTGTTCGTGGCGGTCGAGATGCAACGGATGGAGCCGAAGGTCCTCGGCCGCTTCGCCTGGGGGCTGGCGGCGGTGAGCGGTGTTCTGCTGCTGGGGGCGCTGATTGGTGGCGAGCGTGTGGCTCGTGTGTTTTCGAAGGAATCGTCCCCGTTCGAGATCGTGCGCAATGTCGTGCCCTGGATCGATGCCTCGGTTTTCACCTTTACCACCGGTGCCGTTGCGGCGGCCTGGCTGTTCCGTCGTCATGGGCGGTTGGCCGGCATCATCGCGCTGGCGTTCGGCAGCCTTGGCGCCGGCATCCTGGCGATGGACGGCCAAGACGAACTGTCCCGGCTCTCTTCCTCGTATCACATCGTCCGTGAGATCGAGGCGACGCAGGGGCCGTTCGATCGAACCTTTCCCTTCTACAGCGTACAGATGTACGATCAGACCCTGCCGTTCTACCTGAAGCGTCCGATCACGCTGGTGCAATACATCGACGAGTTCGCCCTTGGCCTGGACGCGGAGCCCTGGAAGGGCATTCCAAGGATCGAGGACTGGAAACGGCGCTGGATCGGACTGGAGCGAGGGTATGCGATGATGAATCCGTCCCATTACGAGCGCTTTACCAACGAGGGACTGCCGATGCGGGTGCTGGCCCGCGACCCGCACCGGGTCATCGTGAGCCGCCAGTGACCGCCGCCAGTTTCGCCCTGATTCTGACCGGCGTGCTGCTCAACGCCGCCGCGCAGTTGCTGCTCAAGGCCGGCACCAATGCGCTCGGCGTGATCACGCCCACCGTCGCCAACGCCTTGCCGCTGGCCGGCGCGATCGCCACCAATCCGCATTTCCTCGGCGGCTTTGCCTGCTACGGCGTCAGCGTCCTGGTCTGGATTGTGGCGCTGTCGCGGGTGCCGGTCAGCATCGCCTACCCCATGCTCTCCATCGGCTACGTCGTCAATGCCCTCGCCGCTGGGTACCTGTTCCGCGAGGCGCTCGACGGCGGGCGCTGGCTGGGCATCGGTTTCATCATCATCGGCGTCTATCTGCTCGCTCGATCTTCCTGAGAGACTCGCGATGGCATCGCTTCCACCCCTCACCCCCGACCCCTCTCCCACCAGGGGAGAGGGGAGCACGGTCCCCCTCACCCCCGACACCTCTCCCACCAGGGGAGAGGGGAGCAATCTTCCCTATCTCCCGTTCGCCCGCCCGACCCTGGACGAAGACACCATCGCCGGCGTGGCCGAGGTGTTGCGCTCCGGCTGGATCACGACCGGGCCGCAGGTCAAAAAATTCGAGGCGGCGCTGTCGGACTATCTGGGCGGCCGTCCGGCGCGGGTGCTGAACTCGGCCACCGCCGCGCTGGAAGTTGCTTTGCAACTGTGCGGCATCGGTCCAGGCGACGAGGTGATTACCCCCTCGCAGACGTTCTTCGCCGCGCCGAACATGATCGCCAAGGTCGGCGCGATTCCGGTGTTCGTCGATGTCGACCTGCTCGGCCGCAACCTCGATTTCGACGCGGTCGAACGCGCGATCACGCCGCGCACTCGAGCGATCATGCCGACCCATTTCGCGGGATTGCCGGTGGATATGGACCGTCTTTATGCGATTGCCGGGCGGCATCATTTGCGGGTCATCGAAGATGCCGCGCTGGCCATCGGTTCGAGCTGGCGCGGTCGGCGCATCGGCAGCTTCGGCGACTTGGTGGTGTTCAGCTTCCATCCCAACAAGAACATGACCTCGATCGAAGGCGGGGCGCTGGTGCTGAACGACGAGGCCGGGGCGCACGAAGTGGAAATGCTGCGCTTCCACGGCATCACCCGCTTGCCCGACGGCACGCGCGATGTCGCCTTCCCCGGCGGCAAGTTCAACCTGCCCGATGTCAACGCCCGGATCGGTCTCGGCCAACTGGCGCGGTTGGAGGAATTCAACGCCCGGCGCCGCGAACTCGTGGCCGAGTATTTCCGGCTGTTTCCCGTCGATCCGCCCTGCCTGTTGCCGCATCCCGGCTATTCAGGCGACGAAGCCGGGCACAGTTGGAACCTGTTCGCGCCGCTGCTGCCTCTGGATCGGCTGCGCATCGACCGCCAGCAATTCCGCGCCGCATTGGAAGCGCGCGGCATCGGCACCGGGGTATCTTACGAAGCGGCGCATCTCACCACGTTGTTCCGCCGTCGGGGCCATGACGACGGCGAACTGCCGAACACCGAGCGGATCGCCCGCGAAACGGTGACGCTGCCGCTGTTTCCGTCGATGACCCGCGCCGACGTGGAGCGGGTCTGCACGGCGGTCGGCGAAGTGCTGGCCGAGGCGAAAATCCGATGAGCGCCCCTCGGCTCTCGGTCATCATTCCGGTGTACAACGAGCAGGAGACCCTGCCGGCGCTGTTCGCCCGGCTTTACCCGGCGCTGGACGCGCTGGGCGTGTCCTACGAGGTACTGTTCGTCAACGACGGCAGTCGGGACCGCTCGGCGGCGCTGCTGAAGGATCAGTTCCTGGCCCGGCCGGAGGTGACGCGGGTCGTCCTGTTCAACGCGAACTGCGGCCAGCACATGGCGATCATGGCCGGTTTCGAGTATTGCCGGGGCGAGCGGGTGGTGACGCTGGACGCCGATCTGCAGAACCCACCCGAGGAAATCGGCAAATTGCTGGCGGCGATGGACCGGGGCCACGACTATGTCGGCAGCATCCGGGAAACGCGCGAGGACAGTTGGTGGCGGCACGTCGCTTCGCGGCTGATGAACCGGGTCCGGGAGCGGATCACCAAAATCCGCATGAGCGATCAGGGCTGCATGTTGCGGGCCTACAGCCGCGACATCGTCAAGGCGGTCGCGTCGACCCGGGAAGCGAGCACCTATATCCCGGCGCTGGCCTACACTTTCGCGCACGACCCGACCGAGGTCGCGGTCGCCCACGCCGAGCGGGCCGCCGGCGAATCCAAGTACTCGCTGTACAAACTGATCCGGCTGAACTTTGATCTGGTGACCGGGTTTTCGCTGGTGCCCTTGCAGATGTTCTCGCTGGCCGGGATCGCCCTGGCGCTGGCCTCGGCGGGATTCGTCATGTTCCTGGCGATCCGCCGGCTGATCGTCGGCCCGGAAGCGGAGGGACTGTTTACCCTGTTCGGCATCAATTTCCTGCTGATCGGCATCCTGCTGTTCGGTATCGGGTTGCTGGGCGAATACGTCGGCCGCATCTACCAGCAGGTGCGCGAGCGCCCGCGCTTCAACGTCCAGGCGATTCTGGAACAACGGCCGGAAGGAGAATGAATCGATGACCCGCGCCGTCGTCTTCGCCTATCACAACGTCGGGGTGCGCTGCCTCAAGGTATTGCTCGCGCACGGTATCGACGTGGCGCTGGTCCTCACCCACGAGGACAGCCCCAGCGAGCAAATCTGGTTCGACAGCGTCGCCGCCGTCGCCGCCGATTACGGCATTCCGGCGATCGTGCCGGAAGATCCGAACGTTCCGGAGGAGTTGGAGCGCATCCGCGATCTCGCTCCCGATTTCCTGTTCTCGTTCTACTATCGGCGGATGCTGGCGCCGGAGCTTCTCGCCATCGCCCCGCGCGGCGCGCTCAACATGCACGGTTCGCTGCTGCCGAAATATCGTGGTCGGGTGCCGGTCAACTGGGCGATCATCCACGGCGAGACCGAGACCGGCGCGAGCCTGCACTACATGGTGGCGAAACCGGATGCCGGCGACCTCGTGGCCCAGACCGCCGTGCCGATCCTGCCCGACGACACGGCGCGGGAGGTTTTCGACAAGGTGACGCTCGCCGCCGAACTCGCGCTGCATCGCACGCTGCCGGCGCTGGTCGCCGGCACGGCGCCGCGCATCGCGCAGGATTTGTCCGAGGGCAGCTACTACTCCGGCCGCAAGCCCGAGGACGGGCGTATCGACTGGACCTGGCCAGCGGCGCGCATCCACAACCTGGTCCGCGCCGTCGCGCCGCCGTATCCCGGCGCGTTCGCCACCGTGGCCGGCCAGCCGGCGCGGATCCTCCGCACGCGGGTGATCGAGGCGGCGTCGCCGGCATCGACGGCGCTGCTCGAACGGACCGGCGACCGGTGGATCGCCCGTTGCGGTGGCGGCGGGCTCCTGCAAATTCTCGTGCTGGAGATCGCCGGCGAGCCGGTCCTTCCCGCGCGATTGGCCGACCGACTCGGCCCCGGTCCGTGGCGTCTGGGCGACTGAGGGTCGTGATTGAATCACCTCTCCCCCGGCGTGCCCTCACCCCCAATCCCTCTCCTGCCCGCGGGCGAGGGGAGTCAACCTCGGAATTCCTTCCCGCAATGAAAAGAGTCCTCATCCTCGGCGTCAACGGCTTCATCGGCCACCACCTGTCGAAACGCATTCTGGCCGATACCGACTGGCAAATTCACGGCATGGACATGCAGGACGACCGCGTCCGCGATCTGCTCGACCATCCGCGCTTTCACTTCTTCGAAGGCGACATCACCATCAACCGGGAGTGGATCGAATACCACGTCAAGAAATGCGACGTGGTGTTGCCGCTGGTGGCCATCGCCACCCCCGCCACCTACGTGCGCGAGCCCTTGCGGGTATTCGAACTCGATTTCGAGGCCAACCTGCCGATCGTCCGATCCTGCGTCAAGTACCGCAAGCGGCTGGTGTTTCCTTCGACCTCCGAGGTTTACGGCATGTGCGCGGACGCCGAATTCGATCCCGAGGCTTCACCCCTGGTCTACGGGCCGATCGACAAGCCGCGCTGGATCTACGCTTGCGCCAAACAGATGATGGATCGGGTCATCTGGGCCTACGGCATGGAACGGGATCTGGATTTCACCCTGTTCCGGCCGTTCAACTGGATCGGTGCCGGCCTCGATTCGATCAACACGCCGAAGGAAGGCAGTTCCCGGGTCATCACCCAGTTCCTGGGTCAGATCGCGCGGGGCGAGCCGATCAAGCTGGTCGATGGCGGCACCCAGCGGCGTTCGTTCACCTACGTCGACGACGGCGTCGACGCGCTGCTCAAGATCATCGCCAACGAACGGGGCGTGACGAGCGGCAAGATCTACAACATCGGCAATCCGCGCAACAACCTGTCGGTCCGCGAGCTCGCAATCCGCATGTTGGAACTGGCCGCGGAATATCCAGAATACCGCGACAACGCGGCCAAAGTCCGGCTGGTCGAGACCACGGCGGCGGACTATTACGGCAAGGGCTATCAGGACATGCAGCAGCGGGTGCCGAAGATCGCCAATACCTGCGCCGATCTCGACTGGCGGCCGAGCGTGACCATGGACGACGCGCTGCGGCGGATTTTCGAAGCCTACCGCGCCCATGTGGCCGATGCCGGCATTCTCGTCGACTGAGCGATGGTCGCGCCGTTCCTCGCTCTCAAGGTCGATGTCGATACCCTGCGTGGGACGCTGGAAGGCGTGCCGCAGCTGGTCGAACTGTTCCGCCGGCATCAAACGGATGCCACGTTCCTGTTCAGTCTCGGTCCCGATCATACCGGCTGGGCGATCCGGCGGGTGTTCCGGCGCGGGTTCCTCGGCAAGGTCAAGCGGACCTCGGTGATCGAGCATTACGGGTTGAAGACCCTGCTGTATGGGACGTTGCTGCCCGGACCGAACATTGGCCGGCGCGCGGGCGAGGTCATGCGCGCGGTTCGCGCCGCCGGCTTCGAGACCGGCATTCACTGCTGGGATCACGTGCTCTGGCAGGATCGCGTGGCCGGGGCCGACCGCGAGTGGACGGTCCGTCAGATGCGCCAGGCGGTCGAGCGTTACGCCGAAATCTTCGGCGCGGCGGCGACCGGGCATGGCGCGGCCGGCTGGCAGATGAACGCTCACGCGCTGCGGTTCACCGGGGAACTGGGCTTTGCCTGGTGCTCCGACTCACGCGGAACCCATCCCTTCCGGCCGGTGGTGGACGGCGAGACCCTCCGCTGTCCCCAGTTTCCGACCACGTTGCCGACTCTCGATGAATTGATCGGCCTGAAAGGAATAACGCCCGATAATGTCGCCGACCACTTATTAGCGATATCGCGAACCGACCCAGCGACCGGCCATGTTTTTACCCTGCACGCCGAACTGGAAGGTATGAAATTCCTGCCCGTCCTCGATCGGCTGCTCGCCGGTTGGCGCGATCAGGGTTATCGCCTCGGCGCGCTGCGGACGCTGGCCGGCGAGATGTCGTCGGACGCCTTGCCGCGCCATGAGGTGACCCACGGAACCGTGCCGGGCCGCACGGGCACGCTGCTGATTCAGGGGCCGGCACTCCTCACCACCGAACTGGATCAATCATGCCGATAAATAACTCCAGGCATTTTCCCGCGGACAAGACTCTGATGGGTCTGTTGGCGGTCGTCGTGATGGCGGTGCTCGCGCTGTTCGTCGCGCTGTCGTTTTTCGACTATCCATCCGCCGATGATTTTTGCTATGCCGCCAAGGCCAGGCAACTGGGATTGATGGGGGCACAGGCGTTTTGGTACGAACATTGGTCGGGTCGCTACACTCTGAATTTTGTATATACCGCATTCATGCTGTCGGGGGATATTTTCCAAATCTATCGCTTCCCGCCGATTATTCTTCTGATATCGACTTGGCTCGGTTTTTGTTTTCTGACCGCGAAAATCGCTCAAAGCCATATTTCAATGCCTCTCGTGTTCATTTTGGGAGGCGTATGGACTGTGCTGTTCATTGCTGGTGCTCCTAATGTCGCCCAGACCTTCTATTGGCCTGGTGGCAGCTTTACTTACCAAATACCGAACGTTCTCCTTATTTTTCTGCTGGGGTTGCTGATCTGGCGAGAAACCACTGCAAGAAATAAAAACCTGCGAATGCTGATTTTTATTCTGTCCAGTCTGTTAGTGGTCGTCATCACTGGCGCGAATGAAATTTCCCTTGTACTGACTGGCGTAATTCTCGGCTGTGGTACTTTTCATGCGTTGTGGATGCGGCGGGATTCCCGCGTCTTCTGGGCGGCGCTCCTGCTGATTTCCATTATGGCGGCCCTCGTCAGCGTGCTCGCGCCAGGCAACTCCGAACGCTATGCTGGTCTTGCCAACGTCACCCAATTGCGGCTAACGCCCGGGTGGGCGGTGTTGCTTTATCCGCCCTGGGTGATATTGAGAATGCTGTATTGGCTTTCCAATCCAGGCTTATGGGCATCGGCGCTGCTTCTATTGCTGGCTACGTTCCGCATCGCCAATGCCTGGCTTTATGTCGAGGGAAAATTCAGGCGATCATCGCTCGCTCTGCCGGCTTTATGGATCGTCACGATCTTTATCCTTAACGCGATAGGTTTTCTGATTAATCGATATCCACTGCCTGATAGAGCCGAAAGCGTTGTCTGGCTGCTTTTTCTGCTGGGCTGGTATCCTTCTTTTATTATTGTTGTCCACTTCCTGGTTGGCGAAAAAATCCAAGTTGCCGACCGTCGACTGGTTCGACTGGCAATGATACTGCTCATTATCAGTCTGCTGGGAGCGCCCAACATATTTGAGGCTTATAAAGACGTATACCGGGGTTACCGCTACGCCCAGGAGATGCACGAACGAATTAACGCGATTCAGGCCGCCAAGAATCGGGGGGAGACAGATATAGTCGTGGATAGTATCTCCAGGCCGCCGCTCACTTTGTTCGCCGCTTATCTTGAAACCGACCCCAATAATATGAGAAATCAGTGCATGAGCGAATATTTCGAGGTCAAGTCCATCACCTTGGGGTCTTCGGCAAAACGATGAGTAATACCAATTCCGTAATAAGAAAGGCAAAGTTAATTCTTTGCCAGATCCGCCACGCCGGTTCTCGCCTGTTTGCGCTCGGCCAAGGGTAACGTAATCATGCCCATCGTGCCCAGGTAACCCTGATTGGTACCGATGGCCTGCTCGGAAGTGAATTCGGCCAAATATTCCTTAAGGCCTTTCACAACGTTGGTGTTGGATTTCTTTACATACAACAACAGCGATTCCGTGAGTGGATACACCTGATGAGCGACGCTTGTGGCCGAGGGCTCATAACTATCAACGGGGATGGTGATCAAACCAGAATCCTGATTGAAGTGAGTGTTAGACATGATACCCAAGGCACTGGGATTGGCTCTGATCTCTTTGATAGCCGCCTCATATTCCTTGAATTCAACGTAGGCGCCATCTCCACGAACGCTCTGGCAGACCGTCTCCAACGCCTTGGGATCGTTGGCCGTCAAGGTTTGCATCGAATCGATCTGCTTGCAGCCCACCAACATAATCTGGTTGAACACGATATCATGAACGCCGTGCATTGCGGCGGGTATCCACATTACAATCCTGGTATTGGGTAACGCCGGATTGATATCCTTCCAAGTCTTGTAGGGATTGGGCACAAGCTTGGCACCATCCTTTGGGTCGGGGACATCCTTGGCCATCGCCAGAAACAATTCCTTGCGAGTCAGGTTGGCAAATCTTGCCCCTGCGTTTGATTGGACGACCACGGTTGCTACAGTGCCAAACTTGATCTCGGCAATATCCTTGACACCATTCTTTTCGCACATGTCCTTTTCGGCTGGTTTCATGGAGCGCACGGCGGTAGCGATATCCAGCGTCTCGATTCCTGTCCCGGCACAAAACAATTTTAAACCAGCGCCCGTGCCGATGGATTGGATCTGAGGCGGATTTAATTGAGTGACCTTGTTAAAGCGCTCGCCTACCGCCATCGCGAATGGGTAGACGGTGGAGGAACCCGCGATATTGATGGAATCACGCGCTGGTTCGGCAGCGGTGGCGCTACCCATGGTAGCCAACCATAAAGTGCAAGCAAGAACCAAGTTACGCTCGTGCATCGATTTTCTTCTCTCCCATTATCAATGAACCGGCATCGTCGTCTATCAGCGATGACCCGGCGATTAAATATCGATACGATTGATACAATATCGATCTCTCCAGAGGTGTAGACGAATGGCTTAAAACAGGAAATACCGCTGCGCCAGCGGCAGCACCGTGGCCGGTTCGCAGGTCAGCAGTATTCCGTCCGCCCGCACCTCGTAGGTCTGCGGATCCACTTCGATGTGAGGTAAGTAGTCGTTGTGGATCAGGTCGCGCTTGCTGATGGCGCGGGTGTTCCACACCGCCGCCAGGATTCGCCGCAGGCCCAGTGCGTCCAGCGCGCCGCCGTTCAACGCGGCCTTGGAGACGAAGGTCAGGCAGGTAGCCGCCAGCGCCCCGCCGAAAGCCCCGAACATCGGCCGGTAGTGCACCGGCTGCGGGGTGGGGATCGAGGCGTTGGCGTCGCCCATCGGCGCGGCCACGATCAGCCCACCCTTGATGATCAGAGATGGTTTGACCCCGAAGAACGCCGGTCGCCACAGTACGATGTCGGCCAGCTTGCCGGCCTCCAGCGAGCCGACCAGATGCGCGATGCCGTGGGTGATGGCCGGGTTGATGGTGTACTTGGCGACGTAGCGTTTGACCCGGAAATTGTCGGCGCGATCGCTCTCCTCGCTTCCCTCACCCCCAACCCCTCTCCCAGAGGGAGAGGGGAGTAAATGTCCGCGCTGCACCTTCATCTTGTGGGCGGTCTGCCAGGTACGGGTGATGACCTCGCCGACCCGGCCCATGGCCTGCGAATCGGAGGAGAGCATGGAGAACGCGCCCAGATCGTGCAGGATGTCCTCGGCGGCGATGGTTTCGCGGCGGATGCGCGAATCGGCGAAGGCCACGTCTTCGGGAATCGCCGGATCGAGATGGTGGCAGACCATCAGCATGTCGAGGTGCTCGTCCACCGTGTTGACCGTGTAGGGCCGGGTGGGATTGGTGGAGGAGGGCAATACGTTGGCTTCGCCGCAGGCGCGAATGATGTCGGGGGCGTGGCCGCCGCCGGCGCCTTCGGTGTGATAGGTGTGGATGGCGCGACCCTTGAAGGCGGCGAGAGTATCCTCGACGAAACCGGATTCGTTCAGCGTATCGGTGTGAATCGCCACCTGCACGTCGTAGCGTTCGGCGACTTCCAAGCAGTTGTCGATGGCCGCCGGCGTGGTGCCCCAATCCTCGTGCAATTTGAGCCCCATCGCGCCGGCTTCGATCTGTTCCTCCAGGGCCGCCGGCCGGCTGGCGTTGCCCTTGCCGAGAAAACCCAGGTTGACCGGCAAGCCTTCGGCCGCTTGCAGCATCCGCCGCAGGTTCCAGGGACCGGGGGTGCAGGTGGTGGCGTTGGTGCCGGTGGCCGGGCCGGTGCCGCCGCCGATCATGGTGGTCACGCCCGACATCAGCGCTTCCTCGACCTGCTGCGGGCAGATGAAATGGATATGGCTGTCGATGCCGCCGGCGGTGGCGATCAGCCCTTCGCCGGCGATGGCCTCGGTGCCGGGGCCGATGATGATGGTGACCCCCGGTTGCACGTCCGGGTTGCCGGCCTTGCCGATGCCGCTGATGCGGCCGTCCTTGATGCCGATGTCGGCCTTGATGATGCCCCAGTGATCGACGATCAGGGCGTTGGTGATGACGGTGTCCACCGCGCCTTCGGCTTGCGGGCGTTGCGACTGGCCCATGCCGTCGCGGATCACCTTGCCGCCTCCGAATTTCACTTCCTCGCCGTAAATCGTGCAGTCGCGCTCGACCTCGATCCACAGTTCGGTATCGCCCAGCCGGACCCGGTCGCCGGTGGTGGGGCCGTACATGTCCGCGTAGGCGCGGCGGTCGATGCGGCTCATGGCTTGCCCTCCAGCGGTCCCGTGATCGCGGCACGGAAGCCGTACACTTCCCGCGCCCCGGCGTATTCCACCAAATCCACTTCGCGTTCCTGGCCCGGCTCGAAGCGCACGGCGGTGCCGGCGGGAATGTCGAGCCGGCAACCGCGCGCCAGCGTCCGGTCGAAGCGCAGGGCGGGGTTGGTTTCGGCGAAGTGGTAGTGCGAGCCGACCTGGATCGGCCGGTCGCCGGTATTGGCCACGGTCAGCCGCGCGAGGCGGCGGCCGGCGTTGAGTTCGAGGTCACCGTCGGCGGTGACGATTTCGCCGGGGATCATGGGCGTCTCCTCAGGGAATCGGGTTGTGTACGGTGACCAGTTTGGTGCCGTCGGGGAAGGTGGCTTCGATTTGTACCTCGGGGATCATCTCGGGCACGCCGTCCATCACCTCGGCGCGGGTCAGGAGGGTACGACCGTGGCTCATCAGTTCGGCCACGCTTTTACCCTCCCGCGCGCCTTCCAGCAGGGCGCAGGACAGGTAGGCGACGGCTTCCGGGTAGTTGAGCCGGAGTCCCTTGGCCTTGCGCCGCTCCGCCAGCAGGCCGGCGGTGAACAGCAGCAGCTTGTCTTTTTCGCGGGGCGTGAGTTCCATGGGCGTTCTCGTGCGGTGGTCAGGTATTCCAAAATCGGGACGGGCAGGGCGGACGGTCCAGTATCGCGGGTCTGAGCAAACCCCATGCCACGATGAAAAATCGCCGGGCGCGGGCTGCTGAAGGGCCGAGGTAGCGGCAGATCAGACAGCCGTCGAGCTGGGTCACCGTCGCCAGTTCGCCCTGAGTCGCCGGCGTGGCGAGGGATTCCCAGCCTGCGCGAACAACCTCGACCTGGCCTGGCCTGGCCGGCGCGCATAGCAAGGTGGCGGTCACTGGCTGGCCCTGCAATCCCCAGCGGGCGTCGAGGACGATATCGCCGCCGGCATAGCGGCCGCGTTCGAGGTAGAGCGGTTCGCCGTCGCGCCACAGTTCGAGATCCTGCCGGTAGTCGCCGGCTGTAAACCGCTCGCCCGCCGCCGGTCGGCCCAGGCAGAGGATTTCCCAGCCGAGGAAACGGGCGTCGCCGTGGAGTTCGATGCGGGTGAGCGCGTGGACGCGGGCGCCGGCGTAGACGATATTCTCCTGCGGCAGCCATTCCAGCGCCGCGCCGGGGGCGACGGTCAGGTGTTGGGTCTGGCGGGCGAGCGGGCCGGCGCTGCGATAGAACTTGCCGGCCGCCGGGGTGGTGAGCAGGGCCTGGGCACCGGCGTCGAGCGCGAGGTCGATCCGCAGCTCGTCGCCCCCGACCACGCCGCCGGGAGGATGAAGGAGGGCGACATGGCAGACGGTTTCGCCTTCGGGATAGAACGGTCGTTGCACCTGTAGGGGGCCTTGGTGCGCGCGCTGCGCCAGGATGGTGCGCGGCCCCTGGCGCTGGAAGCCGAGCGTCAGGCGGGCTTGCCAGCCGGGGTTGGAAAAAGCGGTCCGGGACAGGGACAAGGTGACGGGTTCTCCACGGAAGCGCGGGTTATCGATGGACGGAAAGTCTAGCCTATCCGGCTGGGGAAGGGCGCTGGCGGCCCGGACTTAAAAATCCAGCGGACTTTTGGCTTCCTTCAGCGTGACGCTGCGCACGGTGTGGGTATAGATCATGGTCGTGCGCACGTCGCTGTGCCCCAGCAATTCCTGAATGGTGCGAATGTCGTAGTTGGCTTGCAACAGGTGGCTGGCGAAGCTATGGCGGAAGGTGTGGGGGGAGGCCCGCTTGGGGATTCGGGTCCGGCGCACCGCGTCCTTGATGGCCTTTTGCACGTACGTTTCGTGCAAATGATAACGCCGATACTTCTGGGCATCCGGCATCAGGGTCAGCGTCTTGGCTGGAAACAACCACTGCCACGCCAATTCCCTGGCCGCCCGTGGGTATTTGTTCTCCAGTGCGGAAGGTAAAAAGGTTCCTCCATAGTCGGCGGCCAAGTCCGCTTCATGCACTTGCGCGACCTGTTCCAGTTGGGTTTGCAGTTCGGAAACCAGCGTCTCCGGCAATGGCACCGTGCGATCCTTCTGGCCCTTGCCATCGTGCACGGTCAACACCCTCATGGCGAAATTCAAATCCTGCACCCGCAGTTGCAAGCACTTGAATATAGCCCTCCTATATCGGTTGTGGAATTTCCCATCCTTGGATAAGGAGGGGTGGCGCGGAGCGCCGGGGTGGTTCGAAGCGGGGATTCCACAAGTCAGATAGGAGCGCTATACCAGTCGCGGATCCTTGCTTTTGGTAAAGGTTTGAGATTTCTGTGTCCAGAATTTATAGACCTGCAAGGTCTTGGGAGAATAGTGCCGGACCTTGATCGCTGAAGTCAGGCCGTTGTAGACCCACACCCAACTGACCCCACTCGACTTGAGGTCAGCCGAATTTAACGCGCTGTTTTGAGAAGACGCCCGAACGGGGTTAGAGGTATTTTGTACTCCGTTGGCCACCGCCTCTTCTGGTCGAACTGAAGGTTGCGACGGCGCGAGCCGGCGAGGCGTCGCCGTGGTCCTGTTCTCCTGCTGGGAAGCGCGCTTGGCAGGGGCGGAGGGTGGCGTGGAAGATTGGATGGGGAGGTTCTCTACCGGGAGTTGGCTCGGGGTGGGTTCCCGGGCTTGATGAGCCGCATTTCGAGTCTCGACAGCCGGTGGCGTGGCGGCTTTTTCCGGAGGATGCGGCCCTGCAGCGGACGATCAGACCAACTCCCAATAAAGCGATACGGCATGCCCGGCTTGTTGGCACAGGGGTTCCGGCTGGTGCTTGGCCCGCAGTTTTTCCTGAAAAGCCGGCAGGCTTGCTCGATCTTTCGGCGCCAAACTATACTTGTGACAGAAGTCCAGATAGTAGCGTAACCACTTGTGATAGTGTGGACGCCGCCCAGGTATCAGATTCTGCTGTGCCAACCACGCCTCGTAGCGACGGGTCAGCTCGGGGGGGATGGCAAGCATGGCAGGATTTCCAGGATTGCAAGGGTCGCGATGTTAAACGGCAAATAAAATCTAGCATAATCAAGTTATTATTGTCAAAGCTTGTAGATTATGGTAGATAAACGGAAACCGTATAATCACTTGTTAGCCAGTCCAAGTCGTCAGTCGTGTCAATTCTGGAGAACATATATGCGCATTCAGTTACAACAGATTACAGCCCTCTGTACCTTACTTTTCTGTCTCGTACCCTACGCAAGCGCTGACTGCGGGTATCAACTCAAATACGTAGCTCCAGAAAGTGCATCGCGGGACTACGCTCTTTCAGAGATTAGAAATTTTGTTGTTTCTGAGGTTCGCCCAAAACTATCTCAAACCGAGCGAAGAGACTGGATAAAAATCACTCGAAACTGCAATGGGGCGACTTCCAATGTTGGATTGCAGATTCAGACAGATGACTACTACTTGACAAACGTCGATGGCTTCGAGGTTGGAGAGGATGTTTACAAGTACGACGAACAAAATCTAGAAATCAGCAAAGAACGATTTGGGTACTATTTTTCCGCCGCCGAGGCCTTTCAACAGAAAACCAAAGATGAGCAGCGACGTATTCTCAAGTATTTTGCGTACATATTTGCCGAGTCCGCAAGATTTGCAGCAATTGAGGAAAGACTTGATGACCTTTTCTTGCGAGATTGCAGAGTAAATTGGGCTGAGTCAAAGCGCCTATTCCGTCGGTGGGCGAGGCTGTCTAAAGTGGACCCCGGAAAATGGACCAGGGGCTTAGATAGAATGCCACGCAGCGA
>JAVMKJ010000033.1:0-35092 GCA_031732855.1 Candidatus Competibacter sp.
ACAACCACATCCAGCACATCGATCCCAACTGGGACGTGGTCGACGACGGCTCCAAGCTGGGCGTGCGAGGTACCGAGGATCTGGGGGGCGGCCTGAGCGCCCTCTATATGTGGGAATTCAGCGTCGACATGGCCGAAGGTGGCAATTTCGGCGGCACCAACCAGAAATTTGCCGGTCTCACGGGCGGCTTCGGCACCCTGACCTTGGGCACCCAGGACACGCCGTACTGGAAGGTGCTCAACGTGATCGATATTTGGAACAGTTCCAAGGTGCTCGACGGCTCGACCTACCTGGGGGGCTCGGTTACCCCGGAAACCAACGTGAACGGCGCCCTGTCCACGCTGCCCAACAACATCGACTACCAGACGCCGATCTTCAGCGGTTTCAGCGCCGAAGTGATGCTGGTGATGGATATCGATGAGGCGAACACAACGCTGGCGGTCCCCAACACCTCGAACAACGTCGACATCTGGAGCGTCAACGTCAAGTACAGCCAAGGTCCGTATTTTGCCGGCTTGACCTATATCAAGCTCGAAGGCGACAGCAACGTGGACCTCGGCGGAGGTCGGACCGCCGATCTCAACCTGGACAACTGGGGTCTCGGGCTGGGGTACAAGACCAATCAATGGCTGGTGGGCCTGATTTACGAGCAGGGCAACTTCACCGACGTGAACTTCGACCGCCAAATCCGCGTGAATGGCGTGCCGCTCGCCACTGGTTCCGATGCCCGGAGCTGGTACCTTACCGGCCAGTACGCTTTCGGCAACAACACCGTCCGGGCCGCCTATGGCCAGACCGACACCGGCATCGACGGCGAGAGCACGATCGACAACTACCGGTTGGGTTACCAGTACAACTTCAGCAAGCGCACCCTGCTGTGGGCCGAGTACATCGGCCGCGACGCCGATACTCCCCTCTACGGCGATCAGGACATTGTTTCCATCGGCATGCGGCACTACTTCTAAGAGACCGTACAAAAACTCCCGGAGCCCCACATGGCCGATGCAATCTGTCTCGGCGAACTGCTGATCGATTTTGTCCCCACCGTAACCGGTACCGGCCTGATTGACGCGCCGGCCTTCATCAAGGCTCCAGGTGGCGCGCCCGGCAATGTGGCCGTCGGACTGGCGCGGCTCGGCGTTCGAAGCGCGTTCATGGGCAAAGTGGGCGACGACCCCTTTGGTCGCTTCCTGGCCAACACCTTGGCCGAGACCGGGGTCGATGTCGGCCCGCTGCGCTTCTCAACTGAGGCGCGCACCGCCTTGGCATTCGTCTCGCTGCGGGCGGACGGCGAACGGGAATTCATGTTCTGCCGTCACCCCAGCGCCGACATGCTGTTTGACCCCAGGGAAGTGGATGTCGAAGCGATCCAACGCGCCAAGCTCCTCCATTTCGGCTCGATCAGCCTGATCGGCGAACCGTCGCGCAGTGCCACCTTGTACGCCGTCGACACGGCTCGCGCCGCCGGCTGTCTGATTTCCTACGATCCCAACCTGCGGCTGCCGCTGTGGCCGGACGCGAACGCCGCGCGGGAAGGCATGTTGCTGGGCTTGCAGAAAGCGCATGTCGTCAAGCTCAGCGACGACGAGAGCGAATTTCTGACTGGGATCGGTAACCTGGAAAACGCCTGCAAAACGCTCTGGCACGACGACTTGAAGCTGGTGGTGGTCACGCGGGGCTGCGCGGGATGCGTCTACTTCACCCCGGAGTTTTCCGGCGAAGTGAAGAGCTTCGCGGTCGAGGCGGTGGATGCGACCGGAGCGGGTGATGGCTTCGTGGCCGGTCTGCTGCAAGGACTGCTCGCCGAGCCAGCCACGTTCCGGGACGAAGCGCGCCTGCGCGAACTGTGCCGCTTCGCCAACGCGGTCGGGGCGCTCGCCACCCTGGAGCGGGGCGCGATTCCGGCGTTGCCGGACCGCGAACGGGTACTGGATTTCCTGCGTCACCAATGAGCGTACCCGATAAGGATCGCCAGCGGGTTTCCGGAAGTGGCTGTCGCAGTCGAAGTGCCTTGGAGCGGCCAGGATCTTGGCCAGCCTCGCTCGAGGCGATCCACTCGGGGGATGGGTCAGCCCTTGGGGACCCACCTGGCAGACGAGCAAATGAAATAGCCCGGCGGAGCCGGGCTATTTTGATCGATCTCAATCCTGAATGTGTTTAATCCATGGGGCGGATATTGGTTGCTTGCTTGCCTTTGGGCCCAGTGGTTACATCAAACGAAACCTTCTGGTTTTCCCTGAGGGTTTTGAACCCTTGCCCCTGGATGGCCGAGAAGTGCGCGAACAGATCCTCACCGCCTCCATCCGGGGAGATGAAACCAAAACCCTTTGCTTCGTTAAACCACTTAACAGTACCAATTGACATGTATTTAGATCTCGAAAAAAGAAGAAGATAGAGCAACAGATCATGGTTAAAAGAATTAAGATAGCGGAGCTGACGAACCGAATACCGATGGGAAGGTTTTGCGGCGGACGAACAGATAAACTACCAGGACTTCCACTTACAAGCTCTTTAGCTGCCAAGCATGGCAGTTATCGATCAAAATAAACACTGTATATACAGCGTTCGAGCGAAAGCCTTTACAATCTAATAACCATGCATCATACACTATAGGGCACGGGGCAAGACAATACAAGTTTTTTCCGACGTAACGGAGGGCTTTACCGTAGGGAGGAGCCAGGAACGCTCTAAAGCATGACCGGGTCAATTGCTGCTATGCGGCAAACCATCCTGCCGTTGGTGAGTGATTGCGCATTGAAGAAGAAATCCTTACGCCCGCCCACTCTGAAGCCATGTGATCCAGCCACCGGATGCGGAAGCCCCATGTCCGGTGGCGTGAGAGGGGTAAGGCGGCGCGGTTCGTCGACCCCGTCCGATTCAGGATGGTTGACTCGGGACTGTCAACAGGGCGTCTTCGCCCACCTCCTCGGTCCACACCGTGAATCGATCCAACCGACTCGGGCCGAAGGAGGTCAGGAGCGCCACGTCGGCGGCGTCGTGGCCGTAAGCCATCAGGACCCGGCCGATGCGGGGCGTGTTGTTACGTGGGTCAAAGGTGTACCAGCGACCGCCCAGATAAGCCTCGAACCACGCGCTGAAATCCATCGGACCGGTCGTCGGCACCCCTATGTCGCCGAGGTACCCGGTGCAATACCGCGCCGGGATGTTCAGGCAGCGGCAGAGCGTCACTGCCAAGTGGGTGAAATCGCGACAGACGCCAACCTGCTCCTGATAGGCTTCATAGGCGGTGCGCGTCTTCCGGGCCTGCAAGTAATCGAACTGGAGATGGTCGTGCACGAAGTCGCAGATCGCTCGCACGCGCGCCCAGCCTTTCGGCACGGTGCTGAAAAGCTGCCAGGCCAGATCCACCATCCGATCCACTTCGCAATAGCGGCTCGGCATCAGGAAGGTGAGGGTCGCATCCGGCAACTCATAAATTTCATGCTGTTCGGCGGCGGGATTCTGGTGATCCGGCTGGCCGCTGTCTTCGACCACCGCATCGTTCCAGAAACGGATCGGACCGGCGGGCGCGAGCAAGCGGCCGCAGCGATTGCCATAAGCGTCGATGTATTCGCTCACCTGCGCCGGCGGTTGGACCAACAGGTAATCCCCGCGGCGAACGGTCCGCCGATGTGACGGATGGAGGTACAGCATCGCGATGATCGGCGTCGGCGCCGGATGCTCGAAGATGATGTCGTAGCCGGCCCGGATCAGCATGATGGTTCCCTAATCTGTCTGACTAATTGAGAGGAAAAGTCTTCGGCGCCGAAGCATCCGCGATTTTCCGACTATAACAGGGTTCCGATCTGTCCCGACACAATTCGAGATCTTTACTTGACATTAATGATGTAAACGATTACAAATATAAACGTGAAATATGCTCACCATCATAGGAGTAAATAATGAAAACGATTTCTAGATCTTGCATCCGTCTCGACGCACGGGCCGGCACGAAGGAAGAGGCGATCCGCCTCGCCGGACAGTTGCTGGCGGACGCCGGCTACATCGAACCCACCTACATCGACAGCCTGCTCGAGCGCGAGCGGGTAGCCAATACCTTCCTCGGCGGCGGGGTGGCGATCCCGCACGGCATGATCGAGGATCGCCACCTGATCCATCACACCGGCATCGCCATCCTGCAAGTGCGCGAGGGAGTCGAGTGGAACGAGGGCCAGGAGGTCTTTCTGGTGGTGGCGATCGCCGCCCAGTCCGACGAGCACATCGGTCTGTTGCGCCGGCTGACTCGACTGATGCAGCAGCCCGAGGCACTCGACAGCCTGTTTCACGCAGAAAATCCGCTGGTGTTGATTGCTGCCCTGGGCGACGCCGCGGAACCGACGCCGGCCGCGGAACCGCCAGCGGCGCCCGCCTGGCCGGCCGATGCTGAAGTCATCTGGACCGTGGATTACCCCAACGGCCTGCACGCTCGTCCCGCCACTCGCTGGGTCGAAACCGCCAAGCGCTTCCCTTGCGAACTGCGGATCTACAAGGACGCCGAATTCGCCGACGCCAAGGCACTGACCGACCTGCTCGCGCTCGGTATCACCTGTGGCACCACTCTACGGCTCGCCGCCCGGGGAACCGATGCCCGACGCGCGCTGAACGCCCTGCACGACACCGTGCGCGGGCTGTCCGCCGTGGAACAGGCCGACGCCGAGCGCGCCCGCCGCAACGCTTTGGCCGCGCGCAAGACCGCGCCGGAATGGACGCCGGGCGGGGCGCCGCGCACTCTCTACGGTCTCGGGGCCAGCCCGGGGTTGGCGGTCGGCAAACTGGTGCGCCATGTCTCCCAGCGTTTCGACATCACCGACCAGCCGGGCGATGTGGTCGCGGAGGGCGAGGCGCTCGAACGGGCGATGCTCGTGGTCCGCGCCGAGCGCGAGGAGCTGGAGGGACGCACCCGCCAGCGTCTCAGCGCCGCCGAAGCCGCCATCTTCGCGGCCCAGCGCGAATTGCTGGCCGATCCGGTACTGGTGCGGGACGCCCTGGTCACGATCATGCAGGGCCATGGCGCCGCCTGGTCCTGGCAGCGGGCGCTGCGGGCGCGGATCGACAAACTCCAGCAAGTGGCCGATCCGCTGCTGGCGGCCCGCGCGCTCGACTTGCGCGACGTCGGCGAGCGGGTGCTGGCCCAGTTGCTCGGCATCGAACGGCAGCAACTCACGCTGTCGGAGCCCTCGATCCTGGCGGCGGAAGACCTCACGCCGTCCGATACCCTGCACCTCGACACCCGCCACGTGGTCGGGCTGGCGACCAGCGCGGGCGGTCCCACCTCGCATACCGCCATTCTCGCCCGCACGCTCGGCTTGCCCGCCATCGTGGCGGCCGGCCCGGCCTTGCTGGCCGCGCCCGAGGGTGGAATCGCGGTGGTCGATGGGGGCACCGGCTGCCTCTATCTGGACGTGAGCGAAGCCGATCAGCGCAGCGTCGCCGAGGTGATCGCCCGGCAAACCGCCGCCCGTGAAAGTTTGCGCGCGATCCGCCATCTGCCGGCGACCACCACCGACGGCTATACCGTCGAGATCGCCGCCAACGTCGCCAACCCGAAACAGGCCAGCGCGGCGCTCGAAGCCGGCGCCGAAGGCATCGGTCTGATGCGCACCGAGTTCCTGTTCCTCGAACGCAACAGCGCGCCGGACGAAGAGGAGCAGTACCAGGTTTATCGCGAGATGGTCGACGTCATGGCCGGACGCCGGTTGATCATCCGCACCCTGGACATCGGCGGCGACAAGCAGGTGCCCTATCTCGACCTGCCGCGCGAGGAGAACCCCTTCCTCGGGGTGCGCGGCGCCCGCCTGTTGCTGCAACGCCAGGACTTGCTCTATGCCCAGTTGCGGGCGCTCTATCGCGCCGCCCAGCATGGGCCGCTGTGGATCATGTTCCCGATGGTCACGCACGTCGGCGAGATCGAAGCCTTGCGCGGCCACTGCGAACTGGCCCGCGAACAGGTCGGCGGCCCCGAGGTCAAGCTCGGCATCATGGTCGAGGTGCCGGCGGTGGCGGTGATGGCCGACCGCTTCGCGTCCATGGTCGATTTCTTCTCCATCGGCACCAACGATCTGACCCAGTATACGCTGGCGGTGGATCGCCAGCACCCCGAACTGGCCGCGCAGGCCGACAGCCTCCACCCGGCCGTGCTCGACCTGATCGACGCCACGGTGCGCGGCGCGCAAGCGACGGCCCGCTCGGTCGGCGGCGGCTGGGTCGGGGTCTGCGGCGGACTGGCCGGCGATCCGCTGGGCGCCCGCATTCTGACCGGTCTCGGTGTCGACGAACTGAGCATGAGCGCTCAGGACATCGCCCCGGTGAAAGCCGCGCTGCGCGGCGAATCGCGGGCGTCGATGCAGGAACTGGCCCGGCGCGCGCTGCGCGCCCGCACCGCCGAAGAGGTCCGCGCCCTATGAATCCCTTGAATCCCTTTGCCGAATCCCCCCGTGTGGTCACCGTCGCGCTCAATCCGGCGCTCGATCAGACCATCGAAATCGCCGGCCTGCGTCCCGGCACCGTCAACCGCGCGCTGCGGATGCAGGTCGATGTCGGTGGCAAGGCCGTCAACGTCGCCTCCTGCCTGTCCGACTTCGGGGTGAACGCCGCCGTGACCGGTCAGATCGGCCGCGATAATGCCGCGCTGTTCGAGGAATTGTTCCAGCGCAAGAAGATCGCCAATCACTGCTTCTACCTCGATGGCCTGACCCGGATCAACACCAAGCTGGTCGATACCGCAAGCGGCGAGACCACCGACCTCAACATGCCGGGACCTGAATTGTTACCGGCCGCCGCGACGGAGTTGCTGGAGCAGGTGCTGCAACGTCTCGACCTGCTGGTCGAGCATGCCGATTGGGTGGTGCTGTCCGGCAGCCTGCCGCCGGGGATGCCGGAAAATGTCTATGCCACCATCACCCGGCGGGTACAGTCGGCCGACGGCGCGGTCCTGCTGGATACCAGCGGCGCTCCGCTGCGGGCGGCGCTCGCGGCCGGCCCCAGGATCGTCAAGCCGAACCGGCACGAACTGGCCGAACTGGTCGGCCGGCCGCTCGACACTCTGGAATCCCTGGTCGCCACCGGGCGGGAACTGCTGGCGGGCTCGCCGGCGCCCGACCTGGTCGTGGTGTCGCTGGGCGAAGACGGCGCGCTGTTCCTCACCCGCGAGCAGGCGCTGCGCGCCCAGCCGGCGCGGGTGAGCGTGAGCAGCACCGTCGGCGCCGGCGACGCCATGGTGGCCGGCCTGGTCGCGGCCCAGCTTGAAGGGCTGGCGCTGGCCGATACCGCCCGGTTGGCGACCGCCTTTGCCGCCGCCAAGCTGACCCGGCTCGGCCCGCATTTGCCGCGACCGGCGGAGGTCCGCGCCCTCGCCCAGCGGATCGGCGTGACTGCGCTTGACTGACGTATTCCCCCCTCGCCCGCTTGCGGGAGAAAGGTTAAGGGTGAGGGCTTTCCGCCCCGAGACTTATTTCCCTCACCCTGACCCTCTCCCGGAGGGAGAGGGAACTAACTGATTAGAAATTAAGAGGAAACCGAACATGGCCAGATTAGTTGCCGTCACCGCGTGCCCGACGGGCATCGCCCACACCATCATGGCCGCCGAAGGACTGGAGCAGGCCGCCAAGGCACTCGGACACGAGATCCAGGTCGAAACCCAAGGCTCGGTGGGGACGCGAAACACCCTGCCGGATGACGCCATCACCGCTGCCGATGTGGTGATCATTGCCGCCGACACCCGGGTGGACACCGCCCGCTTCGCCGACAAGCCGCTTTACGAAACCACCACCGAACCGGCGATCCGCGCCGGCGCCGCCGTGATCGAAGCCGCGCTCGCCAGCATATCGACCCAAGCCGTGCCGGTCGCGGCAGCGGGCCTGAAGATCGTCGGGATCACCTCCTGCCCCACCGGTATCGCCCACACTTTCATGGCGGCCGAAGGTTTGGAACAGGGCGCCAAGAGCCAGGGCCATGCGATCAAGGTCGAGACTCAAGGCTCGGTCGGTGCCAAAAACACCCTGACCGCCGAGGACATCGCGTCGGCAGATCTGGTGATCATCGCCGCCGACACGCAGGTCGATAAAAGCCGGTTCGCCGGCAAGCGGATCTACGAAGCCAGCACCAAGGCAGCGATTCACGACGGGGCCGAACTGGTGCGTACGGCGATCTCGGAGGCCAAGGCCGCCGCCGCGCCCTCCGGCGATCGAGCTGCTGGGCAGGCTAAAGCCCAGCAGGCTGCCGCCCGCACCGGCGCCTACAAACACTTGATGACCGGCGTGTCCTACATGATTCCCTTCGTGGTCGCGGGCGGCTTGCTGATCGCGGTCAGCTTCGCCATCGGCGGGATCAACGTGTTCGAGGACGCCAACAAGGGCACGCTGGGCTGGACCCTGTTCCAGATCGGTGCCAAGGCCGGCTTCACTCTGATGGTGCCGATTCTGGCCGGCTTCATCGCCTATTCCATCGCCGACCGGCCGGGCATCACGCCGGGCATGATCGGCGGCATGATCGCCAGCACCATCGGTTCCGGTTTCCTGGGGGGCATCGCGGCCGGTTTCATCGCCGGTTACACCGTCAAATTCTTGAGCGATCGCATTCCGCTGCCGCGCACCTTGGCCGGGCTCAAACCGGTGCTGATTCTGCCTCTGCTCGGTACTCTCATCGTCGGCCTGTTGATGTACTACGTGGTGGGCGAACCGGTCGCCGCCGTGTTGGCCGCGATCACTACCTGGCTCAAGGGTTTGCAAGGCAGCAACGCGGTCTTTCTCGGCCTGCTGCTCGGTTCGATGATGGCCTTCGACATGGGTGGTCCGGTCAACAAGGCGGCCTATGCCTTTGCCACCGGCCTGATTACCAGTCAGGTCTACGCGCCGATGGCGGCGGTCATGGCCGCCGGCATGGTGCCGCCGCTCGGTCTGGCATTGGCTTCCGTCCTGTTCAAGAACCGCTTTTCGCTGGACGAGCGCGAGGCAGCCGGCGCGACCGCCGTGCTCGGTATCTCCTTCATCACCGAGGGCGCCATCCCCTACGCCGCCAAGGACCCGCTGCGGGTCATCCCGGCGCTAATGATCGGTTCCGCCGTCGCCGGCGCGATTTCGATGGCGTTCGGTTGCGAGCTGCGGGTACCGCACGGTGGCGCATTCGTACTGTGGATTCCGAACGCGGTGACGAACCTCACTCCTTATCTGGCCGCGATCGTGGTGGGTACGTTATTCACCACCGCCGCGCTGTTCTTCCTCAAGCGGCCCCTCGAGGCCAAAGCAACGATAAAACTGGCGAACGCATCCTGACTCATCCCCGTGGTGGTGGGACGTGTGGGAATCACCTCCCACATCTTCCCACGGACGGCGCGGACGCCGTCCGTGGGTTTTTCCACGAGACTTGAATGCCGAGTGAGGTTGTTGGGGATGAACGTTTATCTCTCGGGCGGCAAGCCCAAATCGATTATTTTCCCGGTATGCTCAAACCATCCCAAAAATCGCATTGAGCGGTGCGCACTCCGGTGCCGGATCGTATCGGCATCGCCAGTTCGAGGTAGGAATCGACATCCGCCGCGTACCGCGGCCAGTTGACGGCTTGCCCGCCGTTGGGGTCGCCGGTCGCGGCGAATCGCGTCCAATAACCGAGCATGGCAAATTCCAACGCCTGATCTTCAGCAGTTGGCGGGTAAAGGGGATCTGCCCCCATCTGCTGAAAAACGAAGAGCAAGTCCACGCCGTGCCCCGCCTCCAACAAGCCGCTAAAAGGACCGCTCAAACCATGGGTGAAGAAATAACGATAGACCGGGGGAGTCTGATGGTTCGCCGCGGCTCGCGCGATGCGCCGGGCTGGACACACGAACTGCGCATCGGTGGTTGCGGCAATCAGGGCATCGCGCGGCGACCCATAGGCCCTGACCGGGTATTGAGCCAGCACCGCATCGGCCTGCGCAGGGTCAAACACTACGCGGGCGGCGAGTTGATATTCGTACTCGGTCAGCGTGATGGGAATGCCAAACGTGCTGGTTTCATCGGCGTTGGCGCCGATGACAAATGGCACCGGATTGTGCTGGCCGCTGTCGAGCGCGTCGATAGGCTCCACGGGCAATACATAGCCATCGACATTGGGTCCAAAAGTCAACTTCACAATGCCCAGGGGCGATGTGGGCGAAGTATCGACCGCCTTGACCAGCGTGGTCGCATCGAGCTGGCGCAGGCACGCAACCGGGTTGGCGGCATGATCGCAACCCACCTTGGTTGCCAGCGATTCGCCTTCGGCGGCCCGTTCGATGGCCGATTTGGCGTTGCAACCGCCACTTTCCATCAAGGCCCGCGAAAACAATCCCCGCGCCAGCGGCGAGGTCACCAGCATGCAGGTGTCCAAGGCCCCGGCTGATTGACCAAACAGCAGCACTCGACCCGGATCCCCGCCGAAGGCGCGGATGTTGCGCTGCACCCAACCGAGCGCGGCGATTTGATCGAGCAGGCCGTAGTTGCCGGATACCCGATGTGGACTCTCGGCGGCCAAGGCGGGATGCACCAAAAACCCCAGCGCGCCCAACCGATATTGAAGAGTAACCACTACCACCTGACCGCGCTCGGCCAGGCGTTGCCCGTCGTAGGGTCGGAATCCGTCACGCAGTTTCGAAGCCGAACCCTGGGTGTTACCTCCGCCGTGCACGAACACCATCACCGGCAGATTGGCGCCGGCCGATGCCGCCAGCGGCTTCCAGACATTCAAATACAGGCAGTCTTCGTTGCCGATCGCGGCTCCGTTGTCCTCGACTTGAGGACAGGGTGGGCTGAAGGCGGTGGCTTGGCGAGTGCCCTCCCAGACTTTGGGTTCCGTCGGCGGTTGCCAGCGAAGTGGGCCAACCGGCGGAGCGGCGAAGGGAATGCCCAGATAGACCATGGTTTGCCGATCCTGAAAACCACTCACCGAGCCATGATCGGTGGGTATTGCGTCGGTGATGGTGTCGTCGACCGAATCGCCTTGGCCAGATCCACAGGCGTTTAGGATGGCGAGAAGGGATAAGCAAACCAAGCAGTGATAAAATCGCATGGTAACTATGCTCCTACAGCACATGGAGACACGAAAACGATAGCGGGCGGCGTTCGTCCGACTTTGTCGGCCCGCTTCGACAGATGCGGTGAATTGAGGGACTGGACGGTGCCGGCTATTCGTTGACCCGACTGGGAAAGGACAGTTCGAGGACGACGCACCCAACGTCAGTCCTGAAAGGTCCATGAATTTCTCCTGGTGGCCTGCTGGCATAATGCCCGCTCTCTAGCCATAGATCGAAGGCATGGTCATAAAGACGACCGCTGACAATAAAAACTTCCTCGGGATATGAATGGCTCTTCGGACCCATTGAACTTGTGTCAGCCCCGGGATGAAATCGAGTCAAGCGAGTGTATTCTCCCGTTTTTTCATCCATGCTCAAGGTCATTTCTTCGATGATTCCCTCAGATCCTGTGATGGGTTTCCACTGCCCGCCGTTATTCTGGGTCAATGGGTTCCAATAAGTGCAGGTCGATTTAGGCATATTACCCCCATCGGATACCACGCTGGTCCAAGTAACTTTCCGGAAAATGTAAATAGAAAATTACCGATGTTTTTTACTACAATACCCGTATTACAATTGTCGGGTTATCTCAGAACAACTCTCGACTGTGGAGGATATCGGTCCAGAGCCAATAATCTTTTTAATACTGGAAAACAATGCATTAGGAGAATGGAACTCCATGTCGCGAGCACGTGGGAGATCGCCGTTTGCGGCCCGCCCCCATTGAGTATAGGATTTGGCGGTTGCAATCGATAGCTCGACATTTGTACTGATTCGGGCTGAACGGTGGCTGAAATTGGAAAGGGATGGCTCAATGATGGAGTGGCGGATTGGATCGCCTGGCTTGCGCCCGATCGCCGGTTGCTCCGGGTCGCCGGAGTTTGGTCGGCTTGGCCACCCAAGTTCGCGGATTGCCCAGGATCGCCCACGCCAGCGATTTTGCCGCGAACGCCAAAAACTTTTCCACCGGTTGGTGGAACTCAAGACGAGGCTATGCGCATGAAAATCGCCGTGTTCAGCAGCAAGTCCTACGACCGTCATTCCTTGGAGCGTTACAACGCTCCGTTCGGCCACGAACTGATCTTCTTCGACGTCCGTCTGTCGCCGGAAACGGTGGCGCTGGCGCGGGGCTTTCCCGGCGTCTGCATCTTCGTCAACGACGCCTGCAACGCCGCCGTGATCGACGATCTCGCCCGGCACGGCACGAAAATCGTCGCTACTCGCAGCGCGGGTTACAACCAGATCGATCTGGCGGCGGCGGCCCGATGCGGCATCCCGGTGGTTCGGGTGCCGGCCTACTCCCCCAACGCGGTCTCCGAATTCACCGTGGCGCTGATGCTGACCCTGGGACGCAAAATTCATAAAGCCTACAATCGCAGCCGCGAATTCAATTTCGAAATCGCGGGACTGGAAGGCTTCGAATTGCGCGACAAAACCGTCGGCGTGTTTGGTACCGGCAAGATCGGCCAGATGGTGATCCGGAATCTGAGCGGCTTCGGCTGCCGCCTTCTGGCCTACGACAAATTTCCCAGTGAAGAAGCGAAAAAATACGCCACCTATGTGGACGGGCCGACCTTCGCCCGCGAGGCGGACATCATCACCCTGCACTGTCCGCTGACCCCGGAAACCCATCACATCCTCAATGAGGAAACCTTGCCCTATTTGAAGGATGGCGTGTTCATCGTCAACACCAGCCGGGGTGCCCTGCTGGATACGAACAAGGTGATTCAGTTCCTCAAGAACGGCAAGATCGGCCTGCTCGCCATCGACGTGTACGAGGAAGAGGCCGATTATTTCTACCGGGATCTGTCCGACAAGGTACCGACCAACGACGAATTGGCGCGGTTGCTGACTTTTCCCAACGTGCTGGTCACCTCGCACATGGCGTTTCTCACCGACCACGCCCTTCGCAACATCGCCGAGACCACTCTAAGCAATTTCACCGAGTTCGAGCGCACCGGTCTGTGCGGCAATCAGGTCAGGGAATAGCCGGGCCGGTCAAGCTTATCGAGGGCGCCGAGTTATCCCCCAACATAGCCGTGCCTCGCTTGACTATGCTTGAAGCAACCTCTTCAGTCGATCCCCGAGGCGCATTCATGAACATCACGACCCTCGGCGAACCCCGCTTCGCCTCCCCCCAGCAGCGCACGGTCAGCGACCGGGCCCGCGTGTCCTCCCATTTGATCCGCGACCCCGACGCGCCTCCGACGGAAGAACTGCTGTTCGAACTGGCCGGCCCGCGCGCCCGATTGTTCTTCGATCCCAAACAGACCCGCGCCGGCATCGTCACCTGCGGCGGGCTGTGTCCCGGCCTGAACAACGTCATCCGCTCGTTGTTCCTCGAACTGCATCACGGCTACGGCGTGAAGGAGATACTCGGCTTTCGCGGCGGCTACCAGGGACTCGACCCGGCGCGCGGCCCGGAACCGTTCGCGCTGACCCCTGAATTGGTCCACGACATTCACAACACCGGCGGCACCGTGTTGGGCACCTCGCGCGGGCCGGTGGATATCAGCGTCGCCGTGGATCACCTCATCCGGCGCGGCGTGAACATCCTGTTCACCATCGGTGGCGACGGCACCCAGCGCGGCGGCAACGCCCTGTTCCAGGAAGCGCAACGGCGTGGCCACGCGCTGGCGGTGGTCGGCATCCCGAAAACCATCGACAACGACGTGGCCTTCGTTTCGCGCACCTTCGGCTACCTTACGGCGGTCGAGGAATCAGCCAGGATCCTCGATTGCGCCCACACCGAAGCGCACAGCGTCCACAACGGCATCGCCTTGGTGAAGCTGATGGGCCGCCACGCCGGTTTCATCGCCGCCGGCGCCACGATTGCCAGCCAGGACGTGAACTTCACCTTCGTCCCCGAGGTGCCGCTGCAACTCGACGGCGAGGGCGGCTTTCTTCCGGCGCTGAAGCAGCGCATCCTCCAGCGGGCGCACGCGCTCGTCGTCGTGGCCGAAGGCGCCGGCCAGGAGCTGCTGGCGGCGAGCGGCCAGGAACGCGACGCCTCGGGCAACGTCAAGCTCCAGGACATCGGCCCGTTCCTGCGCGAACGCATCGAGCGCTATTTTCAGACGGAAGGGATTCCGGTCACGCTGCGCTATTTCGATCCGAGCTACCTGATTCGCAGCGTCCCGGCCGACGCCGAGGACTCCATCCTCTGCGATTTTTTCGCCCGCAACGCCGCTCACGCCGCAATGGCGGGCAAGACCGGCCTGGTGATCGGCCTGCTGCACGATACCTTCATCCACGTGCCGATCGAGTTGCTGGTCAGCCGCAAGAAGCGGATCGATCCGAACAGCCCGGCCTGGCGGGCGGTGCTGGCCGCGACCGGCCAGGCGTTCGAGGAATCATGAGCCGGCAAATCGGCGCGGGGCAGTCTGGTCGAGCCAGTAGTCCAGCCCCTGGGCGTTGAGTTCGATATCCGATTCCAGCACCGCCCGCCACCGTTCGGGCGGCAGCCGCCAGCCCTGGCGCGCGGCTTCGGCGTCCATCAGCGCCCACAGTCCGGCCAGGATGCGCGCGCCACGCTCGGAGCCGCTGTCGCGCTCGCGCTCGGCTACCGCGATGTGGGCGTCGATGAGGCGGTGCAAGTCGGCGCCCAGCCGGGCGACGTCGCGAACCTCGGCGAAGTGGGTGAGGTAGAGAGCGTCCGGTCGATATGACAGAATCCGGTCCACGGATTCGTGCATGACCTCCGGTTCGAACTGGGTCGGCGTGGTGGTGGGAACGACCGACGGCCGCCCGTCCACGTCCAGTTCGCGGAAGGACAGGCCGAACACATCGCCGGTGAACAGGCAACCGCCGCGCGTATCCAACAGACACAAATGGTGGCGGGCATGGCCGGGGGTGTCCAGGCACACCAGGGTCCTACCGGCCAGATCGAAGCTGAAGCCGTCGCCGGCCACCAGGATCCGGTCCTCGGCCACGGGCAGCAGCTCGCCGTACAGCCGGTGGGCTTCGGCCTCGCCATACACCGCCTGCACCGCGGCGAACAGTTTGGTCGGATCGGCCATGTGCCGCGCCCCGCGCGGATGCACCACCAGCCGGGCCTCGGGGAAGGCGTGCATCATCGCCCCGGCGCCGCCGGCGTGATCCAGGTGCACGTGGGTCAGGAACACGTAATCGACGCTGGCCGGCGTCAGATCCAGCGCCCGCAAAGCTTCCAGGACGCGCGGCAGGCAGGCGTTGCTGGCGGTATCGACCACGGCGACCCGGCCGTTCTCCACGATGAGGTGGATGGCGGCCAGTTGGGGACGGATGTAACCGGCGTCGACGGCATGGATGCCGTGCGGGTAGTGGAGCAATTCGACCATGGTTTGTTCTCGTTATTGCAGTGGAAAACAGGGAGAAATTGTAACGCATGAATCCGATCGCGACCTTGCTCGAACGATACCCGGTCCTGGTTCTGGACGGCGCCATGGCCACCGAGCTGGAGCATCGGGGTCGCGACCTACGCGATCCGCTCTGGTCGGCGAAAGTGCTGATCGAGGCGCCCGAACTGATCCGCGAGGTGCACCTGGATTATTTCCTGGCGGGGGCCGACGTGGCGATCACCGCCAGCTATCAGGCGACTGTGGAGGGCTTCATGCGCCGGGGCCTGGGGCGGGAGGAGGGCATCGAACTACTGCGGCGTTCGGTCCGGCTGGCCGTGGAGGCCCGCGATGCGTTCTGGGAGGATCCCGCCAATCGGGTGGGCCGGCCCCGGCCACTGGTGGCGGCCTCGGTGGGGCCTTACGGCGCGTTTCTGGCCGACGGTTCGGAATACCGGGGCGACTACGACCTGAGCGAAGCCGAACTGATGGATTTTCACCGCCCGCGGTTGGCCGCCCTGCTGGAAGCCGGTCCCGACCTGCTGGCCTGCGAGACCATTCCCTGTTTTGCCGAGGCCCGGGCCCTGGCGCGGCTGTTGGCCGAATTTCCCGGCGCCGGCGCCTGGATCAGCTTCAGCGCCCGCGACGAGGCCCGCGTCTGCCATGGCGAATCCCTGGCCGAATGCGCGGCGTGGCTGGACGGCCGGCCGCAGGTGGTCGCCGTCGGGGTGAATTGCACCGCTCCCAGCCATATCCCGGCGCTGATCGCCGCCGCCCGCGTCGCCACCGGCAAACCTATCGTGGTGTATCCGAACTCGGGCGAAACCTACGACCCTGAAAGCCATCGCTGGGAAGGCGTCGCCACCTGCGCCGACTTCGCGGCCGAGGCCCAAATCTGGCACAAACGCGGCGCGCGGCTCATCGGGGGTTGTTGCCGCACCACGCCCGATCATATCCGGGAGATCGCCGCCTGGTCCCGACGCCTTGCCTGATGCGCCTGGCACCGGAACGGGTATGATGCGCGGATGAAACGGCATGGAATTCTCTGGACGCTGATCGTACTGGCCCTGCTGGCGGCCGGCGGCGTCGGCGCCTGGCGGTGGCTCGGTCCAGTGGCGGTGGAGGTGGCGCGGCCGACCCGGGGGCCGGCGGTGCGGGCGGTCTACGCCACCGGCACCGTGGAACCGACCGTCATGCTGCCCATTGCTCCCCGCGCGACCGGCCGCCTGCTGGAACTCAAGGCCGATGAAGGCGAAGAGGTGCGCGAAGGCCAGGAACTCGCCCGGCTGGAGGATGCCGACCTGCAGCGGTCGGTGGACGAACTGGAGGCGCGGGCCAGGTTCGCCAGGCTGCAATTCGACCGGGCCCAGACGCTGCTCGACCGCGGCCTGGGCACGGTGCTGGAACGCGACCGGGCACGCTCCGACTGGCAGGCGGCGGACGCGGCGGCGGCCCGCGCCCGCGCGCTGCGCGGCTTCATGACTCTGACGGCTCCGGCGGATGGCCAAATCCTGCGCCGCGACGGCGAGGTGGGTCAGACCATCCCGGCCAACCAGCCGATCTTCTACTTCTCCGGTCGGGATCCTCCGCGGATCGAGGCCGAGGTCGACGAGGAAGACATCCTGCTGGTGCGGCCCGGCCAGCGCGTGCTGATCCGCGCCCCGGCGCTGCCGGACCGGATCATCGAGGGGAAAATCGCCGCCATCACCCCGAAGGGCGATCCGGTCAGCCGCGGCTTCCGGGTGCGGATCGAACCCCAGGAGGATTCTCCCCTGCGGATCGGCATGACGGCCGAGGTCAACATCGTGGTGACCGAGCGGTCGGACGCGCTGTTGGTACCGGCGAGCGCCGTCGTCGACGGTCGTGTCTGGATCCTGCGCGACGGGTATCTGCGCCACCAGCCGGTGCAAATCGGCATCCGTGGCGAGTCGCGGATCGAAATCCTCTCCGGCTTGAGCGGAGGCGACGATATCGTGGTCCGGCCCGTCGCCGGGCTCGTGGAGGGACGGCGGGGGCGGGCGCTACCGATTGCGGAGCCGGCCGCCAAGGGCGCGTGAGCCATGCCGTTGCCGCTGGCCATCGCCGTCACCCATCTGGTCAGCCGCAAGCGGCAGACGCTGGTGTCGCTGACCGGCATCGTCCTCGGGGTCGCGTTCTTCCTGGCGGTGTCGTCGCTGATGCGGGGTTCGGAGCGGGATTTTATCAAGCGGCTGATCGACAACAGCCCGCATATCACCGTTTCCGACGAGTATCGCCATCCCCAGCCGCAGCCGGCGAGCGAGCGGTGGCCGGAAGGTGCCGTCGAACTGCGGCGGGTCAAGCCGCTGACCGAGGTACGCGGCATCCGCGGTTACGCCCAGAAGCTGGCCTTCGTCGAATCCCTGCCCGGAGTGCGCGCGGCCCCGGTGCTGGTGGGATCGGTGGTGCTGACCTTCGCCGGTCGCATCGAGGGCGTCACCCTCAATGGCATCATTCCCGCCAAGATGAAGGGTGTGTCCACCATCGACGAGAAGTTGATCCAGGGCTCGCTGGACGCACTCGCGGCCAATCCGAACGGTATCGTCATCGGCGTCGGCCTGGCGAAAAAGTTCGGTTTGGCGATGGGCAGCACGATCAACGTCGCCTTGCCGGGCGGGGAAGTCCGCACCTTGAAGGTGGTCGGTGTCTTCCGCACCGGCAATGCCGGTTATGACGAGACCCAGACCTTCGCCCTGCTCAAGCGGGTTCAGGGCCTGCTGGACCGGCCCGACCGGGTCAACCGCTTCGTGATCCAGCTCGACGATCCCTACGCCGCCCGCGACATCGCCGCCGCCATCGAGCGGCGCATCGACTACAAGGCGGTCTCGTGGCTGGAAGCCTCGGAAGATTTGATGAACGTGCTGCTGGTGCGCAACCTGATCATGTACAGCGTGGTTTCGGCGATTCTGGTGGTGGCGTCCTTCGGCATCTACAACACCATTTCGACCATCGTCATGGAGAAAACCCGCGACATCGCCATTCTCAAGTCGATGGGTTTCCATGCCCGCGACGTGCGCCGGATCTTTCTGGCGGAGGGCGTCATGCTCGGCCTGTTCGGCAGCCTGCTGGGCCTGGCGTGCGGCATCGGCTTGATGGCGCTGCTGGAGCGGGTCGAACTCAAGCCACCCGGCGCCACCGACCTGGTCCACCTGCCGATCTACTGGGGCTGGGAGCAATACCTGCTGGCCGCGACTTTCGCGCTGGTCTCGGCGGTGGGCGCGGCCTACCTGCCGGCGCGCAAGGCCGGACGGGTCCATCCGGTCGAAATCCTGCGGGGCATGGGGTGAGTTTCGGCCCCCTCTCTTCCAACCTTTCCCCCGCGAGGGGCGAGGGAAGCGTATCCCCCTCGCCATTGATGGAGAGGGGGACAGGGGAGTGAGATCTATCCTGACCGCGGAGCGTTTGGGCCGCGTCCTGCCCGGCGAGGTGCCGGTGACGCTGGTGGAGGAAGTTTCGCTGGAAGTTGGTCGGGGCGAGTTCGTCGCCATCATGGGGCCATCCGGGTCGGGGAAATCGTCGCTGCTGTACCTTCTCGGGCTGCTGGATCGGCCGACCTCGGGCCGGGTGCTGCTCGACGGGCGGGATACCTCGGTCTACGGCGAGGACGAACTGGCGGCGACGCGGCTCCGGCAACTCGGCTTCGTGTTCCAGTTCCACTTTCTGCTCGCCGAATTCCTGGTGCTGGACAATGTCCTGTTGCCGATGCGCCGGCTCGGTGCGCCCGATGAGGATGCCGCCCGGCGCCGGGCTCTGGATTTGCTCGATCGACTCGGCCTGCGCGAACACGCGCGCAAATACCCTCACCAACTGTCCGGCGGGCAACGCCAACGGGTAGCGATCGCCCGCGCCCTGGCCAACGATCCGCCGATCATCCTGGCCGACGAGCCGACCGGCAACCTCGATAGCGCCTCTTCCGCCAACGTCCGCCAGATCCTGCATGACCTGAGCCGGAATCTGGGCAAGACCGTGGTGACCGTCACCCACGACCTCAACTTTGCCGGCGCCGCCGACCGGAAAATCTCGATCGTGGACGGCCGAGTCGATCCTCATTGGCCGGCGTAATCGAAGGTCGAGGTGGCCCGCTCCGGACCGCTGGCCGCAGTCCGCGTCCTCATCGTCGTCCTGTGGCGCCGTGATAATGTCGCTCTGTCGCCGGTCGTGAATGCCACTTCGTCAGTCATGATTCGGTTTGATCTTCAGCGGCGCGGTGGCCAACCCATCCCGCAGTACGCGGCGATACATCCGCCAGACCCCCATCAGATTGATGCCCAGCCATGCGCCGGTGACACCCAAGGCCAGCGCGGCGGGATAGGTGAAGACGGCGGGATAAACGGCGGCGGCCAGCAGCAAGAGCAGCGCCGCCAGATAAGCCCAATACTGCCGCCGGACAAGCGCATCCGGCAGCAATTGTTTCATGTTGGGTACCTTCGCCCGCTGGAACAGTTGCGCCTGCAAATGGAACCAGGCCAGGAACGGCACGATCTTGTACAACATGCCGTTAATCACCGCGACCGCGAAACCGAAGATCGGCAGAATTCCCAATAGCCATTCAGCTGGCGACGCCGGCCCCAGCGCGGAAATCCACCATGTCGCCAGCCAAAGCAACGCACTCGCCAGCAAACTGGTCATGCTGGTTCGCCAGTAGGCCAAGGTGGGATCGCCGACCTTGCGCCGCCGCCGCGCCAGCAGGTACAGCGTCGTCCCGGCAAGGACGGCGAGTCCGACCGCCAGCGCCGCGCTCGCCAGCATCGCCACCATTTCCCAACCGCCGAACGCGAACGCCGACCAGGCGACCAGCAACGCCGCCATCAGCGGCGCGAAACCACGAACGAACCATGAGGGGTAGGGCGGGGTGATCTGGAACATCGGCACCACCTGATAAGCCACTCCCGCCACCAGCAACGTCGTCCAGCCCACCAGCCCCCAAGCCGCGTGCAGATGGGTCATGGCCACGACGGGCAATGCCAATCCCCAGCCGAAGAAACCGCTCAACAGCAATCCCAATCCGACCGCGACCAGCAACGCTCCCAACGCGCAGCGCAGGGCGATCACCGTGCCGCCGGTCACCGGCGCGCGCCACAAGGCGAGATGGATGGCGATCAGCGCAACGCCAAAACCCAGGCCGAGCAATCCCAAGGCACTCTGGAACCAGGCGGGAATGCCATTCAGAAAGGCAACGGTCAAGGCCAGCGCGCCCAGCGTCAGAGGAATATGAATCAGCGCCGCCGTCAGTTGGGGACGGGGCACGACCACGCCCACCACCACCGGCAGGATTTGCAGCAACGCACCTAGCATGACCTGCGCCATGAAGCCCAAGGTGAGCAGATGCGTCAATGCCAGCGTGGCCGGCAGCCAGCGGCTGGCGAAAATCTCCGGCCCCCGCCACAGCAGCAGCATCGCCGCCAGCACCAGAAACCAGGGCGCGGTCAAAAAAAAGCGCAGCGGTACGCCGAAAGGCGGCGCCTGCTCGAACGACAAGCCGGCTGGCATCATGGGCCGGAAATCAGAATTTCAAAATGGCCGTCCGGAAAACTCTCGGTGGAATAGCGATAGTGATAACGGCGCAGGATGTCGTAGAGCGGATAGGGCTGGCGATGGATCAGAAAACGCACCCGCTGTCCCGCTTGCAATTCGTCCAGCGCCGCCAATACCCGCTCCATGGGTTCGGGCGGTTCCAGGCCCCGCCCGTCCACCACGATCTCGGGGGGGGTCATGTCGGCTGACCCACCGGCAGGTCGCGCATGGCCTGGATCACCGCTTCGACGGTGTTGCCCAGAAACCGATCGCACATCGGGTACAGAATCTGCTCCTCCTTGATGTTGTGCTGCTGCATCAGGATCAGCAGCGTTTCGGCCTGCCCCAGAAAATCCTCCAGATTGCCGCCGGCGAGCGCGCCATCCATCTCGGCGAGCGTTTCCCGCATTTGCTGGTGCTCCAGCCGCATCACTCGCGTCGGACCCATGGTGTTGCCGCTGGCCTGCTCGAAAGCGGGAAACAACATGGCCTCTTCCTTTTGAAAATGATGCTCCATCGTGGCCTGAAACTGCTGGAAATTCGCGCGACAGCGGGCGAGATCGCCCGTTTGGGCCGCCTCTTCGGTGGCGGCGAAGCTTTCATCGCAGCAGCGATGCTCGTTGGCGAGAAATTCGGCGATGGTGGCCATGGTGGGTCCTTGGTTGGGTCCACAAGCATTGATGGTGATTGTGCTAGGCGTAAGGTTAGGGATTCCTTGACCTTTATCAAGGAATAAAAGCCGTGATTCCTGGAACATGAAAAATATTCCCGCCTAATCGAATCCGGCCAGGGCGGTTCGCATTATCGTCGAGAAGAGGTCCTCATGAGCGCGTTCTTCACCAAGTCCATGGCGCGAAACATCTTCTATGGCGGCACGCTGTTCTCGGTGCTGCTGTTTCTCGCCCTCACTTTTCATACCACCTGGAACCTGCCGCAGCGCGACCATCGCGACAATCTGACTCCGGAAGTCGTCCGTGGCAAGCATCTGTGGGAGACCCGCAACTGCATCGGTTGCCACACCCTGCTGGGCGAGGGCGCCTACTTCGCCCCGGAACTGGGTAACGTCTACATCCGGCGCGGCCCCGAGTTCATCAAGGTCTGGATCCAGGCGCAACCCACCAAGGTTCCGGGACGCCGGCAGATGCCGCAGTTCAACTTCACCGACCAGCAGCTCAACGACATCGTGGCTTTCCTGAAATGGACTTCGGAAGTCAATACCGAAAAATGGCCGCCGAACATCGAAGGCTGAACTCAGGCGCTCACCACGGAGAAAAAGCAATCATGCAATTGTTGCAATATAAATCCCAGGCGGTGGCCAAGCCCTATTTCATCGCCGCCATCGGTCTGTTCGTGGGGCAAATCCTGTTTGGCCTGATCATGGGCCTGCAATATGTGGTCGGCGACTTCCTGTTCCCGGCGATTCCCTTCAACATCGCTCGCATGGTGCATACCAACCTGCTGATCGTCTGGTTGTTGTTCGGCTTCATGGGCGCGGCCTATTACCTGGTGCCGGAAGAGTCCGAAACCGAGTTGCACAGTCCGCTGCTGGCGCACCTGTTGTTCTGGGTTTTTCTGGTCGCCGGCGCGCTGACCATCGTCGGCTATCTGGCGGTGCCCTACGCCAGCCTGGCTCAGATGACCGGCAACGGCATTCTGGAAACCATGGGTCGCGAGTTTCTGGAGCAGCCGTTGCCCACCAAGCTCGGCATCGTGGTGGTGGCGCTGGCTTTCCTCTACAACATCGGCATGACCATCCTCAAAGGCCGCAAAACCGCCATCAGCATCATCCTGCTGACCGGTCTGGTTGGCCTGGCGGTGCTGTTCCTGTTCGCCTTCTACAACCCGTCCAACCTGGTCAAGGACAAATACTTCTGGTGGTGGGTGGTGCATCTTTGGGTCGAGGGCGTGTGGGAGCTGATCCTGGGCGCCATTCTGGGCTTCGTGCTGATCAAGATCACCGGCGTGGACCGCGAGGTGATCGAAAAATGGCTGTACGTCATCATTACCCTGACCCTGGTGACCGGCATCATCGGCACCGGCCATCACTACTACTGGATCGGCACCCCCGGCTACTGGCAGTGGTGGGGCGGCGTTTTCTCCGCGCTGGAGCCGCTGCCGTTCTTCGCCCTGACGGTGTTCTGCTTCAACATGGTCAACCGCCGCCGCCGCGAGCATCCGAACAAAGCCGCCACGCTGTGGGCGCTGGGCACCGGCGTTATGGCTTTTCTCGGCGCCGGCGTGTGGGGTTTCCTGCACACCCTGGCCCCGGTGAACTACTACACCCACGGTACCCAGATCACCGCCGCGCACGGTCACATGGCGTTCTACGGCGCCTACGTGATGGTGGTGTTGACCATCATCTCCTACGCCATGCCGATCCTGCGCGGGCGCGAGGCCAACCCGGAACGTGCCCAAGTGCTGGAAATGTGGGCTTTCTGGTTGATGACGGTCTCCATGGTATTCATCACCCTGTTCCTGACCGCATCCGGCATCCTGCAAGTGTGGTTGCAACGGATCATTCCCAACCCGCAACCGTTCATGGCGGTGCAGGACCAGTTGCATATTTTCTACTGGTTGCGCGAGTTGGCCGGTCTGGTGTTCATCGTGGGTTTGGCGGTGTATCTGATCAGCTTCTTCGCCAAGGACAAGCCGCAACTGGTTGAAGTTGGAGAAGCGCAACCGGCCACCACGGGTTAAGTGCCTGTACGAACCCTCCTCTCCTTGCAGGGACGGCGCGGTCGTTCCGCGAGCGGGGGGGGGCGTCAGCCCCTGTTTCCCGGAACGCGGAACGCGGTCGGCGATATCGGCAGGCGCGGAAACAGCGGACTCACGTCCGCCGCTCGCCGACAACCTCAAGAGTCGTCATGAAGCCGCATCTTAAAACGCAACCGCTGGCAATTCCTTACTACGAACCGTTCGGCGACGAGTGCGCCGTGTTCGAGTCGGCCTGGCGCAACCGCCTGCCGCTGCTGATCAAGGGGCCGACCGGTTGCGGCAAGACCCGTTTCGTCGCCCACATGGCCACTCGTCTGGGCCTGCCGCTGCACACCGTCGCCTGCCACGACGATCTGTCCGCCGCCGACCTGGTGGGGCGGCATCTGTTGCAGGGCGGCGCGACGGTGTGGTGCGATGGGCCGCTGACCCGGGCGGTGCGGGAGGGCGGCATCTGCTATCTCGACGAAGTGGTGGAGGCGCGCAAGGACACCACGGTGGTGTTGCATCCGCTGGCCGACGACCGGCGGGTGCTGCCCATCGAGCGCACCGGCGAGGTGTTGCCAGCGCCGCCCTCGTTCATGCTGGTGGTCTCCTACAATCCCGGCTATCAGAATCTGCTCAAGAGTCTGAAACCTTCCACCCGCCAGCGTTTCCTCGCTCTCCGTTTCGATTTCCCCAGCCCGGAACGGGAGCGGGCCATCGTGATCGGCGAAACCGGTTGCGATGCCGCCACCGCCAGCCAACTGGTCCAACTCGCCCACGCCTTCCGCGCCCTTCGGGAACACGACCTGGACGAGGTTCCCAGTACCCGTCTGCTGGTCTACGCCGCGCAACTGATACACGGCGGCATGGATCGGGTGACCGCCTGCCGGGTCGCGCTGGTGGAGGCGCTGACCGACGACGAGCAGACCGCCGCCGCGTTGCTGGAGGTGGTGAATGCCCGTTTCGCCTGAACCGCCGGCGTCCGACGAGGTGTCCTTTCCCGGTCAAGGTCTCGCCGTCGCGGCGGAATCGTTGTATCTGATCAATCTGCTGCTGCTGCCCGGACTGGCGTTTCTGGCGCTGCTCTGGCTCTATTTACGCCGCCGCGACGATGCTCCGCCGCTGGCGCGCGGCCATCTGCGGCAAACCCTGTCCGCCAGCTTGTGGGCGGGCGCATTGTTGGTCGTCGCCAATCTGGTCGTCGTCGCCCTGGGTGGCTACGACGCGGCCTGGACCTGGGTGGTCGTGATCCTGTACTTCACCACCGCCCACACCACCCTGGTCGTGCTCGGTATTCTCGGCTTGGCGCGGTCGCTGGCCGGACAGCCGTATCGCTATCCCCTGGTGGGTAATCTGCTGCCATGACTCCCTTTCAACGCAAGCGCATTCTCTATCAGGGCGGTTTCTTCATCCTGTTCCTGTTCGCCCCGATCTTCGATCTGCTGCGCTTCGATCTGACGCAGGGGCATCTGATCGTGTTCGGCCAGCCGTGGACGCTGGGGCTGGATGATTATCTGGCCGGCCGGATCGATAACACGCGGATGGCGCTCAATATTCTGCTGCGGATCATCGCCCCGGCGCTGCTGCTTGCGGCGACGTTTCTCGGTATCGCCTGGCGCTGGGGCCGGCTGTACTGCGGCTGGTTGTGCCCGCACTTTTCGGTGGTGGAGACCATCAACCAACTGGTGCGCAAGGCCAGCGGCAAGCAGAGTATCTGGGACAGGAAGCCGGGACCACCCTGGCATCCCGACGGTACTCCGGCTCCGACCGATGCTCGTTACTGGCTGCTGGCGGTTCCCTTCGCGCTGGCCTTCGCTTTTCTATGGGCGGTGGCGCTGTTGACCTATCTGCTGCCGCCCGCGGAAATCTACGCCAACCTGTTCAACCTGACCCCAACCCGCAATCAGGCTCTGTTCGTGGGCGCCGGCACGGTGGTGCTGTTCGTTGAATTCACCTTCGCCCGGCATCTGTTCTGTCGCTACGGCTGCGCGGTCGGCATGTTTCAAAGCCTGGTCTGGATGGCCAACCGCAAGGCCATGGTGGTGGGCTACCAGCGCGAGCGCGCCCGCGACTGCGCCGGTTGCCAGTCGTTTTGCGATCACGTCTGCCCGATGCGGCTCAAGCCGCGCAACATCAAGCGGTTGATGTTCGCCTGCACCCAGTGCGGGCAATGCATCGACGCCTGCGAAACCGTACAACGAAACAACCCGGAGGGCAGCCTTTTGAACTGGATCGCCGGGCAGCAGGCATCGGAAGCAGATGGCTCGCAGGGTTTGCTGATCAGCGAATCTGTCAGCAACAAGCCCAGAGCTATATCCAACCCGCCCAACCTGAAGGTGATGGCTCCCTCTCCCTCTGGGAGAGGGTTGGGGTGAGGGGGAGAACCGTCAACCATGGAAGAACACCTCGGCGCGCTCTGGCATCGCCTCATCACCCGCGCGGCGCAAAGCCACTACCCAGACGCGGCGGTCACGTTGGCCGAGATCGAGAAAACCGCCGGTCTGCTGTTTCGCGCCTTCGGCGGCGACCCCGGCCTGCGGATCGTGCCCGCTTCGGCCACCCGACACGGCGCGCGCCGGCATTGGCTGGCGCGCGTCGCCGGATTGGGCGAAAAGATCGCGCTGGCCTGTGGGGACGCGGAAACTCTGCAACTGCCGCCGGCACTGGCCCTGCTGCCTCGGCGGGAATTGAATCGCGATCTCTATCTCTGGCTCATCGCCCTGGCCGCCGCTCGCGACCAGGTCGATCCCGACACACCGTGGTGGCGACAAAATCAGCAGGGAACACAGATCATCCTGGAACGCTATCCCGGTCTGCGCTCTCGTTACCGGCGGTTGGTCAGCGCCGTGCTGGAGTTGCGGTTGTCGGCGGGACGGTTGCCGCCGGATGAGGCCGCGCAGGAAGAGCGGCTGCGGCAAGCCTTGCACGAACCCGGCAGCGTACTCGACTGGCCCGCCGCCCGCCGCCCGCCGCAACCGATGCCACTCTGGCTTTATCCTCCTCCCGCGTCGACCGTCGTCCGCTCTCGTCGGCGGGATGAGGGCGATGCCCGACCCGGTTCCGGCAAGGGACCGACCGAGCGCGATCGCCAGCGCCGCCGTGCCGAACAGGTGGACCTGTCGGAACGCAAAAACAGCTTTCTGTTGCCGTTCCGTGCCGAGAGCCTGCTGTCTTGGGCCGAGTTCGTGCGAGTCAACCGACCCACCGACGACGACCCGGAATCGAACGCGGCGAGAGCGGCGGACGACATGGACGTGCTGAGCGTCACACGCGATGGGGCTAACATCGTTTCCCGGGTGCGCTTCGATCTCGACCTGCCTTCCGCCAGCGAGGACGACCTGCCGTTGGGACCGGGACTTAAACTGCCGGAGTGGGACTACCGCAAGCGTGTGTTATTACCGGATTACTGCTGCGTGCAGGAAATGCTGGCCCGCCGCGCCGGCCCTTGCGAGTTGCCCCCGGCATTGCGCCGCGACGCCCAGCGCCTGCGCCGCCAGTTCGAAATCCTGCGCCCCGGTCGCGGTTGGCGACGCGCCCAGCCCGACGGGGAGGAGCTGGATCTGGACGCCTGCGTCCGCCACGCCGCTGATTGCGCCGGTGGCGGGCAGGGTCACGAACGCGGCCTTTACCGGCAACTGGCGCGGCAGGAACGCGATCTCGCGTGCCTGCTGTTGGCCGACTTGTCGCTGTCCACCGACGCCTGGGTTAACAACCAGGGCCGGGTCATCGAGGTGATCCGCGACAGTCTGTTCCTGTTCGCCGAGGCGCTGGCGGTCACGGGCGACCCGTTCGGGCTGTACGGCTTCTCCTCCCGCAAGCGCCAGCACGTGCGGGTGCATCGGATCAAGAGTTTCGGCGAGCGGTACACCGCCTCGGTGCGGGGGCGGATCGATGCGATCAAGCCCGGTTACTACACCCGCATGGGCGCCGCCGTGCGTCATGCCACCGGGCTCTTAAGCCGCCAGACCGTCGCCCGCCGGCTCCTGCTGCTGCTGACCGACGGCAAGCCGAACGATCTCGACCAGTACGAGGGACGGTACGGCATCGAGGATACCCGGATGGCGCTGCTGGAAGCCCGCCGCGAGGGCTTGCATCCGTTCTGCGTGACCATTGACCAGGAGGCGGATGATTACCTGCCCTACCTGTTTGGCAAGGATAGTTTCGTGCTGATTCACCATCCCGAGGATTTGCCGCGTCAGTTGTTGCGACTGTACACCCGGCTGACCCACTGAACCCAAGAGCTTCCCATGACTAATTCGCGAGAATTGGCCGAGGCGGTACGCGCCGCCTGTATCAAAGCGGCGCTGGAAGCGTATGAGGAAGGCGGCGTGCTCGGTCTGTGCGCCGAAGGCCGCTGGGAATACGCCATTTCCGCGCTGCGGCAACTGGATGTGGCGGCGGTCGTGGCGGCGTGGGCCAGGCGGAATCCGGAATCCGTTCGGGACACCGGTTAGCTTCGTTACAGCCTCCAAGCCGTGGACCGATTGGGTGCCCTACTCGTCAAGCCGGTCGCTCAACCAGGCTTCATACCCACCACGCAGCAGCCAAAACCGCCCTTGCAGCTTCGCCTTGAGTTGATGGTACGCCTGAACGGTGCGTCCGCCGCGCTGGCAATAGAGCAACAGACGATCATTCGATTCGACTTGCGCGGCGAATTCCTCAAGCCGATCCAGCGGCGCATGAAGCGCGCCTGGAACGTGGCCAGCGGCAAATTCCGCCAGCGTGCGGATATCGATCCAGCGCAATTCGGGCCGCTGTCGGCTGACTTCCACACCGAGCCACGGCAGGGAATCATCGTTGCCTGCTCCAAAGTCAGCGGCGGAAGCGCAGATCGATGGGGTTGCGGCGAGCGCGCGAATCGTCGGCGACTCGCCGCATACCGGGCAGTACGGATCGCGCGGCAGCCGTAGCTTTTGAAAGCGCATCGTCAGCAGATCGACGGTGAGCAACGCGCCGATCAGCGGTTCGCCGATACCGAGGATCAGCTTGATCGTTTCGTGCGCCTGCAAGGTGCCGAACAAACCGGGCACCGTTCCCAGCACGCCGGCTTGCGCGCAGGAGGGGATCGTGGCGGGGTCCGGCGGTTCCGGGAACAGGCAGCGGTAGCAAGGACCTTGCGGCGCGGCGTAGACCGCCAGCATTCCAGAAAAAGCACGGATGCTGGCTCCGACATAAGGTTTGCCGGCCAGCACGCAGGCATCGTTCACCAGATATTTGGTGGCGAACTGGTCGGAACCTTCGATGATCCAGTCATAACCAGCGATCAGGCGGGCGGCGTTGCCGAGGGCGAAGGGCTCCGGGTAAACGTCAATCTGGAGATGCGGGTTGAGCGCCAGCAGACGGGCGCGGGCGGCTTCGACCTTGATCGCGCCACAACCCGCCGTGGCGTACAAAATCTGCCGCTGAAGGTTGCTCAGTTCGACTCGATCGGGATCGATGATTCCCAGCCGACCCACGCCAGCGGCAGCGAGATACAGCAGAGCAGGCGAGCCGAGGCCTCCCGCGCCGATCACCAGTACGCTCGCCCGCCGCAGTTTGGCTTGCCCGGCCAATCCGATCTCGGGCAGGCTCAGATGCCGGGCGTAGCGTAACTGCTCCGCACCGCTGAATGTGGCCGGGTCAAGAAAGCCGGTCATCCAGAATTTGCCGGTGATTGACGGGGAAGTTCGGCGCGTTCCGCCGTTTCGCGGAAGAAATCCAGCCAGGCCCGCACCCGGTCGTCGGGGTTGGACGCCTTCAACACGTCCGAGACGACGGCGATGGAATCCGCCCCCGCCGCCAGCACCGCCGGCGCGCGTTCGAGCGTGATTCCGCCGATCGCGACCAGCGGAACGTCACACCGCATCTTCCATTCACCGATCCGGTCGAGACCCTGCGGCGACCACGGCATCTTTTTTAGCGTCGTTTCGTAAATCGGTCCCAGCGCCAGGTAGTCGGGTTGAGCATCAAGGGCGTTCGCCAGTTCTTCAAGGCTGTGGGTGCTGACGCCCAGTTTGATCCCCGCTGCCCGGATCGCCGCGCGATCCGCGGCCGCCAGATCGTCCTGTCCCAAATGCAGCCAGTGCGTGCCCAAGTTGATCGCTTCCCGCCAGCAGTCGTTGACGATCAACTGGCAGTCGGTGTAGTCGACGGCGATAGCCAATGCCTCGCGAATCTGGCGGTGCACTTCGGAGGTGGACCGCTCCTTGAGTCGGAGTTGGATCGTCCGCACCCCCAGTGGCAGAAAGCGCCGCACCCAGCGCGTGTCGTCCACCACCGGATAGAAACCGTGGACACCGGCGGTTTTCATGCAGGGGTTCCCGGTGACGACGAGTGCCAGAACGGGGTTCCGGTAACCGGGGTACTCGGTTCGGCCATTTCCTGAGCCGGCATCGCGCCAGCTAAATACGCCAACCGCCCGGCCTCGACCGCCAGCCCGAACGCGCGGCCCATTTGCGCCGGATCGGTGGCGCGGGCAACGGCGGTATTGATCAACACCCCGTCGTAGCCCATTTCCATTGCCGCGATGGCGTGAGAGGGTTTGCCGATGCCAGCATCCACGATCAGCGGGATTTCCGGGTAGCGGGCGCGCAACGTCCGCAGCGCATACGGATTGTTCAACCCTTGTCCCGAGCCGATCGGCGATCCCCACGGCATCAAGATCCTGCAGCCGGCTTGAATCAGCCGCTCGGCCACCACCAAATCCTCGGTGGTGTAGGGAAAGACCTCGAAACCCCGCCGGCACAGTTCTTCCGCCGCCTCGACCAGCAGGAACGGATGCGGTTGCAGGGTGTAATCGTCGCCGATCACTTCCAGCTTCAGCCACGATGTCTCGAAAATCTCGCGCGCCATTTCTGCGGTCGTCACCGCTTCCTTCACCGTCTTGCAACCGGCGGTATTGGGCAAGACATGGATGCCCAATTCTTTGATCGTGTTCCAAAACTGGCCGCCAGCGCGCCCTTCGGCGGACTCCCGGCGCAGCGAAACCGTCACGATTTCCGCGCCGGACGCGCGGATGGCTTGTTGCAACACCGTCAGCGACGGGTAACGGGCGGTTCCCAACAACAGTCGCGAACGCACTTGGCGGCCGCCAATCTCCCAAAATGGCGCGGTGGTCACCGGTTAGCCTCCCTGCATCGGCGATACGATCTCCAAGCGATCGCCGTCCTGAAGCTGGATCGCCGCATAGCGTCCGCGCGGTACGAATTCATCGTTGTGCGCCACCGCAATCGGCGCGCCTTGATAGCCCCAGCGCTGGATCGCTTCCGCCAGGGAGTGCGGGGTCGCCAACTCTGTTTTTTTGCCATTGACTTCAATGATCATATCGTCCTCGATGCCTGTTCCCGGATGCATGCCGATAAGTGGGCTGGCGCGGCGTCTTCTTCAGGACCGCCATAGTTTCGCGGTCTCCACCGGCTGGCGCCGGTCGCGGACAAACGCGGCAACGGTTTCCGCGAGCAGTGGGCTGAGTAGATAGCCATGCCGGTACAGTCCATCGATGCATAATAGATTTTCTTGCTGGACGATGCGGGGCAGGTGGTCGGGAAAGGCGGGCCGGCACTGAGTTTTCATTTCGACGATCTCCGCTTCCGCAAAGGCTGGGTGCAAGGCATACGCTGCCGACAGCAATTCCAGCGCCGAGCGGACGGTGACGGGCCGCGACGAGTCGCTTTCGATGCTGGTCGCGCCGACCACGAACCGATCACCCGGACGCGGCACGATATATAAAGGATAACGGGGGTGCATCATTCGAATCGGGCGGTTCAGCCGCACCTCACCGGCCTGCAACGTGATGATCTCGCCGCGCACCCCGCGTAAGTCCGGCATCCGGTCGCGCGCCGCCAGCCCCCGGCAATCCAGCACCCAGTCAAACGCCAGGCGCTCGCCCCGCGCAACGATTTCACCCGGCGTCAGGTCTTCAACCTCGGCGTCAAAATGCAGCGTCGCGCCATTCTGGCGCAGCGTTTCGACCAAGGCGGGCAATAGCGAGCGCGGATCGATCTCGCCTTCGGGGGAAAGGTACAGCCCTTCGGCAAAGCGGCCTTCCAGTTCCGGCTCCAGCGCGCGCAGTTCATCGCGGCGCAACCATTGCAGATGCGCGTCAAGGCCAGCGCGGCTGACGCGCTCGGCCAAGTGCTGCATTCCCGCCCGATCCCGATGATGCGCGACCACCAGCGTTCCGGCGCAGGTCATGTGGACGGGCCGCGCCAGCGTCGGGACCATTGCTTGCCATAGTTGGAGTGCCGCCGCGCCCCATCGAGCGATCTCGGGCTCCGCCTCGCTCAGCTCGCAATACGGAGCCAGCATTCCCGCCCCGACGTGGCTACAGTGATGATCCAGGCGCTCGCTGCCGCGCTCGAACAGACTGATCCGATGCCCCTCGCGCTGTAGCCACAGAGCCTGGGTCAAGCCGGTAATTCCCGCGCCGATCACGGCGATTTGCTGCTGGCGCACGGCGCCCCCTCTCGGATCGATGGTGCAACATGGACGAATATGCAATGCATCCGGCATTCGCAAATGATACCAAGTCTCGATGGACTGGATGGCTTTCCGCGCCTCTCCACCAGGAAGATTCACCCATGACGATCAAATCTTGTTGGCGCTGGAATAATGGAGGGGGGACGCGGTAAGTGGTGCCAGCATGGTCCGTTGCCGGAACCGGGCGTGCAATGCGGTTTTCAGTTCCGCAAGCTGCCTGAGTTGGGCGATGCAGGCATCAAAATCCGTGCGTCGCAGGCGGCGATGCTATTGTAGTTGCGCAACACCACACGGGTCAGGAAGACAGGGGAGACCATGCCGGGGTTCCTCACGCGGTCGGTTGCGGCGCGGCGCGGGCGCGGTCGAGCCGGTTCCATTCGACGTTGCGCCGCCGCCAGTGTTCGCCGATGTGTTGCACGAAATCCGGTCGGACGAGCTTGGCTCGGGCGGTGAGCCATTCCGGAGACTCCTTACGAATCACGATCCCCTCCAAGTGGCCAGCGCGGAACCGGCTGGACGCCGACCGAACCAGTGTTTCAAGTTCCGGGAGCGCCGTTTTCCCGCGAAACAGGGCCGGCGTCACGCTCAGCCCCAGGCTCCGGGCCAGCGCATCCCGCCGGGCGGTGTTCCAGAAGCGGCCGACGGCACGGTCGTAAACGTCGAATACCAGAAACCAGTCGGGAAGATGGTCGTAAGCCACCGAATGCCGCGCGGCGCACCACTCGCCAAACAGCATCAGGTGTTCGCCCAAGGCATCGAAAAGCGCATCCTCGCGTGCGGCGGTCCAGCGACCCAGGCGTTCGAACTGACCGGTGTAAGGCGCGCTCAGGTATTGCCCGCGATTTTGTGCCCGCGGCGCCCCGTCCGGCCCGATCGAGAGGCCGAGATTGGCGCCGTCGAGCTTTTCTTCAACGACGACCGCATCCGCGAGCAGCGCTTGCGCTTCGGCGGGCGAAAGCACCTTGTCATCGCGCGGGGTTCCGCTGCCGAGCCACGCAAGGTGCGGGGTGTGGGGGAAGCGGAAGAAGTCCGTCATTTGCCGAGCTTCTCCTGATACTTGGCGCGCGACCATTCGGGAATGAGCGGTTCCAGCTCGAGTCCCGCCGCCACCAGATGGTCCTCCCAGCCGTGCCAGTCGCTTTCTCCCGCGAACGCAAGCGCGCAATTTCCATGCAGAAACTTCGCGTCCAGCGCGGCGGCCACCATTTTGCGATCAGCACGATCATGGACGACGGTCTGTAGCGGTTCGTCGAGAACACCATCACCATTCTCGTCGTAAGGAACATCGACTAGATGACGGCGTTGGTGCTCCATTTGTAGATCACCACTTGGCGACCAAAGTCGTTGAAGCCCAGCTTGTTGCGGTATTCCTTTTCGATTTTGCCCTGACCGTCGAGAACCAGACGGGAATTCGATTTACTGAATTGGTCCAGCCAATCCCAAACCCGCATTCGCAACACCGGGTCGCTGGGCGTAGCGTCCTTCGCCACCGAGGAAGTCGCATCCACCGCGCTGGCCGCGATCAAGACATTGGTATCCACCACGTAGCGAGGCTTCATGCCTGCCGCGCCCGTTTCTGTCGTTCGAACATCAGCCGGGCCTGCTCCTGCGTTTCGCCGAGCGCGTCGCCGAAAAACATGTCCGGCCATTCCAGCACCCGGCCATAGGCATCCAATTCAAGCTGCTTGAGAGCGGCATCGGCGCCATTGCGCTCGACGAAATAAAGGCGGCAATCGTCTACCCGAACCTGCTCCTTTGCCACAATGGTTTGCAGGTGGCGGAATAGATGTTCGGAGTGGGTCTCGACGATGAATTGCACCTGCCGCCTGCGACTGATCTCGACGAACAATTCAGCGAGTACCGACTGCGCCAGCGGATGCAGGTGAATTTCCGGTTCCTCAAGCAACACGGTCGAGCCAGGCTGGGCGAAAAAAGCCAGCGTTATCACCGGCAAGACTTGAGAAATACCGATCCCTACATCTCGCAGATTGGCGGCCACGCCATCTTTGTGCACCACGATTTCATATCGAGTCGAGCGGCCCAGTTGCCGCACTTCAAGCTGGTCTGCCACGCCCATGCGCGCCAGCCATGCAGAAACATCCTGGATCGTCTGCCCCGCTTCCTCATCCTTGGAGCGGAGCAAGGCGCTCGCCAGTATCGCGTTGATAACGCTGGCACCGTCGATGCCGAGTTCGCTGGGTTTGGACTTGTTCCAGACGTAATCCCGTTCGGGTTTACGGCGCAGTGGGCCAAGATAAGCGATCCCCTCCAGTTCCCGCCGGATAGCAAGACTGATGTCCTGGACCAGGAAACCTTCCCTCGCAAGCAACTGAATGGCTTCGGCCGGCAGCGCAATCGAGCGCTCCGGCGCGTAAGCCCGACTTTTGCCGCGAGGTTGCGATTCTTCGCCGACGAAGAGGGAATACGCTCCCTTGTCGCGTCGAATGGCGCGAAATACGTGCTGGTCGGTGCGCAGAGTGAGTTCCTGAATGACCGCCGCTCCGGATGACGTCATTCCGTAGCTGGCAATGAACTCGCCGCTATCCACGCGGTGCTTTTTGTCTGGCTGGGTTCCTTGCGGTCGCCGAAACTGCAACCCGATTTCAAATTGACGCCGTGAGGCGCCGTGGGTCAACACATCATCGAAGTGACCGAAATTGAAATAATCGTTGACCTCGTCGCCTCCCAGATTGAGATGGATACTGCGATCCGGCGAAGCAGCGGTTTGCTTGAGCAACAGCAGGGCCTGCAATAGCGAAGACTTACCGGACGAATTGGTTCCCAGGAGCATCGTCACCGGTGTCAACTCGATATCGACTTGGTCTCGCCATGCCTTGAAATTTTTGAGCGTCAATCGGGTAAACATCAAGAGGACTCCTTCAATTCACCACGGAATCGATCCCACGCCGCCAGCACCAGCCGCTGGGCGCGGTACTCGCCGAATTCCTATTCCTCGTTGTTCTTGAGCACGTGGAAAGTTTCGGACGGGCAATCTTTGCCCGTGATGGATGGGGGATCGAGGGTGTGGCATGGGCCTGCGCGGCTGAGATCGTAGAGATAGGCTTAA
>JAVMKJ010000034.1:0-6645 GCA_031732855.1 Candidatus Competibacter sp.
GTAATAGGCCTGGTGCTCGATCCGCCGCTCCGCCGCCTTCAGGGCGGTGATGTCGGTGGCGATGCCGACGTAGTGGGTGATCCGGCCATCCGCGTCTCGCACCGCGGCCAGATTGGCCAGCGCGGCGCGGCGTTCGCCGTCCTTGCGCCGGGCCCAGAACTCGCCCTGCCACACTCCCTCGCTGACAACGATCTCCCACATGGCTTCGAAATAGTCCTCCGGCTGACGTTCGGCCCACAGCATTCGCGGGCTGCGCCCGCGCACCTCGGTTTCGCCATAGCCGGTGAGCGTGGTGAAGGCCGGGTTGACGGCGATGATTCTTCCTTCGGCGTCGGTGACCAGAATGGCATCCCGCGCCGCTTCGAACACCGCCGCCGCCAGCCGCTGGCGGGCTTCAGACCGCTTGCGCTCGGTGATGTCGCGGCCGGTGCCGCGATAGCCGGCAAACCGGCCGGCGGAGTCGAACAGCGGCTGGCCGTTGACGCTGGACCAGCGTTCCCCCCCGCCGTCCAGCCGCAGCCGGTACTCGAAATCCCGAAACGGTTGGTGGGCTTCCAGCAAGGCCCGATGCGCGATCCATTGCGCGGCCGTCAAGTCGATGGGCATCTCCCAACGGGTCTTGCCCAACAGCCTGGCCGGAACGATGCCGCTCCGTTCCAGTCCGACCGTCGCGTCGCCCGAGGAAAAAAAGGTGAAGCGAAAGTGGTCGTCCTGTTCCCAGAACCAGTCCGAGGCCATGGTCGAGAGATCGCGAAACCGTGTTTCGCTGGCGAGAAGCGCCTGTTCGCGCTGGCGAATGGCGATCGACATGCGCTGGAGATTCTTCGCCAGATCGGCGAATTCCACAATGTGGGAGGCCGGCCACGGGCGGTCGTAATCGCCGCCGGCGATCGCGGCGGCCTGTTCGATATAGAGGGCAAAGCGCTTCGAAAAATCGCGGGCCAGCGCCCATCCGACCACGATCGCCAGCAGCAGCGCGACTCCCATCCCGGTGGCCATCACCCACAGCACGGTCACGACCGGCCGGAATACCTCGCGCCGCGGCTGGGCGATCAGGACGATCCAATCGACCGGCGGAACCCCGACCACGGTTCCCACGAGCGTTTCGCCTTCGAATTCGAAGACCCGGGTCGCGAACTGGTCTCGCAGGGCATCGCGGACGACGGGCAGATGGTTCAAGTTGAGTTGTTGGCCGTTGAGGGCGCGTTGGGAATGGGCGATGATCTGGCCGCGATGATCGAGAATCAGCGCGACCAGGTCCGATCTGCCGGGTAGATCGTTCAGGAAGGCGGCCAGCGGTTCGATGGCGATCTCCCCGACGATCACCTGATCGACCGCGGGAACCGCCAGCGCCACCGCCAGCCGGCCGGTCACGGCCGACAGGAAAACCGTCGACCAGACCGTTTCTCGACGTTCGCGCGCCTGGAGCAGGAAATCCCGCCGGGATAAATCCAGACCGATCAAATCCTGCCGCCGATCGCGCTGGGTTTCGGGCAGGCCGACGGAATGCACCGAATCGGCCGCGTCGACCAGGTAGATCGCCTCAAAGACTCCGCCGGCGCCGACGTGCGCGTCCAGCGGATCGAACCAGTAGGGAGGAGGCCGGTAACCCAGGTTGCGGCGCAGTCCGGCCACCGCGTCGAGCTGGCGCCGCACGCCGCGCAGGTAGGTCTCGATCTGGCCGGACACGGCGCGCGCCAAAGCCTGCTGGCCTACTTCAAGATCGGCGCGAATTTGTGGAACCAGCCATATCCATACCAGCGCGGCGACGGCGGCCAGGGGCAGCGCCGCCACCCACGCAATGCGCAGCGCCAGCCACCGCCGCAAAGGCTGCGCCCCCATGGCTTCAATCGATCCTGATGAATTGTCCGTCGCGCACGACGGTGATGAACGTTGCGCGCCGCGCATCGCCGTAATCGTCGAAGTCGAGAGGGTGCTGGACTCCCTCGAATCGGCGCGTTGCCTGGATAACGTCCTTGAGGCTCTGCCCGGGCCGACGCCTGGCAAGTGCTTCCAGCACCACGTTGGCGGCGTCGAACGCGGCCGTCCCGCCGAAACCCGGTTCCTGACCGAAACGGTCTCGATAACGCTGACGAAACGCGCGATAAGCGGGCGTGGTGTTGTCGCGATCGAAGAGCTGCGCGGCCGTCACGCCCTCCACCGCCTTGCCGCCGAGTTCGATCAGTCGTTCGGTCGCTCCCCATTCGGCCACCAGGATGGGTGCGTGAGGATCGAGCTTGCGGATTTGCTGGCACAGCAGCGCCGAGTCGACCGAGTTGGCGATGATCAAAACCCCATCGGGTTGGGACGCGAGCAGTTCGCCGGCGATCGGCAGGAAGAGGGTATCGCCTCCCGATTTGAAACCGAGCGACCGAGCGACCGCCCCACCACCCTGGACGAAAGTATCGCGAAAGTCGTTGAGCCAGCTTTCCGTATAGGATCGATTGGCCAAATCATAGGCGACCGCCACCCGCCGCAGACCGGGTGACTCCAGTTGGTAGCGCGCGTTCTTGGTGGCATGTTCGCGAGTGGATGACATCACGCGGAAGAAGTAGTCATCTCGACCGGACAGGTCGGTGGTGGAGACGGTGGGGCTTACGATCAGGACTTTCGCCTCGTTCGCGATCGGAACCATGCGCATCGCCATGGCGCTGGTCATCGGTCCGACGATGGCGGCGACATTCTGGGCGATCAGTTCCCGCGTCGCGCGTTCGACCACTTCCGGGTTCTGCTCGTCGTCCCTGACGATCAGTTCCACCCGGCGTCCCGCCACGCCGTCGGCCTGGTTGCGCAGTTCCACGGCAAGCTGAGCGCCGTTGCGCCCGGCGACGCCAAGGTCGGCAACCCGCCCGGAAGTGCCCCCCACGAAGCCGATCCGGATGGGGTCCGTCGGCGAACAGCAGACGAACAGGATAGCCAGAATCGCGGACAATCCCGCTCCAATCCCCAGATACCATCGTCTGCCTTTTGTAATACCACTCATGGTCCAGACTCCAGAGGCAGTTCCATCTTTACAATTGCTTCAGTCTGATTATCCGACGCATGTCATTCCTTTGCCACATCGACGCCGGCCGCGGCGGCGCTGGCTTTCCGGAGAAAGTCTGTCAAATGAGGCGTCGAACCGCCGGCGCGGGCAAGCTGGAGGTCGCCCATAGAGTGGCTTCGGCGCCAAAGCGCGCGGCGAGGGCCAGCGCGTCCGGCATCGATCGGCCATCCAGCAGGGCGTGGAGCAAACCGGCGGCAAAGGCATCGCCGGCGCCGGTGGTATCCACCGGCTGGACGGGCGCGGCGGGCGCCTCCAGCCGTTCGCCTTGGGAGCAGGCACGGGCGCCGGCCGCCCCGGCGGTGATCACCACCCAGCGCAGGATTTCACCGGCGACCTCGCGCCCCAGCGCCCAGGGCGCGCGGCAAACATCGGGCACCAGGTCGGAGGCCGACGCGACCAGGATGTGCGCCGGCCGCGAGCCCGACTCGACCGGCGGCAGGTGCGCGACTACCAGCGCGGTCGCCGCCTTCGCCGCCAGCAACGGCGCCAGATCGCGGCGCCGGCTGCGCACGTAAATCGCATCGGCCGGCAGATCCAGCAACCGGTCCGGCGGCGCGTCCTCCTCGCAACGGGTCACGTTCACGACCGTTCGTTCGCCACCGGGATCGACGAGTACGAGCGAGCGCGTCGTCGGACGGTCCAGCCGCGCGATCTGGGCGGTGTCGACCCCGGCGGCGGCAAGTTCGGCCAGCAGGGCGTCTCCGGCGGCATCCTGGCCGACCGCGGCCAGCAGCGTGACCGCATGGCCGGCGGCGGCCAGCGCCACCGCCGTGTTGGCGCCGCCGCCACCGAGCCGGGCTCCCGGCATGACCCCGTTCAGGTGCGCGCCGGGCCGAAGCGGCTCGGCCAGCAATGCCACCTCGTCGCGCGCCACCGCGCCGATCACCACGATTCGGGCCAACTTGAGGTCACTCCAGAGGTCATGCCGATGAGTGCTCGATTTTCCGTACGGAAAATCCAATCCGCCGGCACCGGATTTGATGTCCGGGTAATTTTGCCAGCCAAACAAAATTTTCCGTACGGAAAATGCAATCCGCCGGTGCAGGGAGCGATCCTTGAGCCATCATGCCGGTCCCGCCAGATTTTCCGTACGGAAAATGCGCTGGCCAGTCAGTCCGACCGGGTGTCCGCTTGTTCGACCAGAGCCTGCAACTGGTTCAGGAACCGTTCGTCGTCCAACAGCGCGCGCAGTCGTCCCGGAAACGACACCACCGCATGCCGTTGCGAGAGGTTCACCGTAAACAGCGCCTGCCCGGAGGAAGAAACGAAGCGGCGCGGCGGCGACCGGCCGGCGGGAGGCGTATCGGTGTCCGCCGCCGCCAGCGGGCGCGACAAATATCTCCGGAATTGCTTGGGATCGGCCGCCAATTGTTCCAGTTGCCGGCCAGCGATTTCTCCCGCTTCAATTCGGGGAAGCAAGGCCGCGACCTGCTCCTGGAAGCCCTTGCCGCACAAGGTGGCCAGGAGGTAGCCCGTGGTCAGGGGGAGGGCGGCGATATCCCGGCAGGCGGCCACCACGGCCTCGGACAACTTGGCGAATCCCAGGTACTTGGACATCTGGGTATTACTCAACCCCATCGCCGCGGCCAGTTCGCCCTTGGAGGCGAACAGGCCCTCTTCGAGGGCGCGCTGGTAGCGTTTGGACTGAGTGTAGTCCGAAAGACCTCTGCGCAGATCGTTTTCGACCACCATGATGGCAAAGGCCGCCCGATCGCTCAGATCCGGCCGGATATCCACCAGCAGGGATTGCCGCGCCCGCAGCGCCGCGCGCCAGCGCACGCAGCCAGCGATGATTTCATAACGGATCTCGGGCCGATCCGGATCGCGAACGGGGCGGACGATGGCGGGGGCCACTTGTCCGTCGCGCTCGATGGACCGCGCCAGTTCGTCCGTATGCGGGGCTTCCGAATCCGGCCGGTCGGCCCAGCGCCAGGGGGCGCACAATTCGGGGTCGATCCAGCGATACCCCTTGGTGGGATACACGGTGGAACGTTCCGCAGCGTCGCCGGAGCGCGTGCCCGGCGGTACCGGATCCGTTTGGGTTCCGGCGCCAGGTTCGCCCGCCCGTTCGAGGGTCTGGAGCGCCTTGACCATGGCGGATTGCCGATCCCGCCCCAGTTTGCCCACCGCGCCCGCTTCGGCGTTGCGCCGCCGGCGCAGGTCCTTGCTATCGCTCATGCGTCGCCTCGTCGGGTTGTGGTGGCGGTTGGGTTGGCGGCCGGGGTTTCGGCCGCCTCGAGTTGCCGCGCCCAGACCTGGCGAAAAAGGTCGATGATTTCCCCGTTCACCGCGTTCAAATGAGCCAGGGCGCGCTGGTAGGCTTCGTAGGATCCCTTGGGCTGGTCGATTTCGTAGACCGTGCCGAGGTCCGCGGCGGAGCGTTCGATTTCCACGCTCATGGGCATCGCATGTTCCAGCACGTATTCCTTCAACAGCATGCGCAAGGCGGCTTCCGTGTTCTTCGCTTCGCCCGAACCGCTGTGCAGGGTGAGCAGCACCCGAAAGAAATCGAGGGGGCGCGAGAAACGCGGATCGCGTTTCAAGGCGCTCATGGTCTGGGCGTACAGCACCGCGGAACCAAAATCGACCGCGCGGGGAGGGATCGGCAACAGCATCGCGTTGGCCGCCGCCATCGCGTTCAGCGTCAGCGATCCCATGTTGGGGGGACAATCCATGATGATGACATCGTAGTCGCCCTCAACCTGACCCAGTCCGTAATCAAGGCGCTGGAACGCCAGCAGGTCGAGAAATTCCTCCTGGTTCTCGCGATGGTCGAGCAGTTTCACTTCGGCATCCTGCAAACCGAGGTTCGCCGGTATCAGCCAGAGTCCCGGGAAATAGGTGGCGCGGATCACGCTGCGGATATCCGCCGGATCGTACACCAGCACGTCCGCCAGGGTGTCCTCGCGCTGGATATCGATGTCCGGCAGGATGCCGTGCAGCATGGTCAGGGACGCCTGGGGGTCCAGATCGATCAGCAGAACGCGCAAGCCATCCAGGGCGCAGCGATGGGCGAGGTGGGTGGCGGTCGTGGTCTTGGCCGACCCGCCCTTGAAGAACGCGACCGCGCAGCGAATGGCCCGACTCCCGGACGGTCGCCGCCGCCGGATGCCCAGTCGGTCGCGGTAGTGATTGATGCGCTCCAGGTCGTAGGAACGTTGCCCCCGTTCGTCCTTGGGCGGAATGCCGAGCGGCGGAATTCGGGCGCTGCCTTCGGTTTCCAGCCGCCGGATGTATTGCGGGGTGAACCCCAGCATGGCCGCCGCCTCCCGGATGGGAAACCGCCTGAGCGATTTATCCTGATGGGGTTGCGTGGCGATGCCGCGCAATTCCTCCAGGAGGTGGCTGCCGGCTCGGGCAAAGTTTTCCAGAAAACCGGCTGGCTCGGTGATGCCTATGTGCATGGCCTGACCTCTTGTTGCGCCCTTATTATGCGATATCTTGTCGAGCGCGCAACAGCTCGGGAATCGACGAAACCCAAGCGAGTCCCATCAGCCCGGCGGGATAGGTTGCCCGCGTCGGCGGTAACCGTTCGCTCCCCTCGCCCGCTTGCGGGAGAGGGGTTGGGGGTGAGGGCGGCAGTTTCAAAGACTAACCCC
>JAVMKJ010000035.1:0-6635 GCA_031732855.1 Candidatus Competibacter sp.
GAATGGTGGTGGAGCAGAAGGGGATCGAACCCTCGACCTCCGCATTGCGAACGCGGCGCTCTCCCAGCTGAGCTACTGCCCCATGACGAAACAGGGACGTAAATACTACAATCTTCGTCGGTCGTTGGCTAGACCTTCGTGTCTGAAAGATCGTGTCCCGCCTTTCCATCGTCCTGCCGGTCCTGAACGAGGAGCCGCACATCGTCGCCTGCCTGCGTGTCCTGCAACCGCTGCGCGGGCAGGAGTGCGAGTTGATCGTGGCCGACGGCGGCAGCCGGGATCGGACCGCGGCGCTGGCCGAACCGCTGGCCGATCGAGTGATCGTCGCTCCGCGGGGCCGGGCGGCGCAGATGAACGCCGGGGCACGACTGGCCGGCGGCGAGATTCTGTGGTTCCTGCATGCCGACAGCCTGCCGCCGCCGGAGGCCACGGCTCTGATTCGCGCGGCGCTGGCCGACCCGAACCGGCATTGGGGTCGCTTCGACGTCCGCCTGTCCGGCCGCCAACCGTCGTTGCGGGTGGTGGAGACCCTGATGAACCTGCGTTCCCGCTTCACCGGCATCGCCACCGGCGATCAGGGCATCTTCGCGCGCCGCGAGTTGTTCGAGCGGGTCGGCGGCTATCCGGCCATCGCGTTGATGGAGGACATCGCCCTCAGCCGGCTGTTCAAGCGGCACGGCGGTCGTCCGGTCTGTCTGCGCCGGCGGTTGCGGACCTCCAGCCGGCGCTGGGAGCGCGAGGGCGTCGGTCGCACCATCCTGCTGATGTGGGGCCTGCGGCTGGCCTACTTTCTCGGCGCCGATCCCGACCGGCTGGCCCGGATCTACTACCGCCCATGACCTGGGAATTCCCCGACGCCCGGCTATTGATCTTCGCCAAGGCCCCGGTTCCCGGCCGGGTCAAGACCCGGCTGGCCGGACAACTGGGGGCGCACGGCGCGGCGGAACTCTACAAGCGGCTGTTGCGCCGGACCCTGGGTATCGCCCGCGCGGCCCGGCTGTGTCCGGTCGAACTGTGGTGCGCGCCGGATGCGCGGCATGGTTTCTTCGCCGACTGCCGCCGGGACTACGGAGTCCGGTTGCGGCGGCAGCGCGGCGGCGATCTGGGCCGGCGCATGAACCACGCCCTGAATCGGGCGCTGGCCGGGAAGGCGTATGCGGTGCTGATCGGCGGCGACTGCGCCTCGCTGGGCGCGGCGGAGCTGCGGGAAGCGTTCGGCCAGCTCGCCGCCGGACGGGAAGCGGTGCTGGGACCGGCGGCGGACGGCGGTTATCTGCTGGTCGGCCTGCGCCGGCCCTGTCCGGCCCTGTTCGGGGGCATCGCCTGGAGCACGCCGACCGTGCTGGCGGCCACCCGCCGGCGGCTCGACCGGGCGGGTTTGGCTTGGGTGGAGCTGCCGGCCGGCTGGGACGTGGATACTCCCGCCGATCTGCGCCGATTGCGCCGGTCCGGGCTTTTAACCCGGTGGGACAGCCACGAACCTCAGATGCGACCGCAGATGTAGCCCAGGCTTTCCAGCTTCAGCAGGATGCGCTGTGCCGCCTCGCCGGGCGCGCAGTCCCGGGTGTCGATCGTGACCTCGGGGTGCTCCGGCGCTTCGTAGGGATCGCTGATGCCGGTGAATTCCTTGAGGATGCCGGCCCGCGCCTTGGCGTACAGACCCTTGCGGTCGCGGGCCTCGCAGGTCTCCAGCGGGGTGGCCACATGGGCTTCGATGAAGCCGCCGAGCGGCGCGATCATCTCCCGCACTTCGCGGCGGGTGGCGGCGTAGGGCGCGATCGGCGCGCAGATGGCGATGCCGCCGTTCTTGGTGATCTCGCTGGCGACGAAGCCGATCCGCAGGATATTGAGATTGCGGTGCTCGCGCGAGAAGCCCAACTCGCTCGATAAATGCTTGCGGACGATGTCGCCATCCAACAGCGTGACCGCCCGGCCGCCCAGTTCCAGCAACTTGACCATCAGCGCGTTGGCGATGGTGGACTTGCCTGACCCGGACAGGCCGGTGAAGAACACCGTGAAGCCCTGGCGGTGGCGCGGCGGATGGGTGCGGCGCAATTCGGCCACCACCTCGGGGAAGGAGAACCAGTCGGGGATTTCCAACCCTTCCCGCAGGCGGCGGCGGAACTCCGTGCCGGAAAGGTCGAGCGCGGTGTCGTCTTCATGCGCCTCGTCGGCCGGAACGTACTGGGCGCGATCCCGCAGGTAGATCATTTCCCGAAACGGCAGGATTTGGATGCCCAACTCGTCCCGATGGCGGGCGACCAGTTCCTGGGCGGCATAGGGTTCGTAGAACGTTCTTCCGAAACGGTCCTGACCGGGGCCGGCGTGGTCGCGGCCGACGATGAAGTGACTGCAACCATGGTTCTGGCGAATGAGGGCGTGCCACAATGCCTCGCGCGGACCGGCCATCCGCATCGCCAGATCGAGCAGGCTGAGGGCGGTGGTTTGCTCGGGGTAGGTTTTCAGGAGATGTTCGTAGCAACGCACCCGCGCATAGTGGTCGATGTCGCCGGGCTTGGTCGGTCCGACCGCCGGATGGATGAGCAGGTTGGCTTCGGCCTGCTGGACGGCGCGCAGGGTCAGTTCCTGATGGGCGCGATGCATGGGGTTGCGGGTCTGAAAGGCCACCACCCGCCGCCAGCCCAGCTTGGCGAAGCGTTCGCGCAACTCACGCGGCGAGTTCCTCAGGTGCGGGAAGTCGTAATGGGTGGGTGGTTCGATCCCGCGCAACCGTCCGCCGACGTAGACCGGCCCGGTCCGGTGCAGAAGCTGGAACACGCCGGGATGCTGCTCGTCGGTCGTGCCGAACACCTGCCGGGCTTCATGGCGGGGGTCCGGCCGCCAGACATCGCCTACCTCCAGCACCGCGATCAACACACCCTCGGGGTCGCGCAATGCCACCGGACTGCCGCGGTCGATACGGCCGGCGAACTCCTCGGATACGTCGAGCGTGACCGGCATCGGCCATAGCATGCCGTCGCTCAACCGCATTTCCTCGACCACCCGGTCGTAGTCGGCCCGGTTCAGGAAGCCGTCGAGCGGCGAGAATCCGCCGTTCAGCAGTAGCTCGAGGTCGCAGATCTGGCGAGGAGTTAAATCCCAGGATGGATATTCTCGTGCCCGAGCCTTGTTTCGGTCGACCTCCCCGGCGGAGACGTACAACTCCTTGAGAACGCCTCCATGAGGCTCGATCAGATGAATCATGGTGCTCGCCTTGGGTTGGGTAGCGCCGTTATAAGATTTTTATATTTTCTTGTAAGTAAAAATTAAATATCAAATAAATAATAATTATAAATATAGTTGCCAGGGCTGTTGGCGAGGAACCTTGGCGACGCATCCTGTCGGGTGCCGGCCTTATGCTGCGACCATCACCTGAAACCCAACGTGAAGGTCCTACCCATGATCCGCCGGTTCGGCCACTCTGTTTCGCCCGCTCTGCTGGGACTGCTGGGCGCGGAATCCTCGTTGTCGTTCGGCTCGTTCGTGTTCGGTCCGGTACTGTGGCGGGCGTGGAGCGGAGGCGGCGCCGATCCCGATTGGCTCGGAATCCTGCCGAAGGCGCTGGTTTGTGCGCTGGTCCTGAGCGCGATCCTGATCGCCCTGGGGCTGTACGAGCGCCGGTTCTGGCGCGGCCGGGCCGACATGCTGCTGCGAGCCGGCCTGGGCTTTCTGTTCGGCTTGTTCGCGCTGGCCGTCCTCGGCTGGCTGGTTCCCGCGCTGGCGTTGGGCCGGGGTGAGTCGAGCCTGGCGTTCGGCTTCGCCGGCGCGACCGTGCTGGCGTTGCGGTTCGGATTTCTGCGGGCCACCGGCCGGGTGGCGTTCGCGCGCCGGGTGCTGGTCGTGGGGGTGGGTGCGCAGGCGGCGCGGCTGGAGCGCCTGCGCCCGGACGAAACCTGGGGTTGCCGGATTCTCGGCTACGTCCAGGTTCACGAAGACGAACCCGCCGGCGTGCCGCCCGAGCGCCGGGTTCAAGTCACCCACCGGCTGGTCGATCTGGCGGCGGGGCTGCAAATCGACGAGATCGTGGTGGCGCTGGACGATCAGCGGCGCGGTTTTCCACTGGACGAGCTGCTGGAATGCAAGCTGGCGGGCATCCGGATTTGCCCGGTGCTGGCCTTTGCGGAGCGGGAGACCGGCCGGATCGCGCTGGACGCGCTGCGGCCGAGCAACGTCCTGTTCGCCGAGGGGTTTCCCGCGCTGTTCGACCGGCAAGCGCCAAAGCGCTGCCTCGATGTCGCCGTCAGCCTGTTGCTGCTGGCGCTGGCGTGGCCGTTCATGCTGCTGGCCGCCCTGGCCATCGGGCTGGAGTGCCGGTTCCGGGAGCCGATCCTGTACCGGCAAGTTCGGGTGGGCCAGCACGACCGGCCGTTCACGATTCTCAAGTTTCGCACCATGCGAGCGGACGCCGGAGGCGGGCTCACCAAGCCCGGTGATCGCCGCATCACGCGGGTCGGCCGGCTGTTGCGGGAAACCCGCATCGACGAGCTGCCCCAGTTGGCGAACGTGTTGCGCGGCGAGATGAGCCTGGTCGGCCCGCGCCCGGAGCAGCCGCAGTACGTGGCCGAGTTGCGGGCGGCGATTCCGTTTTACGAACTGCGCCACCTGGGTCAGCCCGGCCTGACCGGCTGGGCGCAGATCTGCTATCCCTACGCTGATTCCGAGGAGAGTTCGCGGGAGAAGCTGCAATACGACTTGTATTACCTGAAGAACGCCAGTGTCGGGTTCGATTTGCTGATCCTGCTGCAAACGGTCCACACCGTCCTGTGGGGCGGCGGGGCAAGGTAGGACGGGATGATGCCTTGATCGACAAGCTGGGCCTCATGGAAGCCACCCGCTTTTTGGGCCTCAAACACCAAGGCCGTCTGGAATCCGTGGAACGGCACAGGTTATGGTAAGTCGGGCTGGATAAAGAGGATTTTTTCGACGAAGTTTTTGGCCAGGAACGCCAATAAGCCACAGTGCCCCATATTTAGCTTGCGCAATTTGGGACTGTCCAAGCAAGGAATCCGTGCATCGTGCATCAACCCGCAATTGGCCGACGAATGATCGCCTTGAACTGATTGCTGGCGCGGTCATCCACCAGTTCGATACTCGGCCACGCCTTGAGGGCGCGGGGAATGCCGCTGCCCAGCCCGCGATAGGGCAGAAGATGGGTAGCGTGCGACGCCAGCAGCGGATTGCGGATGTTCGACAGACCGTAGCGAATCTGCTCGACGCTCGAATGATTGGGCAAATGGCCGGGGTTGCCGATTTCCACCCGGTCGGCGAACACCAGCACCCGAATCGGGGCGCTGATGAAATAGTCGCGGTGGATCAGGGCATTGACCAGCAGTTCCTGAAGCACGATTTCCGGGATTTCCAGAATGCCCAGGCTGTTGATGCCCTGATCGCCCTGGACGTAATGCAAGTTGCGCTTGACGAACGCCAGGCCGCGCTGGTATTACCCGGCCAGCCCGTCGAAATTTTCCACGAACCGATGCCGGCTGTCTTCGCCAAGGGCGAGAATGGCCAGCAGTTCGGTTTCGTTCATACGCGGACCCCAATTTTCAACGATCCGATAGCGTCGTCGAATTCGGCGAGTTTAGCGGCTGGCTCGCCCTCGCATACAGCCGATTCATCCAATACGCCTGATTCGCCATCTCTTCCCGCAAGCCCGCCGGTTCCAGCACCTCCACCTTGGAACCGAACGACAGCAGCCACCAGCGCAGTTGCGCGGTGTCGTTGACGGTGGCGGTCAACCGGAAATGGTCGTCGCCCTCGTCCTCCACCACCTGATCGGCGGCCAGGCGGGTTTCCAGCAGGTGCAGTCCGGCGCGTTTCCAGAACCGGGCCACCAGACGCAACGGTTCGCCGCTGCCGCCCATGCCCTGGCTGCGCTCCACTTCCCGATCCGCGTCGAACCCCGCCGGTTTGCTCGCTTTCTGGTCCAGCATCCGGGCCGACAGCATCCGGTGCACGGCCAATAGCCGCATGTCGGCGTAGTCCTCAATGGTACAGAGCAGATAGAACGCCGGTCCGCGTTGCAGGTAAACGAGCGGATGAATCGTCCATCGCGTCGGTTTGTCCCGCCAGATCTGTTGGTACTCGACCGCGCACTGCCGGTTCTCGAACAGGGCTTCCAGGAGCGCCGCCCGCGTCTTTTCCTGCTGGTGCTCCCAGTCCTTGCGGGGGGTGTGCGCGGACAGCGTGGGGGGCGGTTCCGGGGGCAGCAGCGGCTGGGCCAGCGGCACGACCCGCACCTTGGTTTCCCAGTTTCTGACCGACGCCCAACCTGGCATCCGCTCGAGTTCGCGTCGGGCGATCTCGAAATAGGGTTGCAGCGCGTCGTAGCTGTCCGGGGGCAACAGCGGTTCCAGAAAACGCTCCAGCAGGCGGAACGCCAATATCTCCTGATCGGCCATCCGGGGCAAGGTCATGAATTTACGGTTCTTGGGCCAGCGCCACTGCAACGGTTTGGCGTCGGGATTCACGGTCTCCAGAAAGCCACCTTCCCCCAGCAGCGCCAGGACGCGCTGCACCGAACGCTCGTCCATTTCCTCGGCGGTGCCCTGCAAACGCTTGAAAATCATTTGCGTGGTGAGTGGCTCGCTGCCCTTGAACATTGCCAGGATGCGCAGGCGGCGGTTGAAGGTGGT
>JAVMKJ010000036.1:0-6556 GCA_031732855.1 Candidatus Competibacter sp.
GGCTTCCTGTTCGGCCCCCCCATGCCCCCCGACCCCTTCGCCGACTGGCGCGACCACTACCCGGCCGGCGCGGTTCCCTTCGACACCGGCGAACCCACCCGCTCGTAATTGCAGCGAAAAATGCAGCGCCTGTCGTTCTCGTGATGGAGCTTGCAACACTTCACCGCATCCCGGCCCGCGGTGCGATGATAGACCTCGGCGGCGAGCAACATGCCGAACGGTGGCGCGATCAGGTAAATCCAAAAATGCGCCCACTGCCCGGCCACCAGCGCCGAACCCAGGGAGCGGGCCGGATTCATGCTCGTGCCGGAGAACGGAGCGGTGAAGGTGATGTAGAGGGCGAGCAGGGTGGCCGCGAACAGTCCCGTGTAGCGGGCCAGCCGGGAATTGCTGGCGATGAGGACCGTCGTCATCAGGATGAAGGAAATCACCGCTTCCACCGCGAACGCCACTCCGATTCCTGCCATGCCGGGCTGAGTCACCACGTAACCGACCGCCGGATCGGCCAGGGCGTGCCCCAACAGCACGGCGGCGACCGCCACCCCCGCCACCGCCCCCAGGCATTGGGCGAGCGTGTAGAACAAGGCGTCCCAGTGGGCGATCTTGCCCAGGTACCAGAAACTCAGGGTGACGGACGGGTTCACGTGGGCGCCCGACTGTTGACCCCAGGGCGAGTAGATGATGCCGATCGCGGTCGCGGCCATCGCCAGACCCATCAGCAGACGCCGTGCGAACGGATCGGGAATGGCCTGATGGAGCGGCGAGCCTGGATACTCCAGCAGCGTGCCGAACAGGCAGGCCGAAATCATGAACAATCCGAGGCCGGCGGCTTCCATCAGATACTCCGGCCAATGTTGAGAAAGTGCTTTGTGCATGGCGAATTCGGCGCGGCGGCCACCGGCCGGAGCCGGTGGAGCCAACGCCGCCTCCTTGGTTACTCGCGACCGCCGGTGATGAGCCGGGTGCCGCGCTTGTAGGTGAGGTAGGCCCAGAACCACTCGATGGCGACCGACAGACGCTTGCGAGGGTCCACCAGGAAGAACACGTGCGCGACGCCCCACAGCCACCAGGCCAGCGCCCCGCTTAATTTGAACCCGCCGAAATCCACGACCGCCGCCTGGCGGCCGATGGTGGCGAGATTGCCCAGATGGCGATAGCGGAACGGCGGCAAGTGAGTTCGGCCCTCCAGGCGGGCCTTGATGATGCGGGCGACATAGACGCCCTGCTGTTTGGCGGCGGGCGCGAGCCCAGGCACCGGCTTGCCGTCCCAGGCCTCGCTCAGGGCGGTATCACCGACAGCGAAGACGTCGGGCAGGCCGGGCACGGTCAGATCCGGCCCCACCTTGAGGCGGCCGGCCGAATCGGCTTCGGTCTCGAGCCATTGCGCGGCGGGCGAGGCCATCACGCCGGCCGCCCAGAACACGGTGCGGGACCCGATCCGCTGGCCGGACACCAGCGCCCCGTCGGCGTCCACTTTCTCCACCCGGCTCCTGGTCAACACCTCTACCCCCAGCGCCCGCAGCGATTGCGCCGACACCTCGGAAAGCGCTTCGGGAAAGGCCGGCAGCAGGCGCGGCGCCGACTGCACCAGCAGCACCCGCGCCCGAGCCGGATCGATGTTGCGGAATTCGCCAGCCAGACCGTGGCAGGCCAGTTCGGCGATGGCGCCGGCCAGTTCCACCCCGGTGGGACCGCCGCCGACGATGATGAAGGTCAACAGCCGCTGCCGCTCCTCGGGATCGGCGCAGTTCTCCGCCTGCTCGAACGCCAGCAGCAGGCGGCGACGGATGGCGGTGGCGTCGTCGATCTGCTTCAGGCCCGGCGCGTAGGGTTCCCAGTCGTCGCGCCCGAAGTAGCTGTGGCGGGCGCCGGTCGCCAGCACCAGATAGTCGTAGCCGATCCGCGTGCCGTCGCCCAGAATCACTTGCCGTGTGGCGGTATCCACGTCCGTCACTTCGCCCAGCAATACCCGCACGTTGTGCTGATCGCGGAACAGCGCCCGGATCGGAGTGGCGACATCGGCCGGCGACAGGCTGGCGGTCGCCACCTGATAGAGCAACGGCTGGAACAGGTGGTAGTTGCGCTTGTCGATGATGGTGACCCGGCAAGCCGCCAGTCGCAGGCCATGCGCCACCTTCAAACCGCCGAAACCGGCACCGACCACGACCACGTGCGGCACGTCCGCGAGCGCGGCGTCGGTCCAGCTTTCGAGCGGCGGGAACCAGCGGGCGAGTTGCCGTTGCAGGGCGGTATCGGCGGCAATCGGTCCCGGCCCGCGCAACGCGATCAAACCGAGCAGGAAAAGCTGATACAGTCGGTTGATCGTCTGGATTTCATCCGCGCCCATGAAACCGGAGCCGAGCAGCGCCAGCATCGCGCCGATGGCGGCCAGCCGGGTCGCCAGTCCCAGCACCAGCAGCGGGCTGACGAATCCCAGTACCGCTTCCAGGAACGAGCGCCCGATCAGGACCGGCGCGAACCACAGGCTCGCCAGCCAGAGGCGCAGCGCGAGCTGATACACGGGGCCGAGGTAGCGGGTCAGCGCGGCGTACAGCCGACCCAGCGGCTCGACCAGCGGCAGCGCCGAAGAGGCCAGGCCGGAAGCCAGCAGCCGATCCAGGGAAATCGGCCCCGCGCCCATCACCACGTACCACCCGAACAGCGCGGCCCAGTAAAGATGCTGATCCAGCGCCCGGTATTCGAACTGGATCACCAGCGTCAGGAGCAACAGCGGAATCGCGGCCAGCCGGGTGGCGAGTCCGAACGCCAGCAGCATCGAACCCAGCACCTCGGTGATGACGCCCAGGGCGGCGGCCGTCACCGGGTCCAGCCAGGGCACCGGATATTCGTAGGTGGCGAGCGTCAGCGCGCTGTCCCAGTTGGCGAGTTTAAGCACGCCAGACACCCAGAACGCCTGCGCCAGCCACAGCCGGATCGCCAGGTCCAGGAAGGGATAGAGCGTGACCTCGGCGACCCGCAGAGCTTCGTCCGCGCGCTTGAGGAACGCCGCGACGACGTTGGCCCGGCGATGCCGGACAGCGGCAACGGTTGCGGTCAACATGGCTCAGCCCTCCACCGTGATCGGGGTCGCCCTCACCCCCAACCCCTCTCCCAAAGGGCGAGGGGAGTCAGACGCCCTCACCCCCGGCCCCTCTCCCACAGGGTGAGGGGAGTTGTCGGTTGCCATCCGCTGGCTCCAATACGCCGGGATTTCCTGCCGATAGCGGCGCATCACCAGATTCGCCAGCAGGCCGGTCCAGCCGGTTTGATGCGCGGCACCCAACCCCTGGCCGGTGTCGCCGTGGAAGTATTCGTAGAATTGCAGCAGGTCGCGCCAGTGCGGATCGTGCTGGAACGGACTGTCGGCGGGGAACGCGGGCATCCGTCCGTCCGCGTCGCGACGGTAGATGTCCACCAGACGCTCGGCGATCAACGTGGCGATCTCCTTCAAATTCAATTCCCGGTTGCCCAGGCTGGGCACGGCGATGGTGAAGTTGTCGCCCAGGAAGCGATGAAATTTCTCCAGTGCCTGAACCAGCGTGTAATTGGTCGGCAGCCAGATCGGGCCACGCCAGTTGGAATTGCCGCCGAACAGACCGGAATTGGACTCGCCGGGCACGTATTCGATGATGGCTTCGCCGACGCCGGGCAGGTTGCCCAAATGCTTTTGGGTGGCGTGTATGCGGCTGACGCTGCGGATGCCGTGCGGCGACAGGAACTCGTCCTCGCGCAGCAACCGCTTGAGGATGCGCGGCAACATCCGGTTGGTGACCAGCGACAGCAGATGCTCGCCCCGCTCGTTTTCCCAATCCGGGCATTGGCAGATGATGCTGCCGTCGAAAACGCCATGGCGGTGCTGGCGCAGCAGTTCGCGGAACCGCGGGACCTTGGCCAGGATGCGCCGGTCCACCACCTCGCAGGCAAACAACGGAATCAGCCCGACCCAGGAATACACGTCGATCCGTTGCGTCCGACCGTCCGGGCAAATCATCAAATCCTTGAAGAAGCCCGCTTCCGGGTCCCACAGCGGTACTTCGTTGCCGGTGTGGCCGGCGATGGTGTTGGCGACGGCCAAGAATTGCTGATAAATCTGGATCGCGATACTTTCGTATTCCCGATCCTCGGCCGCCAGTTCCAGCGCGATGACCGTCATGTTCAGGGCGAACATCGCCATCCAGCCGGTGGCGTCGGCCTGCTTGAGGGTGAAACCGGCCGGCAACGGATGGGAGCGATCGAACACCGAGATGTTATCCAGCCCCAGGAAGCCGCCTTCGAACACGTTGTTGCCGTCGCTGTCCTTGCGGTTGATCCACCAGGCGTAGTTCAGCAGTAGCTTGTGAAACACCCGTTCGAGGAAGTGGAGATCGCCCCGGCCGCGCTGTACCCGTTCCGCCCGGAACACCTTCAGCGCGCCCATCGCGTGCACCGGCGGATTGACGTCGCCGAACGCCCATTCGTAGGCGGGAATCTGGCCGTTGGGGTGGAAATAGTTTTCTTTCAATACCAGTTCGATCTGATCCTTGGCGAAATCGACGTCCACCAGCGACAGTGCGGCGCAGTGGTAGGCCAAATCCCAGGCCGCGAACCAGGGATACTCCCATTTATCGGGCATGGAGATGACGTCGGACGCCTTGAGATGTCGCCAGGTGCGGTTGCGGCCCGATTTGTGGCCGTCGGGCGGCGGGAATTGATCCCCATCCAGCCAGCGGGCCACGTCGTAATGGAAAAACTGCTTGCTCCAGATCATGCCCGCCGAGGCCTGGCGGAAGATGCGTTGGTCCTCGTCCGCGGCTTCGGGCAACAGATCGCGGTAGAACGAATCCGCTTCGGACTGGCGGAGGGTGAACACCGTTTGGGATTGGGCGAAGGGCTGGGCCAGCGGCGCGGCACTCAGCACCAGTTCAATTTGCGCTTGCTGGTCGCCGGCCACGGTCAGCACGTGCCAGGCGGCGAACTTGGTGCCTTCCCGCGTGGGATTGACCGCTTCGTGTTCGCCGTCGACCACCCGGCGATGGAAGCTGTCCTTGACGTAGGGGGTGGCATTGGCCAATCCCCACAGCCGCTGGACGTTGTGCTCGTTCTCGGTGTACAGCGGTTCGGCGGATTGCCGGCCGTACAGGTGATACGCACCCAGGGTCGGATGCTCCACACGGACCGCCCAAGCCGCGCCGGTTGGCGCCGCGATTGCGCGCAAGGTCGGTTTGACGATGGTCGGGCTGGAGGATTGGACCGGATCGCCCCGCAACTCGGCCAGCGCCCGTTCTTTCTCCTCGTCGCCCCAAGCCCAGGTGTTGCGGAACCACAGTTGCGGCAACAGGTGCAGGGTCGCTTCCTCGGGTCCACGGTTGGCGACGGTGACGCGGATGTGGATTTCTTCCGGGCCGGCTTTGGCGTAATTCACGTCCACGTCCCAATAGCGATTCTCGTTGAAAGCGCCGCTATCCAGCAGGTTGAACGGCGGGTCCAGCCGACCCCGGCGGCGGTTTTCCTCCACCAGCCAGCCGTAGGGATATTCGGCCTGGGGATACTTGTAGAGATAGCGCAGATAGCTGTGGCTGGGGGTGGCGTCGAGGTAGAAGTAATACTCCTTCACGTCCTCGCCGTGGTTGCCCTGATTGCCGGTCAGACCGAACGCCCGCTCTTTTAAAATCGGATCGCGGCCGTTCCACAGAGCGAGGGCGAAACACAGCCGTTGCCGTTCGTCGCAGATGCCGCCCAAACCGTCTTCGTTCCAGCGGTAGACGCGGGAGCGGGACTGGTCGTGGTCGAGGTGTTCCCAGGCTTCGCCGTGGGCGCTGTAGTCCTCGCGGACCGTGCCCCAGGCCCGCTCCGCGAGATACGGTCCCCACAGTCGCCAGTTTTCCTGGCCTTCGTGCTGTCGCTCCAGGCGCAGGCGCTCGGGGTTGTCGATGGGAATCGTGGCCTTCATGGGGGTTTCTCCAGAATAGGGGTTGCACGGGGTGAGAGGTCGTTCGTGATCGACAAGCCATTACGTCACCCCCTGGGAAAATTCCTTGTCAGGGAATGAAATCGCCCCATCGATCAAGTGTTCGTCACCTGAAGTGGCAACACTTATGCCACTGGAGAAATTTCAAGAAAGTCGTTACCAATTAACAATATGCATCTTGACCGTCGAACGTTGGTCGAGGGCGGGGGCCGCGAAATATCATGGAACCGCTAAATGCAGCGGTTTTGATGATTGTTCCCCAACAGAGGTCAAACTCCGCCGATCCGCTGGCGAGACGCTATACTTGTGACAGCAGTCCGGGTAAAGGCGCAGTCTGGCGAGAATTGTGGGCTTTGCTCGGCCAGGATGTTTTGTTGCGCCAACCGCGCCTCGTCGCGATGGGCGAGTTCCTGAAGACGGCGAGCGGGGTGGGGCCTTCTGGGGTTGGAAGGCCGGCGATGAATGTTATACCGCTGGTAAAATCCAGCAGGATCAAATAGTTCCTGTCAACCACGGTACGTTGTGGCAGATAGGCGGAAACCACATAATCACTTGTTCTTCCCGACAGCCAATGGATAAGCTGATGAAAAAAATAGAAAAATCGCCAAA